>NZ_JBZXEA010000007.1:0-57326 GCF_058725345.1 Pseudomonas sp. DW-iso17 | reverse complement strand
GTTGATAAGCCCAAGCCCAACGTCGACACCCTGCCAGTCGTTGATAAGCCCAAGCTCAACGTCGACACCCTGCCAGTCGTTGATAAACCCAAGCAACCCCGTGACACCAGAACCGATGACACCACCTATGGATTCAACTCGAATACTGGCAAGGCGGAAACGACCCTGACGTCCGCGGCCGATAAGCCAGACTTCAACGTATGGGATGAGCGTGGGAACGATACCTTTGATTTCTCTGGCTTCAAGCAGGATCAAATCATCAACTTGCGCGGTGGTTCGTTTTCCAGCGTGGGGGGGCTGAAGGAAAACGTCAGGATCGGCGAGAAGACGGTGATCGAAAATGCTGTGGGGGGCCATGGTAACGATCGCATCATCGGTAACAGTGCGGATAATGTGCTCACCGGTGGCGCGGGGGCCGATACGTTGGTGGGCGGCGGCGGTTGGAACACCTTCAAGTTCAACGCCTTTAGCGATTCAACCCGTGCCAATGCCGACTTGTTGTTGGACTTCAACACGGGGCAGGACAAGATCGACCTGTCGCAAATGGTGCTCGACGGCAAGGTAGCGTTGAACTTCGTCGAGAACTATACGGGGGCGGCAGGCGACACCATCATCAAGTTTAATCCGCAAACGGGACGTTACTTGCTGGCGGTCGACCTGGATGGCGATGGCAAGACCGACTTCCTGATCAAAAGCACCCGAATGATCAGTCCAGAAGATGTCATCGGGCTCAACATCAAAGAGGGCAGTTATCTCTAATGCCTTGATCGCGCGCCTTTGACGGGCGCCACTGCTGGAAGCAAGGCGGGGGCGGGACTTACTCACGTGTTGATTAAGTCCCGCCCTTTTGTGCGTTTTGAAGTGGCGCACGGGCTCGTCAGGACGCTTGGACGGTGGCCAACGCGGCTTTACGTGCAACGCTCATGAAACGCAACAACGCAACCAGCGCAAATGCACTGCCCACCAGCATGACGGCCAACCAGCCGCCATGTTCATACACGCTGCTGGCAATCGCTGAACCGAACGCACCGCCGATAAAAATGCTGGTCATGTACAGCGCGTTCAGGCGGCTGCGGCTGTTGGCATCGAGGGCGTAGATGGCGCGCTGGCCGAGGACCATATTCATCTGCACGCAGAAGTCCAGAACCACACCGGTGACTGCCAGGCCGATCACGCTGTAAAGCGGGTGTACCAACGCCGGCAGGAAACTCAGCGCGCCAAACAGCATCGCCAGCAACGAGGCGCGGTGGGTATGGCCGGCGTCGGCCAGGCGACCGGCCATGGGCGCGGCGATGGCGCCAAGTGCACCGACCAGGGCAAACAGTGCGATCTCGCTTTGGCTCAGGCCGTGGTTACGCGCCAGTTCCAGTGGTACGGCAGTCCAGAACAGGCTGAAGGCGGCGAACATGCAACCCTGGTAGAACGCCCGCTGGCGCAACAGCGGTTGTTCACGCAACAGGGTGCCCAGGGAGCGCAGCAACTGGCCGTAGCTGGCACTGTGATCGGGCTGGCGCTTGGGGATTGTCAGCATCAGCACCACGCTGATGAACGCCATCAGTGCGGCGGCCGCCATGAACATCGCACGCCAGCCGAAGTGGTCGGCCACCACGCTCGACACCGGCCGTGCCAGCAGGATGCCCAGCAGCAGGCCGCCCATGATGCTGCCGACCACCCGCCCACGGGACTCGGCCGGCGCCAGGTGTGCGGCCAGCGGAATCAGGATCTGCACCGAGACGGAACTGAAACCGATCAGCAGCGACACCAGCAGGAACAGGTTCGGCTGTTCGATAAACGCCGCACCCAGCAGGCTGGCGATCGCCACGACGGTGGTGGCGATCATCAGCTTGCGGTTTTCCAGCAGGTCGCCCAGAGGCACCAGGAAAAACAGGCCCAGGGCATAGCCGATTTGCGTGAGGGACACGATCAGGCTGGCCATTGCCGGCGTCAGGCCAATGTCCGGGGCAATCAGCTCGATGATCGGTTGCGCGTAGTAGATGTTGGCGACAATGGCGCCGCAGCAAAACGCGAACAGCATGACCATGCCCCGGGTCATGGTGCCTGCAGCGTGAGAGGTTGCGTTCATGGTGTACTCATAAAGGCGAAGGACGATGGCGTGAGAGAGTAAAGACAAGGCTCGCAAGTGAGTAGGCTGCTTGTGGTGATATCACTTATGCGGGCTGATGATACATTCAGACACATCTGCCCTACGCAAAAAAGTGGGAGCTGGCTTGCCTGCGATGGCGGTGCACCAGTCACCAGAAATATGACTGATAGATCGCTTTCGCAGGCAAGCCAGCTCCCACAGGTTTGACCGAGTTGATTCAGTCAGATGGATTATTGGCCAGAGTAGATCTGGTCAAACACCCCGCCATCATTGAAATGGGTCTTTTGCACTGTGCGCCAGTCGCCGAAGGTCTTCTCCACCGACAGGAAGTCCACCTTGGGGAACCGGTCGGTGTACTTGGCCAGCACCTTAGGGTCCCGTGGGCGCAGGTAATTGTTGGCCGCAATTTCCTGGCCTTCGGGCGACCACAGATACTTGAGGTAGTCCTCAGCCACCGCACGAGTGCCTTTTTTCTCGACCACTTTATCCACCACCGACACCGGCGGTTCGGCTTCGGCGGAGACGCTTGGGTAGACCACTTCGAACTGATCACGGCCAAACTCACGGGCGATCATTTCCGCTTCGTTTTCAAAGGTCACCAGCACGTCGCCAATCTGGTTGGTCATGAAGGTGGTGGTGGCGGCGCGGCCACCGGTGTCCAGCACGGGCGCTTGCTTGAACAACTTTCCAACGAAGGTCTTGGCCTTGTCTTCATCGCCGCCGTTCTTCAACACGTAGCCCCAGGCCGACAGGTAGGTGTAGCGGCCGTTGCCCGAGGTCTTCGGGTTGGGCACGATCACTTGCACGCCATCCTTGAGCAGGTCGGGCCAGTCTTTCAACGCCTTGGGGTTGCCTTTGCGCACGATAAAGACTGTGGCTGAGGTGAATGGCGCACTGTTATTCGGCAGGCGTGTCACCCAGTTGTCCGGCACCAGCTTGCCGTTGTCGACCAGGGCATTGATATCGGTAGCCATGTTCATGGTGATCACGTCGGCGGGCAGGCCGTCGATCACTGAGCGCGCCTGTTTGCTGGAGCCGCCGAAGGACATCTGCAACGTCAGCTTGTCGTCCGGGTGCTCGGCTGCCCAATGCTTCTGGAAGGCGGCGTTGTAGTCCTTGTAGAAATCGCGCATCACGTCGTAGGAGACGTTGAGCAGGGTGGTCGCTGCCTGGGCGGAGCCCGCCAGGGCCAGGCCGGCGGCCAGTAGGGAGGCGCTGAGGATTTTTTTCACTGCTCATTCCTTGTTGTTCGAGAAGAGGGAGGCAATTTGCCAGCGACTATAGCCGGGCCTTCATAGAGCTTTAAAGATTAAAAAGAACTTTGCTTATTCCAGTTTGCGAAACAGATTGCTGCCACAGCGCGCACAAAACGCGGCGTTGGGTTCATGGCTGTCCTTCTTGCACACTGGGCAGTCGGTATGCAGCTGTTCGCCGCGCATGGCACTGGCCAGTTCAGCGGTAAAAATACCCGTCGGCACGGCGATGATCGAGTAACCGGTGATCATCACCAGCGATGAAATAACCTGGCCCAGGGGCGTCTTGGGCACGATATCGCCGAAGCCCACGGTGGTCAGGGTGACGATCGCCCAGTAGATGCCCTTGGGGATACTGGTAAAGCCATGTTCCGGGCCTTCGATCACGTACATCAACGTGCCGAACACCGTCACCAGGGTGCACACGCTGACCAGGAACACCACGATCTTCTGCTTGCTGCCGCGCAGCGCCGCCATCAGGTAGTTGGCCTGCTTGAGATACGGGCTGAGCTTGAGCACGCGGAAGATGCGCAGCATGCGGATGATGCGGATGATCAGCAGATACTGGGCGTCGCTGTAGTACAGCGCGAGGATGCCGGGGACGATGGCGAGCAGGTCCACCAAGCCATAAAAGCTGAAGGCATAGCGCAGCGGCTTGGGCGAGCAATACAGGCGCAGGCCGTACTCGATGGCGAAGATCAGCGTGAAACCCCACTCGATATAGGCCAGCACGTCGGCGTAGTTCTGGTGAATTGTGTCGATGCTGTCGAGCATCACGATCACCAGGCTGGCGAGGATGATCAGCAGCAGGATGCCGTCAAAGCGCCGCCCGGCGACGGTGTCGCTTTGGAACACCATGATGTAGAGGCGCTGGCGCCAGTCGTTGTTGCTGTCCATAAACCCTGCCTGAAACGAATATCGAGCAAGCCTAGGGCGATTCGTACGGGCTGTCCATGTGAGGCTTGTGCAGCATTCGCTGACCGGCGCGCACCAGCCAGCACGCGAGGATAAACGGCGCGGTCAGCGCGGGCAGGTGCAGGGCGCCAAAGCCTGGGGTGAGCAGGATGGCCAGGCCGATACCCAGCAGTGGCAACCAAGGCTGGCGACGCGACGAGCACAGGGCCAGGGCGGCCAGCGCGGGGTTATAGCTGTGCAGGCCGAGCAGAGCGCCAGTGGCGTCGTTCAACCACAGGCCGGCCAGCATGCCGAGAGTGGCGCCGCCCAAGGCCCACGCGACGGCGCGACGGTCGGCCAGCAGCAAGCCCAAGGCGATCAGCACACCCGCCAGGGGCTGGTCCAGCAGCATGATTTGCCCAAGGCCGGTGAAGGGCGCGGCCAGTATAGCGACAGTGTCGGGCTCGCTCAGCGCAAGGGTGTTCTGCGGGACCTGGCCGAGCAGCAACCAGCCCAGCCCAACAAAGGGCGCGGTGTACGCTGGCAAATCCAGGGGTTGGGTCGCGTATTTCAACCAGTGCCGGGTGAGGATGGCACTCAAGCCGCCGCACGCCAGGATCAGCGGCGGCACCAGCGCCGACCAGGCAAAGTGCTGGCTGATCAACAGGCCCAGCAATACGCCGTTGTAGCTATACAGCCCGGCCTGGCGCTCGGCCTTGGGATACCCCCGGCGCTGGGCCGTGAGCAACCCCGCGACACCTCCCAGCAAGGCACCGCCGAGCAACGCCGGGGCGCCGATCAGGATCGCCAGCAGGCACAGCAGGCCGCACAGCGGGTGGCGCTGCAGGAAGATTTGGCTGAAGCCGTTGAGCAGGGCTTCGGCCCAGTCGGGGCAGGTTGGGTTGTGCATTTGGGTTGAGTCAATAAGACCGAGTTGCCCTCCTCGCAGGCAAGCCAGCTCCCACATTTGATTGATGTTCGACATGCAAACTCGATCAAATGTGGGAGCCGGGCTTGCCCGCGATGAGGCCCTGACAGGCGCTAAATCAGCGTCTCTATACGCAGCGAATTGGTGGACCCCGGCTGCCCGAACGGCACCCCTGCGGTAATCACCAAGGTATCGCCACGCTGCGCCATGCCCTGGGCCTGGGCAATTTCCAGCGCGGTGGAACACACCTCATCCACCTGGCGCAGCCGATCATTGACTACCGAGTGCACGCCCCACGCCACGCTCAGGCGTCGCGCCGTGGACAGGTTGGGCGTGAGGTTGAGAATCGGCGCCACGGGCCGTTCCCGCGCCGCACGCAAGCTGGAACTGCCGGACTCGCTGTAGTTCACCAGCACCGCTACCGGCAGGATGCTGCTGATGCGGCGGATCGCGCAGCTGATGGCGTCCGACACCGTGGCATCTGCCTTGGGCCGGCTGACATCCAACTGTGCCTGGTAGTCTGGGCCGTTTTCCACCTGGCGGATGATCTTGCTCATCATCTGCACCGCTTCCAGCGGGTACTCGCCCGAGGCGGTTTCCGCCGACAGCATCACCGCGTCCGCACCTTCAGCCACCGCATTGGCGACATCGGTGACTTCGGCGCGGGTGGGTGCTGGCGAGAAGCGCATGGATTCGAGCATCTGCGTGGCCACCACCACCGGCTTACCCAGTTGGCGGCAGGTGCTGATGATGTCTTTCTGGATCTGCGGCACGCTCTCGGCCGGCACTTCCACGCCCAAATCACCCCGGGCCACCATGATCGCGTCGCTCAGTTCGGCGATTTCGCGCAGCCGTTGCACCGCTGACGGCTTTTCGATCTTGGCCATCAAAAACGCCTTATCACCAATCAGCTCGCGGGCTTCGCGGATGTCTTCCGGGCGCTGCACAAACGACAGCGCCACCCAGTCCACACCCAGCTCCAGGCCGAAGCTCAGGTCGCGGCGGTCCTTGGCGGTGAGTGGGCTCAGTTCCAACAGCGCTTGTGGGACGTTCACACCTTTACGGTCAGACAGTTCGCCGCCATTGAGCACGGTGGTGTCGATGGCGTCGGCATGCTTGGTGATCACGCGCAGGCGCAGCTTGCCGTCGTCGAGCAGCAGGTCCATGCCCGGCTCCAGGGCCGCGATGATTTCCGGGTGGGGCAGGTTGACCCGGCGTTGGTCCCCCAAAGTTTCATCCAGGTCCAGGCGCAGGGCCTGGCCGCGTACGAGCTGCACCTTGCCTTCGGCAAAGCGTCCCACCCGCAGCTTCGGCCCTTGCAGGTCCATGAGGATACCGAGCGGGTAGTTGAGCTGGCGCTCGACCTGGCGAATCCACTGGTAGCGCTGGGCATGGTCGGCGTGGTCACCGTGGCTGAAGTTGAGGCGGAAGATATTTACCCCGGCCTCCACCAGCTCGCGGATGTCATCGATACCGTCGGTGGCCGGGCCCAGAGTGGCGAGGATTTTGACCTTCTTGTCAGGCGTCATGGTTGGCAGTCTCAAGGATCAGGATGGCGCGCAAGTCGTTGACGTTGGTGCGCGTCGGCTCGGTGACGATCAAGTCGCCCAGGGCGGCGAAATAGCCGTAGCCGTTGTTGTTGTCCAGCTCATCACTGGCCGACAGGCCCAGGGCTTCGGCACGGCGGTAGCTGCAGGGGGTCATGATCGCGCCGGCGTTGTCTTCTGAACCGTCGATGCCATCGGTATCGCCGGCCAGGGCGTACACGCCGGGCAGGCCCTTGAGGCTGTCGGTGAGGCTCAAGAGGAATTCCGCGTTGCGTCCGCCACGGCCGTCGCCGCGTACGGTGACGGTGGTTTCGCCCCCCGAAAGGATCACGCACGGCGCCGCCAGTGGCTGGCCGTGCTGCACGATCTGGCGGGCGATGCCGGCGTGTACCTTGGCCACATCGCGGGCTTCGCCTTCCAGATCACCGAGGATCAGCGGGCTGAAACCGGCCTGGCGCACTTTTACTGCTACCGCTTCCAGGGATTGCTGCGGGCGGGCGATCAATTGGAAGTGGCTGCGGGCAAGCACCGGGTCGCCGGGCTTGACGGTTTCCGAGGCCGGGTTCTGCAACCAACTGCGCACCGAAGCGGGGGCGTCGATGTGGTAACGCTTGAGGATCGCCAGGGCCTGTTGTGAGGTGCTCGGGTCACCGACGGTCGGGCCCGAGGCAATCACCGTGGCCTGGTCGCCCGGTACATCGGAGATCGCGTAGGTGTACACCGTGGCCGGCCACGCAGCCTTGGCCAACCGACCGCCCTTGATCGCCGAGAGGTGCTTGCGCACGCAATTCATCTCGCCAATGGTGGCGCCGGATTTAAGCAGGGCTTTGTTGATGGCTTGCTTGTCCGCCAGGGTGATGCCCTCGGCGGGCAGGGCGAGTAGAGCCGAGCCACCGCCGGAGAGCAGGAAGATCACGCGGTCGTCTTCACCCAGATGGCTGATCAGTTCCAGCACGCGCTGGGCCACGGCCAGGCCGGCCGCATCCGGCACCGGATGGGCGGCTTCGACCACTTCGATTTTTTTGCATGGCGCGCCATGGCCGTAGCGGGTGACCACCAGGCCCGAGACCTCGCCCTGCCAACAGTCTTCGACGACCAGTGCCATGGCGGCCGCGGCTTTGCCGGCTCCGATCACGATCACACGGCCACTGCGGTCGGCAGGCAGGTAGGGTTCAAGGACTTGCCGGGGGTGGGCGGCGTCGATGGCTGTGGCAAACAGCTCGCGAAGCAGGTGTTGCGGATCGACCGACATAAGCGGGCTCCCGGGGGATTCTTGTTATTAGAGGTGCAGCACATTCAAAGGTGGGAGCTGGCTTGCCTGCGATAGCGGTGGGGCAGGCACCTGATCTGTCACTCAGAGACCGCTATCGCAGGCAAGCCAGCTCCCACACTGGAGTGCATTTCAAGCTGGGTTATTTTTCGCGAATCGAGAAGTTCGCCATATGCTCCAGGCCCTTGATCAGCGCCGAGTGGTCCCAGTTGCCGCCGCCAATTGCCGTGCAGGTGCTGAACACTTGCTGGGTGCCGGCGGTGTTCGGCAGGTTGATCCCCAGTTCCTTGGCACCAGCCAGCGCCAGGTTCAGGTCCTTCTGGTGCAGGTTGATGCGGAAACCCGGATCGAAGGTGCCCTTGATCATGCGCTCGCCGTGCACTTCCAGGATCTTCGACGATGCAAAGCCACCCATCAGCGCTTCACGCACTTTGGCCGGGTCGGCGCCGTTTTTGGAGGCGAACAACAACGCTTCGGCCACCGCCTGGATGTTCAGCGCGACGATGATCTGGTTGGCCACCTTGGCGGTCTGGCCATCGCCATTGCCGCCTACCAGGGTGATGTTTTTGCCCATGCTCTGGAACAGCGGCAACGCGCGTTCGAACGTCTGCGGTTCGCCGCCGACCATGATGCTCAAGGTGCCGGCCTTGGCACCGACTTCACCACCGGACACCGGTGCGTCCAGGTACTGCGCGCCGGCCTGGTTGACCTTGGCGGCGAATGCTTTGGTCGCAGTAGGGGAGATCGAGCTCATGTCGATCACCACCTTGTTCGGTGACAGGCCCGCAGCCACGCCGTCGGCGCGAAACAGCACGTCATCGACTTGAGGGGTGTCGGGCACCATGACGATGATGAACTCGGCTTCCTGGGCCACTTGTTGCGGGTTGGCCAGCGCCACGGCGCCGGCGCTGATCAGTTCAGCCGGAGCCTTGCCGTGATGTTCGGAGAGAAACAGTTGATGGCCTGCTTTCTGCAGGTTGGCGGCCATGGGTTGGCCCATGATGCCGGTGCCGATGAATCCGATTTTAGCCATGATCAAAATCCTCGTTTAATGTGGGAGCTGGCTTGCCTGCGATGGCATCACCTGGGTATGCCTGATACAGCGAGGTGTCCGCATCGCTGGCAAGCCAGCTCCCACAGTGTTTTGTGTTGTGTCAGTTGTCAGATGGCGTTATGGGTTTTGAGCCAGCCCAAACCCGCCTCGGTAGTGGTCAACGGCTTGTACTCACAGCCGACCCAACCCGCGTAACCAATGCGGTCCAGATGCTCGAACAGGAAGCGGTAGTTGATCTCACCGGTACCTGGCTCGTTGCGCCCTGGGTTGTCCGCCAGTTGAATGTGGTTGATCTCGCCCAGGTGCGCCGCCATGGTCCGCGCCAGGTCGCCTTCCATGATTTGCATGTGGTAGATGTCGTATTGCAGGAACAGGTTGGCGCTGCCCACTTGCTCGCGAATCGACAGGGCCTGCGCCGTGTTGTTGAGGTAGAAGCCCGGAATGTCGCGGGTGTTGATCATCTCCATCACCAGCTTGATACCCGCCGCCTGCAGCTTCTCGGCGGCGTACTTGAGGTTGGCGACGAAGGTCTTTTCTACGGTCTCGTCATCAACGCCTTGTGGCCGGATACCCGCCAGGCAGTTGACCTGGGTGTTGCCCAAGACCTGGGCATAGGCGATTGCCAGTTTGACCCCGGCACGGAACTCCTCGACCCGGTCCGGGTGGCAAGCCAGGCCGCGCTCGCCCTTGGCCCAGTCACCGGCTGGCAGGTTGAACAGCACCTGGGTCAGGCCGTTGGCGTCCAGCTGCGCCTTGATATCGGCAGAGCTGAATTCATACGGGAACAGGTACTCCACGCCCTGGAAACCGGCATCGGCAGCCGCTTTGAAGCGGGCAAGGAAATCCTGTTCGGTAAACAACATGGACAGGTTGGCAGCAAAGCGCGGCATAGGGTTCTCCTTAATCGAGCAGGGAAATGGCAGTCGGCGCATCGTTGCCGACCAGGGCCAGGTCTTCGAATTCATTGACAGCGTTGATCTCGGTGCCCATGGAAATATTGGTCACCCGTTCCAGAATAATCTCAACGATCACGGGCACCTTGAATTCTTCGATCATCTCTTGGGCCCGGCGCAAGGCCGGTTGGATCTGGCCTGGCTCGAACACACGCAGAGCCTTGCAGCCCAAGCCCTCTGCAACCGCCACATGGTCGACGCCATAGCCGTTGAGTTCGGGGGCGTTGAGGTTGTCGAAGGACAGCTGCACGCAGTAGTCCATCTCGAACCCACGCTGGGCCTGACGGATCAGGCCCAGGTAAGAGTTGTTCACTACCACATGGATGTACGGCAGCTTGAACTGCGCGCCCACCGCCAGTTCTTCGATCATGAACTGGAAGTCATAGTCGCCCGACAAGGCCACCACTTTGCGGCTCGGGTCGGCCTTGACCACGCCCAGCGCTGCGGGAATGGTCCAGCCCAATGGGCCGGCCTGCCCGCAGTTGATCCAGTGGCGTGGCTTGTACACATGCAAGAATTGCGCGCCGGCAATCTGCGACAGGCCGATGGTGCTGACGTAGCAGGTGTCTTTTCCGAACACCTGGTTCATCTCTTCGTACACGCGTTGCGGCTTGACCGGCACATTGTCGAAGTGAGTCTTGCGGTGCAGGGTGGCCTTGCGCTGTTGGCAGTCATGCAACCAGGCACTGCGGTCCTTGAGCTTGCCGGCGGCTTTCCACTCGCGGGCCACTTCAATGAACATCGTCAGCGCGGAGCCGGCGTCAGAAACGATGCCCAGGTCCGGCGTGAACACGCGGCCAATCTGGGTCGGTTCGATGTCGACGTGAATGAATTTACGGCCCTCGGTGTACACCTCGACCGAACCGGTGTGACGGTTGGCCCAGCGGTTGCCGATGCCCAGCACCACGTCCGACTTGAGCATCGTCGCGTTGCCGTAGCGGTGCGAGGTTTGCAGGCCGACCATGCCCACCATCAGCGGATGGTCGTCCGGGATAGTGCCCCAGCCCATCAGGGTCGGGATCACCGGGATGCCGGTCAGCTCAGCGAACTCCACCAGCAACTCGCTGGCGTCGGCGTTGATCACGCCGCCACCGCTCACCAGCAATGGGCGTTCGGCTGCGTCGAGCAGAGCCAGGGCTTTTTCCACTTGCACACGGGTCGCCAGCGGCTTGGCTAGAGGCAGCGGCTGGTAGGCGTCGATGTCGAATTCGATCTCGGCCATCTGTACGTCGAACGGCAGGTCGATCAACACCGGGCCAGGGCGGCCGGAGCGCATTTCATAGAAGGCTTTCTGGAACGCGTAAGGCACTTGGCCGGGTTCCAGCACCGTGGTTGCCCACTTGGTCACTGGCTTGACGATGCTGGTGATGTCCACGGCCTGGAAGTCTTCCTTGTGCATCCGGGCGCGGGGGGCTTGGCCGGTAATGCACAGGATCGGGATCGAGTCGGCCGAGGCGCTATACAGGCCGGTGACCATGTCGGTACCCGCCGGGCCCGATGTGCCGATGCACACGCCGATATTGCCGGCCTTGGTGCGGGTGTAGCCCTCGGCCATGTGCGAGGCGCCTTCAACGTGGCGAGCAAGGACGTGATCGATGCCACCCACCTTCTGCAAGGCCGAATACAGCGGGTTGATCGCGGCGCCTGGGATACCGAAGGCGGTATCCACACCTTCACGGCGCATCACCAGGACGGCGGCTTCGATTGCTCTCATTTTGCTCATGGTTTTGGTGCCTCTTGCGTTTTGTAATTGTATACAAGTGGTGTCTGTCCAAAGTGTATTCACGGCGAGCGGCGTTGGTCAATGCCTTTCGTAAACTGACCTTTGCGTTCGTCGGAAGCGCTTTTTTCGACGTATGGAGCCTTTGTTGGAAAATATTGTATACAAAAACAAATATCATTGTGTTCTATTTGTGTCATCGAGCATCTGATCAAACAGACCTCACCGCGTTACCCATAACAAGATAAGGACGGCACCTATGAGCGCTTTAACCTTGAAACTCGCCACCCAACTGGCCACCCAGGCCCTTACTGCAGGCCGCACCATTTCGGCTGCGCCACTGACCATCGCCGTGCTCGACAGCGGCGGCCATCTGGTCACCCTGCAACGCGAAGACGGCGCCAGCCTGCTACGCCCGCAAATAGCCATCGGCAAAGCCTGGGGCGCCATTGCCCTGGGCAAGGGTTCACGTTTGCTGGCACTGGACGCCCAACAGCGCCCGGCGTTTATCGCGGCGTTGAACAGTCTGGGTCACGGCAGCGTCGTGCCGGCACCGGGTGGGGTGTTGATTCGGGATCAGAGCGGCATGGTGCTCGGCGCAATTGGGATCAGCGGGGACACGTCCGATATTGACGAGCAGTGTGCGATCACGGCGATAGAGGGGGTGGGGTTGATGGCGGATGCGGGGGTGTCGGCTTGAATCGTTCTGACTGTGAGTAAGCTATCGCAGGCAAGCCAGCTCCCACATTGGCGGTGTTCACAAATCCAACTGTGTGAATCCAATCAGTGTGGGAGCTGGCTTGCCTGCGATGCAGTCGACTCGGTCTACAGTCAAACCCAAATAGCATCCCACAGCGGATAGTCGCCAAACTTCTTTACCAGCCCAGCCCTGAGTGGATTAGCTACGATGTAGCGTGCAATCCCCTCAAGGCTTTCCTCTCGACGCACGGCATGATCATGAAAGCCCGGCTGCCAGAGGCGACCTTGGCGGCCAGCCACCGCATTCACAATTCGGGTGCTCTTGGACTTCACTTGTCGCATCAAGTCGGCAAGCGAACCTTTCTCCAGAGCAACAAGCCAATGGAAATGATCAGGCATTACTACCCAGGCCAATGAGGTTGCGAGCCCTTTATATTGAACGATTCTGAATTGGTGTACGACCAGACGGCCAAGTCTGAAGTCGCTGAAGATGGGCTCACGTTCAAGGGTGTTGGTGGTGAGCAGGTAAATGCGGTTGGATTCGTTATAGCGGCCGATGCGCAGGCGTTTTGAAGCAGGTAGATCAGGCATTCCTTGGCCTCTCTTCAGATGGTGTTCTGAGAGGCTAGACTGAGGGGCGAAGGCTGATCGGCAGGCTTTTAGCAGGATGTGTCTGGATGGGCGCTATCGCGGGCAAGCCCGCTCCCACAGGGGATTATGACCAATTTACATTTTGTGTCCCGCGCAAATCCGTGTGGGAGCTGGCTTGCCTGCGATAGCCTCTGCGCGGTCTATCAATCCGGCTCACACCCCTTGAGCACCAACCGAATGATCGTCTGCGCCGCCGCCTCATAATCGGCCTCATCCAGCTTGGCCTTGCCGGTTACCGCCGAGATCTGCCAGTCGAAATCGGCATAGGTCTGGGTGGCTGCCCAGATGCTGAACATCAAGTGGTTGGGGTCAATTGCTGCGATCAGGCCACGGTCAACCCAGCTCTGGATGCAGTCGATATTGTGCTTGGCCTGGGCATTGAGCTGTTCAACCTGGTCGGTGCTCAGGTGTGGGGCGCCGTGCATGATTTCGCTGGCGAACACCTTGGAGGCAAACGGCAGGTCGCGGGAGATGCGGATTTTGGAGCGGATGTAGTTGCTCAATACTTCCTTGGGCTCGCCTTCGGGGTTGAACGGCGTGGAGGCGGCCAGGATCGGCTCGATAATGCTTTCGAGCACCTCGCGGTAAAGGTTGTCCTTGGATTTGAAGTAGTAATAGACGTTGGGCTTGGGCAGCCCGGCCTTGGCGGCGATGTCGCTGGTTTTGGTCGCGGCGAAGCCCTTGTCGGCAAACTCCTCGCTCGCCGCCCGCAGGATTTTTTCTTTGTTGCGCTCGCGAATGCTGCTCATAAACCAGACGTTTCCTTGCCATGACAGGCGGTTGCGCATGGTAGCACCGGCCATCCGCAAGCCTCAACAAT
This sequence comes from Pseudomonas sp. DW-iso17, assembly GCF_058725345.1. Classification (NCBI taxonomy): domain Bacteria; kingdom Pseudomonadati; phylum Pseudomonadota; class Gammaproteobacteria; order Pseudomonadales; family Pseudomonadaceae; genus Pseudomonas; species Pseudomonas sp. DW-iso17. The sequence goes on along the minus strand of NZ_JBZXEA010000007.1, from coordinate 43,433 downwards.
CTGCCCGCAACGCCTTGCGCCGCGCTATGCTCGCGCCATCTCTCTCTAACGGAAGTTCGGTTCATGGCAGGAAGCAGCTTGTTGGTGTTGATCGACGATATCGCGGCGGTACTCGATGACGTCGCGCTGATGACAAAAATGGCCGCCAAGAAGACATCGGGCGTGCTGGGCGATGACCTTGCACTGAACGCCCAGCAGGTCTCCGGCGTGCGGGCCGAGCGGGAAATTCCCGTGGTGTGGGCGGTGGCCAAGGGTTCGTTCATCAACAAGTTGATCCTGGTGCCGACGGCCCTGTTGATCAGCGCCTTTGCTCCGTGGGCGGTGATACCACTGTTGATGCTTGGCGGTGCCTATCTGTGTTTCGAGGGCTTCGAAAAACTCGCGCACAAATTCCTGCACAGCAAGGCTGAAGATCAAGCCGAACACGCACAGTTGGCTGAAGCGGTGGCCGATCCGGCAACCGATCTGGTGGCGTTCGAGAAAGACAAGATCAAGGGTGCCATCCGCACCGACTTCATTCTGTCCGCCGAAATCATTGCCATTACCCTCGGCATTGTCGCCGACGCGCAGCTCACACAGCAGGTGATTGTGCTGTCGGGTATCGCCATTGTCATGACCATCGGCGTATATGGATTGGTGGCTGGTATTGTCAAGCTCGACGACCTGGGGCTGTGGCTGACGCAGAAGCCGGGCCAGGTGGCACGCAGTATTGGCGGCGCGATTCTGAGTGCGGCGCCGTACATGATGAAGAGCTTGTCGGTGATCGGCACGGCGGCGATGTTTATGGTCGGTGGTGGCATTCTCACCCATGGCGTGCCCGTGGTGCACCACTGGATCGAGACGGTGAGCCAAAGCACAGGGGCGCTGGCGTGGCTGATGCCGACGTTGCTGAATGCGGTGGCGGGGATTATTGCCGGTGGGGTGGTTCTGGTATTGCTCACCTTAGTGACCAAGCTCTGGGTTGTTTTAAAATCCAAACCATAACGTGCCCATGCTTTCTCAAAACAAGCAGTGCCAGGCGGCGCTGCTTGTTTTTCAGCTAACAGCGCTTCACTTAATGAAAGACATCGTAACCGTGATCGGCAAAGTTCAGTAGAAGCCTTGCCTCGGAACCCTCGGTCGTCAGATGCTCAGTGGTCAGCCTGTTATAGTACAAGCGAGGCAAGGCGCTGCTCATCCCGTTAATCATTTGGTCGCCCACTGTCGAATTGTTTCCTCCTAGGCTATCGATATATTCAAGCACTCGCTCCGCATTCGCGGCGATATCAGCGCGCTCACTGTCGCTGAGGCTGGGATCGTTCCAATTGCCTCCAACCTTATCGTAGAAATCGTCGATCCTGTGTTCTTCAAGCCGCGCTGCATAGGGATTCGTGAATGGATCCAGGTGAGCGGACGTCGGCATTTTATCGGCGGGCAATGGTGTAAGCAGATTGTCGAACAAGGGGTTTTTGGTGATTTCGTCTACGGTCCGATAATCGCCAGCTGCCCGGCCGGTGTTTTCGGTTGGGGCTTGCAGCTTCGGCATACCAAACTGTTGTGCAATGGCGTCTATCGAGCCAGCCGCCAAATTCAAGGTGTTCGGAATGAACATGATGTGTCCTTTTGAAGAAGTTTAATCAGGAATACCTCGGCGGCCTTGGGTGAGCCGCCGGGTCAGTACCTGTGTGTAAACTTTCATTCAAGAGGTTCCACTGTTTTCGCCGTCTGGCGGTGATCAGTGGCTCAAAGTGTGACGATAGATGGCGTTTACAGGATTGAGGCCAAGGCCATTGCGATGACCTTGGCTTTGGTCAATGACGTTTACTCGGCAATCTGCAATTTGCGCGATTCCGTATAGATATACCGCACCTTCTCATACTCGAACGGCGAGTTCATCTGGCCGTAGCGGAAGCTGGTCTGGTAGCGCTTGTCCACGGCGCGCAGGGCCCAGACTTCCGGATGGTTGGAGCTGACTTCGGATACGTTGAGGAAGTTGATCTGCGATTCGGCGCTGTAGTCCACCAGCAAGCCGGTGGTGTCACGCAGGTTCGACGGGCCAAAGATCGGCAACACCACATAGGCGCCGCCCGGTACGCCGTAGAAGCCCAGAGTCTGGCCGAAGTCTTCGCTCTGGCGCGGCAGGCCCATGGCGGTAGCCGGGTCCCACAGGCCGGCGATGCCAATGGTGGTATTGACCAGCAGGCGCCCGGTGGTTTCCAGCGAGCGGTGGCCCTTGAGCTGCAACAAGCTGTTCATCAAGTTGGGCACATCGCCCAGATTGTTGAAGAAGTTGCTCACGCCGGTGCGCAGGAAGCTCGGCGTGACGTAGCGGTAACCGTTTACTACCGGCAGGAATACCCACTGGTCGAAGCGATAGTTGAAGTGGTACACGCGGCGGTTCCACGACTCCAGTGGGTCGTAGACGTTAAGCGCGGTGAGCGTGGAGCGTTCGAACTCACGCTGGTCCAAGCCTGGGTTGAACTTGAGCTTGGTCAGCGGCTCCTTGAAGCCGTCGGCATCGACCTTGACGGGTTCTTGGGCCTTGCTGTTGTCGGCATTGGCCACGCCTGCGCACATCAGTGCGGCGAGCAGCAGAAGATATTTAGCCACGGAAGAACTCCAGCATGGCGTCGGCGTTGACGCGGTAATTGAGGTTGCCGCAATGGCCGCCCAGCGGGTAGACGGTCAAGCGATCGCCGAAGGTTTTACGCAGGAAGCCCAGGTCGCCAGGGCCGAGGATTACATCGTCGGCGTTATGCATCACGGCAATTTTCGGGCTGTCGCGCAGGTAGTCCTTGAGGGCGTACAGGCTGACCTGATCGATCAGTTGCAGCAGGCTGCCGCCATCGGAACGCGCGCGCCACATCGGGATCACTTGTTCGGTGAGGTAGCAGTCGAAGTCACACTGCAGGGCACGCTTGAGGAACGGCGTGAGGCTGGTGCCTTCGGTGATCGGGTATTTGGGTGGAATGATCAGGCCGCGGCGGTTGATCAAGTCCGAAGTGAACGCAATGTCAGCGGCCGAGAAGCGGAACGAGGTGCCGATCAGCATGGCCATCTGTTCATTGCTCAGGTGCTGCTTGGACTGCTGGAAGTCATAGAGCAAGGCATCGTTGAGGTCGATGTAGCCTTTCTGCTGGAAGTAACGCGTCAGTTTGCTCAGCACCAACTCATAGAAGGTGGTGCTGTTGTTGATGCCCTTGACCTCGGTCTGTACCAGCTTGTCGAGGTTGGTGATCGAGGTGTAGAGGTTGACCGGCGGGTTGAGCAGCAGCACTTTCTTGAAGTTGAAGCTACGGCGGGTCTCATCCAGCTTGCTGACAAACGCCGCATCCAGGGCGCCCAGGCTGTAACCGGTGAGGTAGAAATCAGTCACTGGCAACGAGGCGTTCTGCGCGCGTACGGCTTGCATCACGCGGTACATGTCTTCGGCGTCTTCCTGGGTGATGCCCGGGGTGGCGAAGCGCGAAGCGGCGCTGATGAAATCGAAGCTGGTTGGCGAGGAGAGCTGCACCACATGGTAGCCGGCCTGGTAATACAGCTTTTTCAGGTATTCATTGATGCTGCTATCAAAGCGTGCACCGGTGCCGGCGATCAGGAAGATCAAAGGCGCAGCACGGTCCTGCTTGGCAATGCGGTAAGTGAGTTTCTTCACCGCCCAGAAATTGTCCGGCAGGCTGAACTCGCGCTCGGGGCGCATCGTCAGGGTGTAGTCGGACTGGTTGATCTCGTCATCTGTCGGCAGGGTTGGCCGCAGATCGGGAGGCGTGGTGGCGATGGTTGCTTCGAACGGGTTGGTCAAAGGGTAGCCATAGCTGGCTTGGTCGATATCGACGGCCAGTGCTGACGCACTCAAAAATAGGCTGCCCAGCAAGGCAGCACAGCGCAAGGAACGGAGCATGACTTAATCCCTAAGAGGAACGGGCTGAATGAAGTTCGCAGGCTATGACCACCGCCTTGTCACCGAAGTGCCAGCACTCGGCACGAAAAGTCGGAAAAAACGTCGGAATCGGGGTAATAGTAGCGAGACGATACACTTTGCCATGCTTTGTTGAACAGATATCTGTGCGAACACCTTGCTAACGGCCGCCGTGGGATTAAGCTGGGCGCCGTTTTTGCCTATCGGAGTGCCCCATGTCCCGTCGTTTGCCGTTGATTCTGCTGCTTATTGCCTTGCCGTTATGGCTGGCCGCCAGTTATGCCGCACGCTACGGCTTCATGGAGGATGGGCAGTGGGTTGGCATCTGTGCTGATGAGGCCAGTCGCTGGGAATGCCAGGTGCGTTCGAACCTGGGTTTGATGATCCATTTCAAGCTGCTGGGGTGGGCGGCGTTGATCACCTCGGTGCTGGGCTTTTTTGTACCGGGGCGTGCGGGATGGGCGTTGGCGGTGGTGGGCTTGGTGTTCGGGTTGCCGGCGCTGGCGTTGTACAACACGACGTTTGCGGTGTTTGCGGTGGTGATTGCGGGGTTGCGGTTGGTCAGGAAGCCGCGCGGCGCCTGATGTGGCCTCAGCGCAGGCAAGCCAGCTCCCACATTTGACCGTGCTCACAGATAGAAATGTGTGAACCCAATCAACTGTAGGAGCTGGCTTGCCTGCGATAGCGGTGTTACGCCTTGCGCACTCGCAAGCAACGCCACAAAGCCGCAACCATCAGCACGCTGACCACTGCCCAACCCCAGGCCTGCTGGTTCAACAGCCCTTCACGGTACAACTGCGGCGCAACGCCGGCACCGATGATAAAGGCCAGCAACGCAATCTCCCGACGTGGTCCGGTCACCGGGCGTACCAGGTACACCAGGGCCGGCAACACCAGCGCCGCGCTTGGGAAGCTGCGATAGCGCGGGTCAAACACCAGCGCTAGCATCATCACCGCACCGGCAAACCCGGCGATTGCCATCAGCCAGCCCGCGCGTTGCTCCAGCCAGCTGAACCCGCGCTCACGCCAGCCTTCCCGTGCGCTGAGGGCGAGTGCGGCGTGGGCCAGCACCAGCAAGTTCAACATCACCAGCAAGCCTGCCCATACCCATTCATCGCTGAAGCGCGCGGTAACGCGGGTCAGTTCGGCCCAACTGCCGATGGAGCACGCTGCGACGGCCCCTAGCAACGGCAGTATTAATGCAGAGCGAGTGCTGCGAACGCGGCCGCCGAGCACCAGGGCGCCAAGCAGGATGAGCCCGCCGACGCCCAGCCACAGCCGCCAGTAGGGCACATTGGTCACCGGGCCGGCGAGGATACCTTTGTCCTGACGGTCTGCATCGAACAGCCCCCAGTAACCACCCACAGCCCCTTCACTCGCACGTTTCCATGGCTGGTCAAAGGCTTCGATCAGGTTGTAGCGCCAGCCATTGGCTTCGGCCATGGCCACGAAGCCGCGCATGAACCTGGCCTCATTGACCCGGCTGGGCACGGCGGTTTCGCGCTGTCGGCCTTCGCTGGGCCAGCCGGTTTCGCCGATCACGATGTCCTTGGGCGCGAATTTATGGCCGAAGGTCTGGCGCACATCGCCCACGTGCTTGAGCGCCTGGTCGATGCCGGACGGCTCATCTTCCCAATACGGCAACAGGTGAATGGTCAGGAAGTCCACCGCCGGCTCGATTTCCGGGTGTTGCAACCAGAACTCCCAGACATCGGCATAGGTGACGGGCTGCTTGATCTGGCTTTTAACCTGATGGATCAGCGCCACCAGTTGCTTGGCAGTAACTTCCTTGCGCAGCAGGGCTTCGTTGCCGACGATCACCGAGGTCACTACATCCGGGCTAGCGTTGGCCGCCGCGATCAACTCGTTGATCTCTTTTTCGGTCGCCACAGGGTCGCTGCTGACCCAGGCCCCGGCCATCACTTTCAACCCATGCTTGCGCGCCATGTCCGGCAGGGCCTCCAGGCCGGTCATGGAATAGGTGCGAATGCATTCAAAGCGCGTAGCCAGTAGCGCCAGGTCGGCGTCCATGCGCTCGGGGCGCAGCGTGAACGGTTGGTCGAATGGGGACTGGTCTTTGTCGAACGGTGTGTAGGACGCACATTGCAGCTTATGGCTGGCGCTGGCGACGTCTGGCAACACCACGGGCCGGCCGAGGCCGTACCAGTAGCCGACAAGGGCAAGCACGCCGAGGATCAAGGCGAAGAAATAGGACAGGGCAGGGAAGCGGGCAGTCGCGGGCATGGTCGGCTTATCTGGGGGAGCAAAGGCGCGCATCTTACCCGGATTTGCCGCAGCCCAGTGCGGCTGCATAATTTTGACATGCAAACTTCGGGCGGGATTCTGGCGATAACGCCTACAAAGCGTCCTGCTGGCGATGTGATGTCGTTTCCTGCTCAACCAAGGTCGCTGACAGAGCAGGGCAAATGCCTACGCAGGTTGAAGATAAAACTGTCAGTACTCCACTGATGCCTCAGCAACCGGATCGATGCGCGTGAAGGGGGCGCGGTGCACCCTATAACAACAGTTTGACGTCGCTCGGCATCCGTCGGGCGCAGCACTTTCGGGGAAGTACTATGAAGATGCGACGACTCTTGGGCGCAGCTGCCACTCTGGTAGTTGCGATGGGCTCCACACTGGCCAGTGCCGACAGCAAGACCCTGAGCATCGGCTACGTGGACGGCTGGTCCGACAGCGTGGCCACCACTCATGTGGCGGCAGAGGTGATCACGCAAAAACTCGGCTACGACGTAAAACTGCAAGCGGTTGCCACCGGGATCATGTGGCAGGGCGTTGCCACTGGCAAACTCGATGCCATGCTCTCCGCCTGGCTGCCGGTGACCCACGGGGAATACTGGACCAAGAACAAGGACAAGGTGGTCGACTACGGCCCCAACTTCAAGGACGCCAAGATCGGCCTGATCGTGCCGGAGTACGTCAAGGCCAAGTCCATCGAAGACCTCAAGACCGACACCACCTTCAAGAACAAGATCGTCGGCATCGACGCCGGTTCAGGCGTAATGCTCAAGACCGACGAAGCCATCAAGCAATATGGCTTGGACTACAAACTGCAAGCCAGCTCGGGTGCGGCGATGATTGCCGAACTGACCCGCGCCGAAGACAAGCAGGAGTCGATTGCGGTCACCGGTTGGGTACCGCACTGGATGTTCGCCAAGTGGAAACTGCGTTTCCTGGACGACCCAAAAGGGATTTATGGTGCTGCTGAAACCGTCAACAGCATCGGCAGCAAGGGCCTGGAGAAGAAAGCGCCGGAAGTCGCAGCCTTCCTGAAGAAATTCCAGTGGGCCTCCAAGGATGAAATCGGTGAAGTCATGCTGGCGATTCAAGAAGGCGCCAAGCCGGACGCCGCGGCCAAGGACTGGGTAGCCAAGCACCCCGAGCGCGTTGCCGAATGGACCGCTAAATAAAAGCCACCGATGCAACCCTGTGGGAGGGGGCTTGCTCCCGAAAGCGGTGTGCCAGTCACAGATTTTTGACTGGCACACCGCTTTCGGGAGCAAGCCCCCTCCCACATTCGTTTTGCACTGACTCAAATCTTCCTGCGCCCCAGCAATCCCTCGCTACACTCGATCTACTACTAAGGTCGTCTGGAACCCATTGCGCAGCCGCATACAGTGGATACGTTCCAAAATAATAAAAAGCTGTGCTGCGAGGATAAAAACAATGAACGACAGCATTTACCTCTCGATTCAAAACAGCCCGCGTTTCAAGGAGCTGGTCAGGAAAAGGGAAAGGTTCGCCTGGATTCTTTCGGCGATCATGCTAGGGCTTTACTCCGCTTTCATCCTGTTGATCGCCTACGGGCCACAAGTGCTGGGGGCCAAGATCAGCCCCGGTTCCTCGATTACCTGGGGCATCCCCCTGGGCGTCGGGCTGATTGTGTCGGCCTTCATTCTCACCGGCATCTACGTGCGTCGGGCCAACGGCGAATTTGACGACCTGAACAATGCGATTCTCAAGGAGGCTGCGCAATGATCCGGCGTCTATTGGCTCTATTCGGTGCTTCGCTCTTGGCTCCGGCCGTTTGGGCGGCGGACGCATTGACCGGTGAAGTGCACAAGCAACCGCTGAACATCTCGGCCATTGTGATGTTCGTCGCGTTTGTCGGCGCCACCCTGTGCATCACTTATTGGGCGTCCAAGCGCAACAAGTCGGCGGCGGACTACTATGCGGCGGGCGGCAAGATCACCGGTTTCCAGAACGGTCTGGCGATTGCCGGTGACTACATGTCGGCGGCGTCCTTCCTGGGGATTTCCGCGCTGGTGTTCACCTCCGGCTATGACGGCTTGATCTACTCGATCGGCTTCCTTGTGGGCTGGCCGATCATTCTGTTCCTGATCGCCGAGCGCTTGCGTAACCTGGGCAAATACACCTTTGCCGACGTGGCGTCCTATCGCCTGGGGCAAACCCAGATCCGCAGCCTGTCGGCGTGTGGCTCGCTGGTGGTGGTGGCGTTCTACCTGATCGCGCAGATGGTTGGCGCGGGCAAGCTGATCCAGCTGCTGTTTGGCCTTGATTACCATGTGGCGGTGATCCTGGTGGGTATCCTGATGTGCCTGTACGTGCTGTTCGGCGGCATGTTGGCGACCACCTGGGTGCAGATCATCAAGGCGGTGCTGTTGCTGTCCGGTGCCTCGTTCATGGCGCTGATGGTGATGAAGCACGTCAACTTCGATTTCAACATGCTGTTCTCCGAGGCGATCAAGGTTCACCCCAAAGGTGAGGCGATCATGAGCCCCGGCGGCCTGGTGAAAGACCCGATCTCGGCATTCTCCCTGGGCCTGGCACTGATGTTCGGTACCGCTGGCCTGCCGCACATCCTGATGCGCTTTTTCACGGTAAGCGACGCCAAGGAAGCGCGTAAGAGCGTGCTGTACGCAACCGGCTTCATCGGCTACTTCTATATCCTGACCTTTATCATCGGCTTCGGCGCGATCCTTTTGGTCAGCACCAACCCGGCGTTCAAGGATGCAGCGGGCGCCTTGCTCGGCGGTAACAACATGGCGGCGGTGCACCTGGCCAACGCGGTGGGTGGCAGTATCTTCCTGGGCTTCATCTCGGCCGTGGCGTTTGCCACCATCCTGGCGGTGGTTGCCGGCTTGACCCTGGCGGGTGCTTCGGCGGTGTCCCATGACCTGTATGCCAGCGTGATCAAGAAGGGCAAGGCCAACGAGAAAGATGAGATTCGCGTGTCGAAGATCACTACCGTAGCCTTGGGTGTATTGGCCATCGGCCTGGGTATCCTGTTCGAAAGCCAGAACATCGCGTTCATGGTCGGCCTGGCGTTCTCCATCGCCGCCAGCTGTAACTTCCCGGTGCTGCTGCTTTCCATGTACTGGAAAAACCTCACCACCCGTGGTGCCATGATTGGCGGCTGGCTGGGCTTGATCAGCGCCGTGGGCCTGATGATCCTCGGTCCGACCATCTGGGTGTCGATCCTGCACCATGAAAAGGCGATCTTCCCGTACGAGTACCCGGCGCTGTTCTCGATGATCATTGCGTTCGTCGGCATCTGGTTCTTCTCCATCACCGACAAGTCGGCGGCGGCAGAGAAAGAGCGTGCGCTGTACTTCCCGCAGTTCGTGCGTTCGCAGACTGGCCTTGGGGCGAGTGGGGCGGTTAATCACTAAGTCGTCAGTTGCATAAGAGATACCCCGGTCGCAAGGCCGGGGTATTTTTTTGCCTGGGCTGGCCTCATCGCGGGCAAGCCCGGCTCCCACTGGGTCGTGTCCTTTTGTTGGAATGCGGTCCAATGTGGGAGCTGGCTTGCCTGCGATGACGGTAGATCAGGCCACACCAACAAAAACGGCCTCCACTAAGGGAGGCCGTTCTCAATGCAGCTAAGCAGTTGAATGCTTACTTGCGGTCTTCCAGCTTGGTGATGTCACGCGACTCGTAGCCGGTGTACAGCTGGCGCGGGCGGCCAATCTTGTACGGGCTGGAGAGCATTTCTTTCCAGTGGGAGATCCAGCCCACGGTCCGCGCCAGGGCGAAGATCACGGTGAACATGCTGGTTGGAATGCCGATCGCCTTGAGGATGATCCCAGAGTAGAAGTCGACGTTCGGGTACAGAGAACGTTCGATGAAGTACGGGTCGGTCAGGGCGATCTCTTCCAGGCGCATGGCCAGTTCGAGTTGCGGATCGTTCTTGATGCCCAGTTCCTTCAACACTTCGTCGCAGGTCTGCTTCATGACAGTAGCGCGCGGGTCGCGGTTCTTGTAGACCCGGTGACCGAAGCCCATCAACTTGAACGGATCGTTCTTGTCCTTGGCCTTGGCGATGAAGGTGTCGATGTTGGACACATCGCCGATTTCATCGAGCATGGTCAATACGGCTTCGTTCGCACCGCCGTGGGCAGGGCCCCACAGTGCGGCGATGCCGGCGGCAATACAGGCGAACGGGTTGGCACCCGAAGAGCCCGCCAGGCGCACGGTAGAGGTGGAAGCGTTCTGCTCGTGGTCGGCGTGGAGGATGAAGATCCGGTCCATGGCCTTGGCGAGCACCGGGCTGATCGGTTTGATCTCGCACGGGGTGTTGAACATCATGTGCAGGAAGTTTTCCGCGTACGTCAGGTCGTTGCGCGGGTACATCATGGGTTGGCCCATGGAGTACTTGTAAACCATTGCGGCCAGGGTAGGCATCTTGGCAACCAGGCGGATCGCGGAAATTTCGCGATGCTGCGGGTTATTGATGTCCAGGGAGTCGTGATAGAAGGCCGACAGGGCGCCTACTACACCGCACATGACGGCCATCGGGTGGGCGTCGCGACGGAAGCCGTTGAAGAAGGTCTTCAACTGCTCGTGAACCATGGTGTGGTTCTTCACGGTGCTGACGAACTGGGCTTTCTGCTCGGCTGTTGGCAATTCGCCATTTAGCAGCAGGTAGCAGGTTTCCAGGTAGTCCGACTTTTCAGCCAGTTGCTCGATCGGGTAGCCGCGATGAAGCAGAATGCCATTATCACCATCGATATAGGTGATCTTCGACTCGCAGGACGCGGTCGACATGAAGCCTGGGTCGAAAGTAAAACGGCCCGTGGCCGTCAGGCCCCGTACGTCGATAACATCGGGACCAACGGTGCCGGTTAAAATGGGCAGCTCGACGGGGGCTGCGCCCTCGATGATCAACTGCGCTTTTTTGTCAGCCATGTGGCCTCCTATTTATGCTTCAAATCATCAGACAGACCCCCCACGCAGGGCCCGCACCACTATATTGATATAAATCCAGATGTCAATTTGCCTAAAGTCTTGCGCCAGAAGGCTTTAACCGTACTTTTTCGTCGAAATTGACTGCCATTTACGCCTTTTATCCCGCCAGCGCAATCAGCTATTAGGGTGAGGTGTGCGCGTTGTCATTAGTAACCTAACTGTCTATACTCGGCCACCGACCGCCAAGGGCTTTTGGGCTTGCTTTCATTGGGGGTCGCACTCCCTGGGTGGTGCTTACCTGACCAGTCGCACTCCCCAACAACTTTGCCCTGATTGTTAGGGGCTCTTCAGTGTGAAAAAAAGCCGTGAATAGCCAACGACCTGTAAACCTAGACCTAAGGACCATCAAACTCCCCATCACCGGCGTTACGTCGTTCCTGCACCGTGTTTCCGGCATCATCCTGTTCCTGGGCTTGGGCATCATGCTTTATGCATTGAGCAAATCCCTGGGTTCCGAGGAAGGATACGCCGAGGTGAAGGCATGCTTGACCAGCCCGCTGGCCAAGTTCGTAGCATGGGGCCTCCTGTCCTCTCTTCTGTATCACCTGGTAGCCGGTGTGCGCCACTTGATCATGGACATGGGCATCGGTGAGACGCTGGAAGGCGGCCGCCTGGGCTCGAAAATCATCGTCGCCATTTCCGTGGTGCTGATCGTTCTGGCAGGAGTTTGGATATGGTAACCAGCGTAACGAATCTGTCGCGTTCGGGCCTCTATGACTGGATGGCACAGCGTGTGTCTGCGGTCGTTCTCGCGGCTTATTTCATTTTCCTGATCGGATACCTCGTCGCAAATCCGGGCATCGGCTATGAGCAATGGCACGGCCTGTTTTCCCACAATGCGATGCGAATCTTCAGTCTGCTGGCCCTTGTAGCCCTGGGCGCTCACGCCTGGGTTGGCATGTGGACCATCGCGACTGACTACCTGACGCCGATGGCGCTGGGCAAGTCCGCGACTGCAGTACGTTTCCTCTTCCAGGCAGTATGCGGCGTCGCGATGTTCGCTTACTTCGTCTGGGGTGTGCAGATTCTTTGGGGTATCTGATTCATGGCTAACATTCCAACTATTTCATTCGACGCCATCATTATTGGTGGCGGCGGTGCTGGCATGCGCGCTGCGCTGCAGCTGGCCCAGGGCGGCCACAAGACGGCCGTGATCACCAAGGTGTTCCCGACGCGTTCCCACACCGTATCGGCCCAGGGTGGCATCACCTGCGCCATCGCCTCCGCCGACCCTAACGATGACTGGCGCTGGCACATGTACGATACCGTCAAGGGTTCCGACTATATCGGTGACCAGGACGCTATCGAATACATGTGTCAGGAAGGCCCGGCCGCGGTGTTCGAGCTGGACCACATGGGTCTGCCGTTCTCCCGTACCGAGCAAGGCCGTATCTACCAGCGTCCATTCGGTGGCCAGTCCAAGGATTACGGTAAAGGCGGCCAGGCTGCCCGTACCTGCGCTGCGTCCGACCGTACTGGTCACGCGCTGCTGCATACCCTTTACCAAGGCAACCTGAAAGCCGGTACCACGTTCCTGAACGAGTACTACGCGGTTGATCTGGTGAAGAACGGCAAGGGCGAGTTCGTCGGTGTGATCGCCATCTGCATCGAAACCGGTGAAACCACCTACATCCGCGCCAAGGCGACTGTGTTGGCGACCGGTGGTGCAGGTCGTATCTACGCTTCTACCACCAATGCCCTGATCAACACCGGTGACGGCGTCGGCATGGCCCTGCGTGCTGGCGTACCGGTACAAGACATCGAAATGTGGCAGTTCCACCCGACCGGCATCGCCGGCGCCGGTGTACTGGTGACCGAAGGTTGCCGTGGTGAAGGTGGTTACCTGATCAACAAGCACGGCGAGCGTTTCATGGAGCGTTATGCTCCGAACGCCAAAGACTTGGCTGGCCGTGACGTTGTGGCACGTTCGATGGTTAAAGAGATCATCGCCGGTAACGGCTGTGGCCCGAATGGCGACCACGTACTGCTCAAGCTCGATCACCTGGGTGAAGAAGTGCTGCACAGCCGCCTGCCTGGTATCTGCGAGCTGTCCAAGACCTTCGCCCACGTTGACCCGGTAGTTGCTCCGGTTCCGGTGGTTCCAACTTGCCACTATATGATGGGCGGCGTGCCGACCAACATTCACGGCCAGGCAATCACCCAGAACGCCGACGGCCAGGACGAGATCATCCATGGTCTGTTCGCAGTAGGTGAAGTGGCTTGCGTATCGGTTCACGGTGCCAACCGCCTGGGCGGCAACTCGCTGCTCGACCTGGTGGTATTCGGCCGTGCGGCCGGCCTGCATCTTGAGAAGGCGCTGACTGACGGCATCGAATACGATGACGCCACCGACGCCAACATCGAAGCGGCCCTGGCGCGTCTGAACGCTCTGAACGAGCGCACGGATGGCGAAGACGTAGCAACCCTGCGTCGCGAGCTGCAAAGCTGCATGCAGAACTACTTCGGTGTGTTCCGTACCGGCGAATACATGCAGAAGGGCATCGCCCAGTTGGCTGACCTGCGCAAGCGCATCGCCAACGTCAAGATCAACGATAAGAGCCAGGCGTTCAACACTGCTCGTATCGAAGCCCTTGAGCTGCAAAACCTGCTGGAAGTGGCTGAAGCGACGGCGATCGCCGCCGAGGTTCGTAAAGAATCCCGTGGTGCTCACGCTCGTGAAGACTTTGAAGATCGCGACGACGAAAACTGGTTGTGCCACACCCTGTACTTCCCGGGTGACAAGCGCGTAACCAAGCGTGCCGTGAACTTCTCGCCGAAGACGGTGCCGACGTTTGAACCGAAGATTCGGACTTACTAAGGGTGGCTGCCATGTTGAAAGTCAGTGTTTATCGCTACAACCCTGATCAGGACGCCGCGCCGTTCATGCAGGAGTTCCAGGTCGATACCGGTGGTAAAGACCTGATGGTGCTGGATGTACTGGCACTGATCAAAGAGCAGGACGAGGGTTTCTCCTATCGTCGCTCTTGCCGTGAAGGTGTATGCGGTTCCGACGGCATGAACATCAACGGCAAAAACGGCCTGGCGTGCATCACGCCGCTGTCCGCCGTGGTCAAAGGCAACAAGCTGATCGTTCGTCCACTGCCAGGTTTGCCGGTTATCCGTGACCTGGTCGTCGATATGAGCATCTTCTACAAGCAATACGAGAAAGTTAAGCCGTTCCTGCAGAACGACACGCCGGCTCCGGCCATCGAGCGTCTGCAGTCCCCGGAAGAACGTGAAAAGCTCGATGGCCTGTACGAGTGCATCCTGTGCGCTTGCTGCTCGACATCCTGCCCGTCCTTCTGGTGGAACCCGGACAAGTTCCTGGGTCCAGCTGCGCTGCTGCAAGCCTACCGCTTCCTGGCAGACAGCCGTGATACCAAGACGTCCGAGCGTCTGGCTTCGCTGGATGACCCGTTCAGCGTATTCCGCTGCCGCGGGATCATGAACTGCGTCAACGTATGTCCTAAAGGCCTGAACCCGACTAAGGCCATTGGTCACATCCGTAACATGCTGCTGCAGAGCGGCGTGTAACTGACGTTGTAGTAAAAGCAGGACCGTTGTGCCCGTAAATGCTGCGGCGCAGGCTTCAACCGGCGCCGTAGTTTTAACTTGAGCAGCGACTTACAAAGCCGCGGCTCTTATTTTGAAGAAATGAGACAAGCAGGGGCATTCGGGTTGGTACCCGAACTATCAGCGTGATCCTAAGTGGCTTGTTTTGGTCGCTGCACTTGGCCTTTTGCAAGCAAACTCGGTGTTTTCGCCGGTGGTGTCCCCAAATCGAGGGTGACCAAGCATGCAAGAAAGCGTGATGCAGCGCATGTGGAACAGCGGCTATCTTTCAGGTGGTAACGCTGCCTATGTGGAAGAGCTTTATGAGCTCTACCTGCACGACCCTAACGCTGTGCCAGAAGAATGGCGCACCAAATTTCAGACGTTGTCTTCAGACGGCAACGCTGCCACCGATGTATCGCACGCAACAATTCGCGATCAGTTCGTGCTGCTGGCAAAGAACCAGCGCCGCGCCCAACCGGTTTCCGCCGGCAGCGTGAGCAGTGAGCATGAGAAGAAGCAAGTTGAAGTACTGCGACTGATCCAGGCCTACCGTATGCGTGGCCACCAGGCAGCCCAGCTTGACCCGCTGGGGCTGTGGCAGCGTCCTGCACCTGCAGACCTGTCGATCAATCATTACGGCTTGACCAATGCCGATCTTGATACGACCTTCCGTGCCGGCGACCTGTTCATCGGCAAAGAGGAAGCGAGCCTACGCGAAATTCACGAAGCGTTGCAGCAGACATATTGCCGCACCATCGGCGCTGAATTTACGCACATCACCGATTCCGAGCAGCGCCAGTGGTTCCAGCACCGCCTGGAAGGCGTGCGTGGCCGTCCGGTATTGTCCGCCGATGTGCGCGGCCACCTGCTGGAGCGCGTGACCGCGGCCGAAGGCCTCGAGAAATACCTGGGCACCAAATACCCAGGCACCAAACGTTTCGGCCTGGAAGGCGGCGAAAGCCTGATTCCGATGCTCGACGAGCTGATCCAGCGTTCCGGTTCCTATGGCACCAAGGAAATCGTGATCGGCATGGCTCACCGTGGTCGCCTGAACGTGTTGGTCAACACCTTCGGCAAGAACCCGCGTGAGCTGTTCGACGAGTTCGAAGGCAAGAAGAAGGTCGAGCTGGGTTCCGGTGACGTTAAATACCACCAGGGCTTCTCGTCCAACGTGATGACCACCGGCGGTGAAGTTCACCTGGCCATGGCATTCAACCCCTCCCACCTGGAAATCGTTTCGCCAGTGGTCGAGGGTTCGGTACGTGCTCGCCAGGATCGTCGTAACGATTCCACCGGTGAGAAGGTTCTGCCGATTTCCATCCACGGTGACGCGGCATTCGCCGGTCAAGGCGTGGTCCTGGAAACGTTCCAGATGTCGCAGACTCGCGGCTTCAAGACCGGTGGTACCGTTCACATCGTCATCAACAACCAGGTGGGCTTCACCATCAGCAACCCGTTGGACGCGCGTTCCACCGAGTACGCCACCGACGTTGCCAAGATGATCCAGGCGCCGATCCTCCATGTGAATGGCGATGATCCGGAAGCCGTGCTGTTCGTCACCCAACTGGCTGTCGACTACCGCATGCAGTTCAAGCGTGACGTGGTCATCGACCTGGTTTGCTACCGCCGTCGCGGTCACAACGAAGCGGACGAGCCAAGCGGCACCCAGCCGTTGATGTACCAGCAGATCACCAAGCAGCGCACCACCCGTGAGCTGTACGCCGAAAGCCTGACCAAGGCCGGCGTGGTTGACGATGCGCGTGTTCAGGCGAAAGTCGACGAATACCGCAACGCGCTGGACAACGGCCTGCATGTAGTGAAAAGCCTGGTCAAGGAGCCGAATAAAGAGCTGTTCGTTGACTGGCGCCCATACCTGGGTCACACCTGGACTGCACGTCACGATACCTCGTTCGATTTGAAGACGTTGCAGGAACTGTCCGCCAAGCTGCTGGAAATTCCCGAAGGCTTCGTCGTACAGCGCCAGGTTGCGAAGATCTACGAAGACCGTCAGAAGATGCAAGCCGGTGGCCTGCCGATCAACTGGGGTTACGCCGAAACCATGGCGTACGCGACCCTGGCGTTCGAAGGTCACCCGATCCGCATGACCGGCCAGGACATCGGCCGCGGTACGTTCTCGCACCGTCATGCTGTATTGCACAACCAGAAAGACGCGGGCACCTACATCCCGTTGCAGAACCTGTACGAAGGCCAGCCACGTTTCGACCTGTACGATTCGTTCCTGTCCGAAGAAGCCGTACTGGCGTTCGAATACGGTTACTCGACCACCACGCCGAACGCGCTGGTGATCTGGGAAGCCCAGTTCGGCGACTTCGCCAACGGTGCCCAGGTGGTTATCGACCAGTTCATCACCAGCGGCGAGCACAAGTGGGGCCGTCTGTGCGGTCTGACCATGCTGCTGCCACACGGTTATGAAGGTCAGGGCCCTGAGCACTCCTCGGCCCGTCTGGAGCGTTACCTGCAATTGTGCGCCGAGCACAACATTCAGGTGTGCGTGCCGACGACCCCGGCGCAGATCTACCACTTGCTGCGTCGCCAGGTGATCCGTCCGCTGCGCAAGCCGCTGGTGGTGCTGACGCCGAAGTCGCTGTTGCGTCACAAGCTGGCCGTTTCGACCCTGGAAGATCTGGCCCAAGGTTCGTTCCAGACCGTGATTCCAGAGATCGATACGCTGGACGCTGCCAAGGTCACTCGCCTGATCCTGTGCAGCGGCAAGGTCTACTACGATCTGTTGGAAAAACGCCGTGCCGAAGGCCGCGAAGACATCGCCATCGTGCGTATCGAGCAGCTTTATCCGTTCCCGGAAGATGACCTCATGGAGATCATCGCGCCTTACACCAACCTCACGAACGTAGTGTGGTGTCAGGAAGAACCGATGAACCAGGGCGCCTGGTACAGCAGCCAGCATCATCTGCGTCGCAGCATCGGCAACCACAACAAGGCTTTGGTCCTTGAGTACGCCGGTCGTGATGCTTCTGCTGCACCTGCCTGTGGTTACGCGTCGATGCACGCCGAGCAGCAGGAAAAACTGCTGCAAGATGCTTTCACTGTTTAACGCCTTCGCGCTGACTGAAACCGAATTTTAAGGACCTACAGATAATGGCTATCGAAATCAAAGCCCCGTCATTCCCGGAATCGGTTGCCGATGGCACCGTTGCCACCTGGCACAAGAAACCAGGCGAGGCCGTCAAGCGTGACGACCTGATCGTCGACATCGAGACCGACAAAGTCGTTCTGGAAGTGTTGGCCGAAGCTGACGGCGTGCTGGGCGCAATCGTTGCTGAAGAGGGCGCTACCGTTCTGTCGAACCAGGTACTGGGCTCGATCGAAGAGGGCAGCGCTGCTGCCGCTGCTCCTGCTCCTGCCGCTGCTGCACCGGCTGCTTCTGCGCCTGCCGCACCGGCTGCGGGTGGCGAAGATCCAATCGCTGCACCGGCTGCGCGTCAACTGGCTGAGGAAAACGGCATCAACCTGGCTTCCATCAAGGGCACCGGCAAAGATGGCCGTGTGACCAAGGAAGACGTGGTTGCCGCAGTTGAAGCCAAGAAGAACGCTCCGGCTGCCGCACCTGCCAAGGCTGCAGCGCCTGCTGCCGCTGCGCCTGTGTTTGCCGCTGGCGACCGCACCGAGAAGCGCGTACCGATGACTCGTGTACGTGCCACCGTGGCCAAGCGCCTGGTTGAAGCTCAGTCGAACATGGCGATGCTGACCACCTTCAACGAAGTCGACATGACCGAAGTCATGGCCCTGCGTTCGAAGTACAAGGACCTGTTCGAGAAGTCCCACAACGGCGTGCGCCTGGGCTTCATGTCGTTCTTCGTGAAAGCGGCCACCGAAGCGCTGAAGCGCTTCCCGGCAGTCAACGCTTCGATCGACGGCGGCGATATCGTTTACCACGGCTACTCGGATATCGGCGTTGCCGTCTCCAGCGACCGCGGTCTGGTGGTTCCAGTCCTGCGTAACGCCGAGCTGATGAGCCTGGCCGAAATCGAAGGCGGCATCGCTGGCTTCGGCAAGAAAGCCCGTGACGGCAAGCTGACCATCGACGAGATGACCGGCGGTACCTTCACCATCACCAACGGTGGTACCTTCGGTTCGATGATGTCGACGCCGATCGTCAACCCACCGCAGGCCGCGATCCTGGGCATGCACAACATCATCCAGCGTCCGATGGCCATCAACGGCCAAGTCGTGATCCGCCCAATGATGTACCTGGCACTGTCTTACGATCACCGCCTGATCGACGGTAAAGAAGCCGTGACGTTCCTGGTGACCATCAAGAACCTGCTGGAAGACCCGGCTCGCCTGCTCCTGGACATCTGATAGAAGCAGTTGCACGTTGCGAGCTACAAGCTGTAGGAAAAAGCAGCTTGGCTTGCAACGTGTGACTAGAAGCTTGTCGCAAATAGAGGATCTATTTTCATGACACAGAAATTTGACGTTGTAGTGATTGGTGCAGGCCCTGGCGGCTATGTTGCCGCCATCAAGGCTGCGCAACTGGGCCTGTCCACTGCTTGCATCGAAAAATACACCGACAAGGAAGGCAAACTGGCGCTGGGCGGTACTTGCCTGAACGTGGGTTGCATTCCGTCCAAGGCGCTGCTGGACAGCTCCTGGAAATTCCACGAAGCCCAAGACGGCTTTGCGATCCACGGCATCAACCATGCTGGCGTGACCATGGACGTACCCGCAATGGTCGGCCGTAAAGCCAACATCGTCAAAGGCCTGACTTCCGGCGTTGCCACCTTGTTCAAGGCCAACGGCGTGACTTCCATTCAAGGCCACGGCAAGCTGCTGGCCGGCAAGAAAGTTGAAGTCACCAAGCCAGACGGTTCGGTTGAAGTCATCGAAGCCGAAAACGTGATCCTGGCACCCGGCTCGCGTCCAATCGACATTCCGCCTGCTCCTGTTGATAACAACGTGATCGTTGATTCGACCGGCGCCCTGGAATTCCAAGCTGTTCCTAAGCGTCTGGGCGTCATCGGCGCTGGCGTGATCGGTTTGGAACTGGGTTCGGTATGGTCCCGCCTGGGTGCTCAAGTCACCGTACTGGAAGCCCTGGATACATTCCTGCTGGCTGCCGACACCGCGGTGTCCAAGGAAGCGCTGAAAACCCTGACCAAACAAGGTCTGGACATCAAGCTTGGCGCCCGTGTTACCGGTTCCAAGGTCAACGGCGAAGAAGTCGTAGTGACCTACACCGATAAAGACGGCGAGCAGACCATCACTTTCGACAAGCTGATCGTCGCCGTGGGCCGCCGCCCAGTGACCAACGACTTGCTGGCTTCCGACAGCGGCGTGAACATCGACGAGCGTGGTTTCATCCACGTTGACGATCATTGCGCCACCACCGTTCCTGGCGTCTATGCCATTGGCGACGTGGTTCGTGGCATGATGCTGGCCCACAAGGCTTCCGAAGAGGGCATCATGGTCGTTGAGCGCATCAAGGGTCACAAGACCCAGATGAACTACGACCTGATCCCATCGGTTATCTACACCCACCCGGAAATTGCATGGGTCGGCAAGAACGAACAGCAGTTGAAAGCTGAAGGCGTTGAAGTTAACGTCGGCACCTTCCCGTTTGCCGCTTCTGGCCGTGCCATGGCAGCCAACGACACCGGTGGTTTTGTCAAAGTCATCGCTGATGCCAAGACTGACCGCGTATTGGGCGTCCACGTGATTGGCCCAAGCGCTGCAGAACTGGTTCAGCAAGGCGCGATCGGCATGGAATTCGGCACCAGTGCCGAGGACTTGGGCATGATGGTCTTCTCCCATCCGACCCTGTCCGAAGCGCTGCACGAAGCTGCGTTGGCAGTGAATGGCGGCGCCATCCACATTGCCAACAAGAAGAAGCGCTAAGCGAAATAATAAGAAACCACGGCGGAGTTGCCCGTCGTGAGCCTTGCGCGCAAGACTCACCGCGGAATATCCGCTGGACGCAGCCTTGCGCAGCTTTACGGGCCATAAGCCCCGCAAGTTGCGCGAGCAGCAGTCACAGGTGGCGCGGCACTCATAATGAGCGCAGCGCCGAATGCGCAGTACCTAACGAAGACGGTAAAAAGCATGAATCTTCACGAGTATCAGGGTAAGCAGCTGTTCGCTGAATACGGCCTGCCAGTTTCCAAGGGCTACGCAGTAGACACCCCGGAAGCAGCAGCAGAAGCTTGCGACAAAATCGGCGGCAGCGAGTGGGTTGTCAAAGCCCAGGTCCACGCCGGTGGTCGCGGTAAAGCGGGCGGCGTCAAGCTGGTTCGCAGCAAAGAAGACGCCAAGGCCTTCGCACAGCAGTGGCTGGGCAAGCGTCTGGTGACTTACCAGACTGATGCCAATGGCCAACCAGTCACCAAGATCCTGGTTGAATCGTGCACTGATATCGCTAAAGAGCTGTACCTGGGCGCTGTCGTTGACCGTTCGAGCCGTCGCATCGTGTTCATGGCTTCCACCGAAGGTGGCGTGGACATCGAGAAAATTGCTCACGAAACCCCAGAAAAAATTCTGAAGGCCACTATCGATCCACTGGTTGGCGCTCAGCCATTCCAGGGTCGTGAACTGGCTTTCCAGCTGGGCCTGGAAGGCAAGCAAGTTGCCCAGTTCGCCAAGATCTTCGTAGGTCTGGCCAAA
Organism: Pseudomonas sp. DW-iso17; assembly: GCF_058725345.1. Lineage (NCBI taxonomy): Bacteria > Pseudomonadati > Pseudomonadota > Gammaproteobacteria > Pseudomonadales > Pseudomonadaceae > Pseudomonas > Pseudomonas sp. DW-iso17. The sequence continues at coordinate 22,114 of NZ_JBZXEA010000007.1, read as the reverse complement.
CTGTTCCAGGATCACGATCTGGCCCTGCTGGAAGTGAACCCGCTGGTGATCAAGGCTGACGGCGATCTGCACTGCCTCGATGCCAAGATCAACATCGACGCCAACGCCATGTACCGTCAGCCTAAGCTGAAGACTTTCCACGATCCGTCGCAAGACGATCCGCGCGAAGCGCACGCTGCCAAGTTCGAACTGAACTACGTAGCCCTGGAAGGCAACATCGGCTGCATGGTCAACGGTGCCGGCCTGGCCATGGGTACCATGGACATCGTCAACCTGCATGGCGGCAAGCCAGCCAACTTCCTCGACGTAGGTGGTGGCGCTACCAAGGAACGCGTTACCGAAGCGTTCAAGATCATCCTGTCCGACTCCAACGTCGCTGCAGTACTGGTCAACATCTTCGGCGGCATCGTTCGTTGCGACATGATTGCCGAAGGCATCATCGGTGCAGTGAAAGAAGTCGGCGTTAAAATCCCGGTTGTTGTTCGCCTTGAAGGTAACAACGCTGAACTGGGCGCTAAAGTACTGGCAGAAAGCGGTTTGAACATCATCGCGGCTACCAGCCTGACCGACGCTGCTCAACAAGTTGTCAAAGCTGCGGAGGGCAAGTAATGAGCGTCCTGATCAATAAAGACACCAAAGTTATCTGCCAGGGTATTACCGGTTCGCAAGGTAGTTTCCACACCCAGCAAGCCATCGAATACGGCACCCAGATGGTTGGCGGCGTAACTCCAGGCAAAGGCGGCACCGAGCACCTGGGCCTGCCCGTGTTCAACACCGTGAAAGAAGCAGTAGAAGCCACTGGCGCCACCGCCAGCGTGATCTACGTTCCAGCTCCTTTCTGCAAGGACTCGATCCTGGAAGCGGCATTCGGCGGCATCAAGCTGATCGTCTGCATCACCGAAGGCATTCCTACCCTGGACATGCTGGACGCTAAAGTTAAGTGCGACGAACTGGGCGTAGTCCTGATCGGCCCTAACTGCCCAGGCGTGATCACCCCAGGCGAATGCAAGATCGGCATCATGCCAGGTCACATTCACTTGCCAGGTAAAGTCGGTATCGTTTCCCGTTCCGGCACCCTGACCTATGAAGCTGTCAAGCAGACCACTGACGCCGGTTTCGGTCAGTCGACTTGCGTCGGCATCGGCGGTGACCCGATCCCAGGCTCCAACTTCATCGACATCCTGAAGCTGTTCCAGGAAGACCCGAAGACCGAAGCGATCGTAATGATCGGTGAGATCGGCGGTTCGGCTGAAGAAGAAGCGGCTGCCTACATCAAGGCACACGTGACCAAGCCGGTTGTTTCCTACATCGCTGGTGTGACTGCCCCTGCGGGCAAGCGCATGGGCCATGCTGGCGCAATCATCTCTGGCGGCAAAGGCACTGCAGACGAGAAATTCGCTGCACTGCAAGACGCAGGCGTTAAAACCGTGCGTTCGCTGGCAGACATCGGCAAGGCCCTGGCCGAGCTGACCGGTTGGGCTGTCAAGTAAGCCTCGCGCTTAGCTGACGCTTCACCACACAAAGGCCACCTTCGGGTGGCCTTTGTGCTTTCTGGATATAGCCAGATTGACGAATGTGCTCGGTTCAATGTGGGAGCTGGCTTGCCTGCGATACAGACAACTGGGTGCATCAGCCAAACCGAGTCGATGCCATCGCAGGCAAGCCAGCGCCCACAGGGTTCTGTATTGCCCAATTAAGTATGAAAACGCGACATTGAAATGTCGCTTATCGGACAGTCCGCCCCGCAACAGTGCGTTTGTCAGCCTAATTCTGTACTCTAGCCGCCTCTTTATGCGTCCGCGTCCCAAAAGGAAGCTGCGCGCTAGACCGGTCGGTCCCCACAAGGGCCGGCAGCATTTCCCTCATCCATAGGGAAGCCCTCTCTAAATTCCGATTCAGTAGTGTGGTATTTCCTCAAATGAAAGTGTTGAAAAGCCAGGATATCCTGGCGCTGGGCTTTATGACCTTTGCCCTGTTCGTGGGCGCCGGCAACATCATCTTCCCGCCTATCGTTGGTTTGCAGTCCGGGCCGCATGTGTGGATGGCGGCGCTGGGCTTTCTGATCACCGCGGTCGGTTTGCCGGTGGTCACTGTGATCGCCCTGGCCAAGGTCGGTGGTGGCATGGATGCGCTGAGCAGCCCGATTGGCAAGATCGCCGGTGGCCTGCTGGCGGCAGCGGCCTACCTGGCAGTGGGCCCGCTTTTTGCGACCCCGCGCACCGCAACAGTATCGTTTGAAGTGGGCCTGGCGCCCTTGACCGGTGAGAGCCCGTTGGCACTGTTCCTCTACAGCTCGGTGTATTTCCTGGTGGTGTTTTTTGTCTCCCTGTACCCAGGTCGACTGCTGGACACCGTGGGCCGTTTCCTGGCGCCGCTGAAAATCATCGCCCTGGCTATTCTCGGCATCGCTGCGTTTGCCTTGCCCGCCGGTGAGGTGGGGGTTGCCACGCCGGAATACGTTGCCGCGCCGTTCTCCCAAGGCTTTATCAATGGTTACCTGACCATGGATACCCTGGGCGCCCTGGTGTTCGGCATCGTGATCGTCAACGCGATTCGCTCCCGTGGCGTCGAGTCACCCAAGCTGATCACCCGCTACGCGATCATTGCCGGGCTGATTGCCGGCGTGGGCCTGGCACTGGTGTACGTCAGCCTGTTTCGCCTGGGTTCGGGCAGCCATGCCGTGGCCGCGGGTGCCAGCAATGGCGCGGCGGTACTGCACGCCTATGTGCAATACACGTTCGGCTCCCTGGGCAGTGGTTTCCTCGCCGTGCTGATTTCCCTGGCATGCCTGGTGACCGCCGTGGGCCTGACCTGTGCCTGCGCCGAGTACTTCAGCAAGATCCTGCCGCTGTCCTACAAGACCCTGGTGGTGATCCTGGCATTGTTCTCGCTGTTTGTGTCCAACCTGGGCTTGACCAAACTCATTGCCTTCTCGATCCCGGTGCTGACCGCGATCTACCCGCCATGCATCGTGTTGGTGGCCTTGAGCTTCTGCAAAGGGTTCTGGCAGGAACAGGGCCGTATTGTCGGCCCGGTGATGCTGGTGTCGTTCATCTTTGGCTGCATCGACGCACTCAAGGGTGCGGGCCTGGCGGGTTGGATGCCTACGCAACTGGTAAACCTGCCGTTGAGCGAACAAGGCCTGGCGTGGCTGGTGCCGTCGGTGATGACGCTGGTCGTGGCCGTGGTGATTGACCGTATGCTGGGCAAGCGCAGCGAAGCCATCGCGTAACGCGCAGTTGAGCTCTACTGAAATGCCCCGTATCAAACGATACGGGGCATTTTTTTTGAGTCGCTGGCAGTGTCTTTTTTTTGGGAATGGCGTCAAAAATCTCAAGTTGAAAACACTGGTCGGTGTGGGAGCTGGCTTGCCTGCGATGGCGGCACATCGGTTGTGCGCGGTGGTGACTGCAAAGACGCTATCGCAGGCAAGCCAGCTCCCACATTTGGACTGTGTCGGCCCTATCATCCTGTGTACAAGGACCTGCATGTCGTTCGTTGAAGTCAATTGGATCCATTTGATCGCCGCACTCTGGTTTGTCATCTGCTGGGGCGGCTACACCCGTTACGCAACGTGGAAAGCCCGGGACACGGCGTGCCTGGCCAGTGTGTTGCACCTGTACCGTGAAGACTGGATGCGCCGCATGCTGCTGCGCGACAACCGTATCGCCGACGCCAGTGTGATCGGTAACCTGGAGCGCAATGCCTCGTTCTTTGCCTCCAGCACCTTGATCATCCTCGCCGGTATTCTCACGGTGCTGGGGGCTTCGGAACGCGCAGTGTCACTGCTGGCGGACATTCCCATGGTGCAGCAGGCATCCCAGGGCATGTCGGAGATCAAATTGCTGTGCCTGGCACTGGTGTTCGTCTATGCCTTTTTCACCTTCAGCTGGTGCATGCGCCAGTACAACTTCGCGGCGGTGCTGGTGGGCTCGGCGCCCATGATCGGTGAACGGCACGTGTCAGAGCAGGAGCGCAAGGCGTTTGCTTTGCGGGCGGCGCGAGTGATTTCGATGGCGGCCAACCAGTTCAACTTTGGCCTGCGCGCCTATTACTTCGGCATGACCATGCTGGCCTGGTTTGTCAGCCCCTGGTTGTTCATGTTGATGAGTAGCGGGGTGGTGCTGGTGCTGTACCGCCGCGAGTTCCATTCCGATGTATTGCAGGTGATGGTGTATACCCCGACCGATATGCCGGGAGCCGACGTTGTAAAAGACGGCGCACAGTAGCGCTGCAAGCAAATCGCAGACAAAGAAAAGCCCGCTTTAATCAGCGGGCTTTCTTTTGCTGCAATACTGCTTTAAACCCTGCGATTACTGCTTGGCAGGTTCTGCAGGTGCGGCAGGTGCAGCTTCTTTTGCAGCAGCTTCGTTCGATTCGGCCTGAGCTTTGGCAGCTTCAGCGTTTTCTTTCGCAGCGTCGTTCACTTTATCCTGTGCTTTAGCCATGTCTTGCTGTGCTTGCTCAGAGTGTGCAGCGGCATCTTGGGCTTTGTCTTCGGATTTCTTGTCGCAGGCAGCCAGACCGAGAGCAGCGGCCAGCATCATGGAAATAGCTAATGTCTTACGCATGGGGTGTTTCTCCTTATTGAAGATATCTACTGGCCTTTCGAACCCAAGGGGCCAGCATTAGTTCCTTATGTCCCACAGATATATAGCATGTTTCGTACAGGAACTTTACCCAGTCATTCCAATCCGCCGAATTCACACTAATAAGAGTCTAAAAACAATGACCGAAAACCCTTTGTTAGAGCGTGCCGTGCGCTTCGTTTCGGCCCTGCGCCATTGCCATGTGCTGGGCGTGACGGTGCATGAAGCCAGCGAGGAGGGCATGACCCTCGTACTGCCTTATGGGCCGCATATCGTCGGTGACCCCCTGAGCGGGGTGATCCACGGCGGCGCCCTGACCTCATTGATGGACACCGCGTGCGGCATGGCAACCCTGTGCGTACTGCCCGAGTTCGAGGTGTGCCCCACCCTGGACCTGCGTATCGACTACATGCATCCCGCCGAACCCCATAAGCCGGTGTATGGCTTCGCGCAATGCTACCGGGTGACCACCGATGTGATCTTCACCCGTGGCGTTGCCTATCAGGATGACCCGCAACAACCTATTGCCCATGTGGTGGGCACGTTTATGCGCATGGGCAAGCGCCTCAAAGGCACCCAAGGCTTGGGCACGGTCATCAAGGGAGAGCAGGCATGACGCATCGGTTCAAGACCCGTCTGGAGCAAGCCCTCGATCGTGGCGACTGTGACGCGCTGCTCGAGTTGGTGCCTTATGCCAGGTTGATCGGCATCGAATGCACCCGGCTGGGGGATGAGTTGCTGTTTCGCCTGCCGGCCAGCAAGGACAATATTGGTAACCCCATATTGCCGGCGTTGCATGGCGGGGTGATCGCCGGCTTCATGGAGTTGGCAGCCGCCCTGCACCTGATGGTGTTCACGGGCGCTCCGGGCCTGCCGAAAATCATCGACTTCTCCCTGGATTATCTGCGCGCCGGCCAGTTTCGTGACACCTATGCCAAGTGCCAGGTATGGCGCCAGGGCCGGCGCGTGGCCAACGTGGCGATTACCGCCTGGCAGAGCACACCGGCCGAACCGATTGCCACCGCCCGCGCACATTTCAAGATTGAGGAATTGGCCCGCCCTTGAAATCCTGGCCTGAGCCCCCAACTTTGATGACAACCCGCCGCCAACCCTTTCGGGCGCGGCCACTGCCATCCAATTGGAGTTTGATGACCATGAGTGTGGAAACTCAAAAGGAAACCCTGGGCTTCCAGACCGAGGTGAAGCAACTGCTGCACCTCATGATCCATTCGCTGTATTCCAACAAGGAAATTTTCCTTCGCGAATTGATCTCGAACGCCTCTGACGCTGTCGACAAATTACGTTTCGAAGCCCTGTCCAAGCCTGAGTTGCTGGAAGGCGGCGCGGAACTGAAGATCCGTGTGAGCTACGACAAAGACGCCAAGACCGTCACCCTCGAAGACAACGGTATCGGCATGAGCCGTGACGATGCGATCACCCACCTGGGGACCATCGCCAAGTCCGGCACCGCAGATTTCATGAAGAACCTGTCGGGCGACCAGAAAAAAGACTCTCACCTGATCGGCCAATTCGGCGTGGGCTTCTATTCGGCCTTCATCGTCGCCGACAAGGTTGAAGTCTTCAGCCGCCGCGCCGGCCTTGACGCCAGCGAAGGCGTGCACTGGGCTTCCAAGGGCGAGGGCGAATTTGAAATCGCCACGATCGACAAGGCTGACCGTGGCACGCGCATCGTGCTGCACCTGAAAGCCGGTGAAGATGAATTCGCCGATGGCTGGCGCCTGCGCAACATCATCAAGAAGTACTCCGACCACATCGCGTTGCCGATCGAGTTGCCCAAGGAACAGACCGTTGCCGAAGGCGAAGAAGCCCCGGCGGTGGAGTGGGAAACCGTCAACCGCGCCAGCGCCCTGTGGACCCGTCCGCGTACCGAGATCAAGGACGAGGAATACCAGGAGTTCTACAAGCACATCGGCCACGACTACGAGAACCCGCTGAGCTGGAGCCACAACAAGGTTGAAGGCAAGCTCGAATACAGCTCGCTGCTCTACGTACCGGCCCGTGCTCCGTTCGACCTGTACCAGCGTGAAGCGCCAAAAGGCCTGAAGCTGTACGTGCAGCGCGTGTTCGTAATGGACCAGGCGGAATCCTTCCTGCCGCTGTACCTGCGCTTTATCAAAGGTGTGGTCGACTCCAACGACCTGTCGCTGAACGTGTCGCGGGAAATCCTGCAGAAAGACCCGATCATCGACTCCATGAAGTCGGCGCTCACCAAGCGCGTACTCGACATGCTGGAAAAGCTGGCGAAGAACGAGCCTGAGCAATACAAGAGCTTCTGGAAAAACTTCGGCCAGGTCATGAAAGAAGGCCCGGCGGAAGATTTTGCCAACAAGGAAAAAATCGCCGGTTTGCTGCGTTTTGCCTCGACTCAGGGTGAAGACGGCGAGCAGGTTGTGTCCCTGGCTGACTACCTGGCACGTGCCAAGGAAGGTCAGGACAAGATCTACTACCTGACCGGCGAAACCTACGCCCAGGTCAAGAACAGCCCGCACCTGGAAGTCTTCCGCAAGAAAGGCATCGAAGTGCTGCTGCTGACCGACCGTATCGATGAGTGGCTGATGAGCTACCTCACCGAGTTCGACGGCAAAACCTTCGTCGACGTGGCCCGTGGTGACCTGGACCTGGGTAACCTGGACTCCGAAGAAGAGAAGAAAGAAGCCGAAGAAGTCGCCAAGTCCAAAGAGGGCCTGGTTGAGCGCATCAAGGCTTCCCTGGGCGAAGCGGTGAGTGAAGTGCGGGTTTCCCACCGCCTGACCGACTCTCCTGCGATCCTGGCCATCGGCGAGCAGGACCTGGGCATGCAGATGCGCCAGATCCTGGAAGCCAGCGGCCAGAAAGTGCCGGATTCCAAGCCCATCTTCGAATTCAACCCGTCTCACCCGCTGATCGAGAAACTCGATGGCGAGCAGAGCGAAGAGCGGTTTGGTGACCTGTCGCACATCCTCTTCGACCAGGCCGCCCTGGCAGCCGGCGACAGCTTGAAGGACCCGGCCGCGTATGTGCGCCGACTGAACAAGCTGTTGGTTGAATTGTCGGTTTAACACCGTTGTAGAAAAACCCGCTTCGGCGGGTTTTTTCGTTTGTGCGCACCTCAACTGGAGTGAATCATGAGCCAAGTCACTGTACGTTCCGTGGTCTATCAGATTGATGGCCAGTCTTATGAAAGCCGTCTGGCATTCGATGCCAGCCACAAGGGCCCGTTGCCGGGACTGCTGATGGCGCCGAACTGGATGGGCGTGAGTGCGGGGGCCGAAGAGATCGCGAAGGCCGTTGCCGGCAAAGGCTACGTGGTGCTGATTGCCGACCTCTACGGGCAAAACGTACGTCCTTCAAATGGCGATGAAGCGGGCGCGGCGATGATGCCGTTGAAGAATGATCGTCCGTTGCTGAACAAGCGCATGCAAGCCGCCTTCGAGCAACTGCAAGGCCAAGCTGAAGCCGCGGTGGACACGTCGAAACTGGCCACCTTCGGCTTCTGCTTTGGCGGTTGCTGCTCCCTGGAACTGGCCCGTACCGGCGCGCCGCTGAAGGCTGCCGTGTCGTTCCATGGCACTCTGGATACACCGAACCCCGCAGACGCGAAGAACATCAAGGGTTCAGTGCTGGTGCTGCATGGCGCCTCGGACCCGTTGGTGCCCAAAGAGCAACTGCCGGCGTTCGAAGATGAAATGAACGCGGCGGGTGTGGATTGGCAGTTGCTGAGCTACGGCGGTGCGGTGCATTCCTTCACCGACCCCCATGCCAATGTGCCAGGCAAGATGATGTACGACGCCAAGACCGCTGCGCGGGCTTTCCAGTCGATGCATAACTTGTTGGATGAAGTGTTCAAGGGCTGATTTCTCAGCGCCTGATCGGACGCCATCGCAGGCAAGCCAGCTCCTACATTCTAAAATGTGTATACCCATCAAATGTGGGAGCTGGCTTGCCTGCGATAGCTATTTCACAGGCAACTCGATTCTTTCTGACTCCCCCGGCACAGTGGGCCAATCCCCAGCCGCCCAACGCTGTCTCGCCTGCTCGATCACCGCCGGGTCGCTCGCCACAAAATTCCAGTTGATCCGTCGTGGCCCATCCAGCGGAGCCCCGCCAAATACCATCAGGTGGCAATCACTCTCGGCATACAGGGTCATCTCCTGCCCAGTCGGCAATACCACCAAGCTGTTCACCTCCAGGGCTTCACCGTCCAACTGCACCTCACCCTCCAGCACATACACCGCACGTTCCTCATGTTCATCAGGAATCAACAGGGTGGTGGCGGTTTGCATCTGTACCTCGGCATACAGCGTCGGCGACAGTACCGGCACCGGTGACCTGAGGCAAAAACCATCACCGGCGATCAAACGCACCTGCACGCCGAGGTTATCGCTTATCGGCAAGCTCGCCGCTGGGTGATGGCTGTAGTGTCCGGGCCCGGTCTCGTGGTCCTTGGGCGAGGCCAGCCACACCTGCAGGCCATGCAGGTTGAACCCCCTGGCCTTGACCGCTTCAGGTGTGCGCTCGACGTGGGCAATCGCGCTGCCGGCGGTCATCCAGCTGACATCGCCGGCTTGCACCACCTGGTCCGAGCCAAGGCTGTCCTTGTGCTGCAAGGTGCCTTCAAACAGGTAAGTAAGGGTGGACAGGCCGATGTGGGGATGCTGGCGGATATTCATGCCGTTACCCGGTGCGTAGCGGGTCGGCAGCATGTGGTCGAAAAACACAAAGGGCCCGACGCTGCGGCATTCACGCGAGGGCAGGGGCCGCAGGATAGGCTGGCCTTCTACATCTTCGGGGCGAGGGCGAATCACGGTGAGAGTGGTCATGGGCATCCCAGTCTGAGCGGGTTGGATGCTTTGAGCATAACCCGCTCGATGGGAAGGTGGGGCTATTGGCTGAAGGCACCTTCCGACAATTTCGTCTCGATAGTGACTTCGGCAGTGGTCATCAGCTTATGTACCGGGCATTTATCGGCGACGCGGTGCAGTTCATCGCGCTGGGCGTCGGTGAGTACGCCCTTGAGGGTCAGCTTGACGTTGAGCTTGTATTTACCCTTTTGCTCTTCGGCGCTGTCGTGAGTGACCTCCACGGTCACGCCGGTCAGCGGGATAGCTTTTTTCTGCGCGTAGAGCCTCACGGTCAAAGCTTTGCACGACGCCAGCGCAGCATCGAAATAATCGTGGGGGGAGGGCGCCGAATCGTCACCGCCCAGGCTCTTGGGCAGGTCGGTAAACAGCTCGTGATTATTGATATTCACGCTGTGACGAAAGTTTTCGGCGTTCAGCGTATTGACGGTAACAGGCATGGCAAACCTCATAAGGGCGCAGGATGAAGGTCATGCAGTTATAGAGCATGCTGGCACTCCAGTGTTCCGGTTTTTTCCATGCTGAACCCTGAAGGCTGGCGCAAGGTCTACCCGTATCAGCCCATATTGAGGTTTTACCGTGTCTGGAACCCGCCTGAGTCTTGCCTTGTTGCTTGCCATCAGCAGCCTTGCCGCGCAGGCCCGTGACTATGCCTACAGCGACGCGCACCTGCATTACGTGGATTTCTTTCAGGAGAGCGCCGGCATGGACAAGCTGCTCAAGGCCATGGCGGACAACCGCATTGAGCACGTCATGATTTCCGGGATTCCCGTGGCCAAGAAATGGCACGAAGACGAGCCCAAGCGTCCGCGCTATTACGCCGGTGACGACGCCGATGCTTATTGGTACAGCGCCACGGATGTGATCGTCGCGGCGGCAGTGAATAAACTTTCTCCTGCGCAACGCCAGCACTTTCACCCGTTCCTCGCCGGTTTCAATCCCAACGACAAGAACTCCGCCGCCCACATCCAGCGCATGCTCGACCTCAACCCTGGGCTGTGGCAGGGCATCGGTGAAGTGTTTACCCGCCATGATGACCTCACCGCGCTGACTTCCGGCGACACGCCGCGTGCCAATAACGAAGCCATGACGCGCATCTACCACCTGGCGGCCGAAAACGACCTGCCGGTGCTGCTGCATTCCAACATCACCTCCAAACGTGAGCGCAACCCGCTGTACCTGGCGGAAGTCGAGCAGCCGTTACGCAATCACCCGCACACGCGTTTTATCTGGGCCCATGCCGGTACCAGCAAGGAAATTCACCGTCATCAGGTGCAGATGGACTTTTTGTTGCCTACCCTGACGCGCCTGCTTGAGGCGTACCCCAACCTGTATATCGACCTGTCCTGGAGCATGCTCACGCCCTATCTGCTGGATGACGCTGGCAAGCCACGGCCGCAATGGGTTGCGCTGGTGGAGCGCTTCCCGGATCGCTTCATGCTCGGCTCCGATGTTGTGGGGCGCTTCAATAAGTTGGGCAAGGAGATGCGCCGTTTCGATCCTTTCCTCGATGCGTTGCCCGAAGACGTTGCCCACAAGGTTGCGCGCGACAACTTCCTCGCCATCCTGCCCAAGCCGCATCGCGATGGCGACGCGCGTTGATATCGCGTTTTGATCTTATGCTCATGACCTCAGGTGCCGATAACGTCCAAGAGACCCGCTGCAGGTGGATGCAGTACTTTTGGAAGGAACCCTGGCATGAATATCCGCAGTTTGAATATCGCCCCTCGCGCCGGCCTGGGCTTTGGTGTGCTGGCGTTGATGGTGTTCGTCTTGGGCGGCTTTGCGCTGTTGCAGATGGCCAATATGCGCCAGCAGTCGGACCAGGTGGAGACCAACTGGCTGCCCAGCGTGATGGCGGTGGGGGAGATGAACCAGGATGTGTTGCGCATTCGGGCGCTGACGTTGCGCTTGCTGGTCAACCGTGACCCCCAGGCAGTGGCACAGAATGAGCAGAAAATTGCCGAGATCAAAACCGGTTTGCACCACGCTGAAGGCGTGTACGAGGCGTTGATCGTCTTGCCTGAGGAGCGGGTGCTGTTTGATCGCTTCAAGGTCGAGGAGCAGCAGTACCTGCAACGCCAGGAGCAAGTGGTGGGCTTATCCAAGACCAATCGGCTGGAGGAGGCCATTGCGGTGGTCAATGGCGAAATGAATCAGATGGCCGACCAGATGGCCGTGACGCTGCGTGAGTTGGTCAATCTGAACAAGTCCAGCGCCAACGAGGCCGCCCGGCTGGCACAACACGTGTTCAGCCAGTCGCGGGTCTGGGTGATAGTCATGATTGGCGTCACGGCGTTGATCACGATTGGCCTGGCGGTGTGGCTGACGCGCAGCATCGTGCTGCCGCTGGCACAGTCGTTGAAAGTGGCCCAGGGCGTTGCCAGTGGCGACTTGACGGGCGACATCAGGCTCAGTGGCAGCGACGAGCCGGCACGCTTGCAACAGGCGCTCAAGCGCATGCAGGAGAGCTTGCGCGACACTATCCGGCGCATATCAGAATCATCGAACCAATTGGCGTCGGCTTCCGAAGAACTCAGTTGCGTCACCGAGGATGCGACCCGTGGTTTGCACCAGCAGAACCAGGAAATCGAACAGGCGGCCACGGCCGTCAATCAGATGACGGTGGCGGTGGAGGAGGTGGCGAGCAATGCCGTGGCCACGTCCCAGGCGTCTCGCGAATCCGACCGCATTGCCCAGCAAGGGCGTGAGCAGGTGCAGCAGACGGTGGTCTCGATTGAAGCCCTCGCCACCGATGTGACCGCCAATGTGACCCAGGTCGAAGCGCTGGCGCAAAAGGTCTATGGCATCAGCACAGTGCTGGATGTGATTCGCTCGATTGCCGAGCAAACCAACTTGCTGGCACTGAACGCGGCGATTGAAGCGGCGCGAGCGGGGGATGCCGGGCGCGGGTTTGCGGTGGTAGCCGATGAGGTGCGGGCCTTGGCTCATCGCACACAACAGTCGACCCAGGAAATCGAGCAGATGATCAGCGGGATTCAGCAGGGCACCGACCAGGCTGTCAGCTCGATGCAGCAGAGCAATACTCGGGCGCGCTCCACACTGGATATCGCCAAATCGGCGGGCATGGCCCTGGAAGAGATTGCCTCGGCATTCACCTTGATCAACGAACGCAACCTGGTGATCGCCAGTGCCTCGGAGCAGCAGGCGGCGGTGGCGCGGGAGGTGGATCGTAACTTGATGAATATCCGCGACCTGGCGCACCAGACATCGACCGGGGCCAATCAGACCAGTGCAGCGAGCCAGGAGTTGTCGCGGTTGGCGGTGGATCTGAATTCGATGGTGGCGCGGTTTTCGGTGTAGGGCGGGGAACCGGGTTGGCCCAATCGCAGGCAAGCCAGCTCCCACACTGGACCGCGTTTCTTCAAGGTGAGCACGGTCGAATGTGGGAGCTGGCTTGCCTGCGATGAAGGCGACGCGGTTTCAAATCAAACGCAAAAAAAAGCCCCGAACCAGTCGGGGCTTTTTCGTGTGATCAACCTGCGGGCTTACTTGCCCTGCCAGCGCTTGAGTACCAAGGTGGCATTGGTGCCACCAAAACCAAAGCTGTTGCTCATCACGGTGTCGATCTTGGCGTTTTCAACGGTCTTGGTCAGGATCGGCATATCAGCCACAACCGGATCAATCTCGTCGATGTTGGCCGAGCCGGCCATGAAGTTGCCTTCCATCATCAGCAGGCAATAGATCGCTTCGTGAACGCCAGCGGCGCCCAGGGAGTGACCCGACAGGCTCTTGGTGGAGCTGATTTTCGGAGCCTTGTCGCCAAATACCGCACGCACGCCTTCCATTTCCTTGGCATCGCCGACCGGGGTCGAGGTGCCGTGGGTGTTCAGGTAGTCGATTGGGGTGTCGACGGTGGACATTGCCATCTGCATGCAGCGGATGGCGCCTTCACCGCTTGGCGCAACCATGTCGTAGCCGTCGGACGTCGCGCCATAGCCAACGATTTCCGCGTAGATCTTCGCGCCACGGGCCAGGGCGTGTTCCAGCTCCTCGACCACCACCATGCCACCACCGCCGGCGATGACGAAACCGTCACGCTTGGCGTCGTAAGCGCGGGAGGCTTTTTCTGGGGTTTCGTTGTACTGGGTGGACAATGCACCCATGGCGTCGAACAGGAACGACTGGCTCCAATGCTCTTCTTCACCGCCGCCGGCAAATACGATGTCCTGCTTGCCCAGTTGGATCTGCTCAACGGCAGTCCCGATGCAGTGGGCGCTGGTGGCGCATGCGGAGGAGATCGAGTAGTTCACGCCCTTGATCTGGAATGGCGTAGCCAGGCAAGCGGAAACGGTGCTGCCCATGGTCCGCGTGACACGGTAAGGGCCGACGCGCTTCACGCCTTTTTCGCGCAGGATATCCAGCGCTTCCATCTGGTTGAGGGTCGATGCGCCGCCGGAGCCGGCGATCAGGCCGGTGCGTACGTTCGAAACCTGGTCTTCGCTCAAGCCGGAGTCCGCGATCGCGTCTTTCATGGCCAGGTAGGCGTAGGCGGCAGCGTGGCCGACGAAGCGATAGATCTTGCGATCGATCAGTTCTTCGAGGGGCAGGTCAATGGAGCCGGAAACCTGGCTACGCAGACCCATTTCGGCATATTCCGGGTTGAAGCGGATGCCAGGGCGACTTGCACGCAGGTTAGCGGTGACGGTCTCTTTGTCATTGCCCAGGCAAGAAACGATGCCCAGACCAGTGATAACGACGCGGCGCATGCGGATAACCCTTAAAAGTTGTCAGTGGAAGTAAATACGCCGACCCGAAGGCCTTCGGCAGTATAGATCTCGCGACCGTCGACAGTCACCGAACCGTCGGCGATGGCCAGGTTCAGCTTGCCCTTGAGGACGCGCTTGATTTGAATGTTGTAGGTGACTTTCTTGGCGCTCGGCAGTACCTGGCCAAAGAACTTCACTTCGCCCGAACCCAGGGCGCGACCGCGGCCCGGCAGGCCTTGCCAGCCCAGGTAGAAACCGACCAGCTGCCACATGGCATCAAGGCCCAGGCAGCCTGGCATCACAGGGTCGCCTTCGAAGTGGCAAGCGAAGAACCACAGGTCAGGGGTGATATCCAGCTCGGCGACCAATTCACCTTTGCCGTACTTGCCACCCTCTTCGCTGATATGGGTGATGCGATCCACCATCAGCATGTTCGGGGCGGGCAGTTGCGCGTTACCTGGGCCGAACAGCTCACCGCGACTGCAGCGCAGCAGGTCTTCCCGAGTAAAGGCGTTTTGTTTGGTCATGCGAGCTCCTCAATAATCCCATGCGGCAGGGTTGGGCAAATCTTCCCGAACCGAATGAAGCGTTCATGCCTCATAGCGGCAGCCTACACATAGACTATTGCGTTGTAGTGAAAGTCACAGCGGCAAGGCACTGAATGTACACTTGTTCACTGAAATTTTAAACCGGGCCTGTTTATCAGCCCGTTCGGGTGCCTAAGACTGCCCCACTTTCGTCTTTCACGCCAGTCGCAGTTGGCTGATGGCGCGGCGCTATTGCACCCAGCGCTGCAGGATTTGCTGCAAATCCGTGCGTTTGAACGGCTTGGCCAGGTAATCGTTCATTCCGGCTGCCAGGCAGGCTTCGCGATCGCCCTGCAAGGCGTTGGCCGTCAGGGCGATGATCGGCAGATCGGCGCAGCCAGGCAGTTGGCGAATCTGCCGCGTGGCCTCGTAGCCATCAATCAAGGGCAGGCGGCAATCCATCAGGATGGCGGTGAAAATCAAGCTCTCGGCGCTGCGGATCGCCTCGGCGCCGTCCGTGGCCAGGCTGACTTCGAAGCCCAGGCTGCGCAGCATCGCTTCGACCACGGTGCGGTTGACCGGGTTGTCCTCCACCAACAGTACGTGGCGCCCATCGCCGGCGCTGGCTTTGCCAAGCGCATCAGGAGCGGCGACCGGCACATGCTGCTGGTCAATGGCCAGCGGAATCTCCAAGGTGAACACTGAGCCTCGACCTTCTTCGCTCTGGGCGCGCAAGGTGCCGCCCATACGTTCGGCCAGGGTGCGCGCAATCGGCAGGCCCAGGCCCGTGCCACCGTAACGCCTGGAAATGGAGCTGTCGGCCTGCTGGAAGGCATCGAACATCAAATCCAGGCGTTCGGCAGAAATACCGATGCCGCTGTCGCGCACGGTGCAGGTGAACCACAGCAACTCATGGTCCAGGGTTTGCCAGTGGGGCTCGACGGTCACGCTGCCATGTTCGGTAAATTTCAATGCATTGCCGATCAGGTTCACCAGAATCTGACGGATCCGCGTCGGGTCGCCGCGCACCCGCAGGGCTTCCAGGCCCATGGGGATGGGCAACTCCAGGCTCAGCCCGCGCTGTTGGGCACTGTGCTGGAACGCTTGGGCGCAGCTGCTGATCAGGTCCGCCAGGTTGAACGGAATATGCTCCAGCTCCAGTGCGGCGCGTTCAATGCGTGAGAAATCGAGGATGTCATTGATCACCTTGAGCAAGTGCTCGGTAGACTCCGAAGCCAGCGCCGCATACTCGGTCTGCTCCTCGGTCATCTCGGTGGTTTCCAGCAGTTGCAGCATGCCCAGCACGCCATTCATGGGCGTGCGCAGTTCATGGCTCATCATCGCCAGGAAATCCGACTTGGCGTTGTTCGCCCGCTCGGCTTCTTCACGGGTCTGGATCAACTGGGCCATGGCTTGTTGCTGTTCGCGACTGGCCTGGTGAAGGCCCTCGGCCAGGTTGTTGATATGCCGCGAGAGGTCGCCCAGTTCCGAGTCATCGACGATGGGCAGTGGCGTCTTGTAATCGCCTTGCTGGATGGCCTTGACCGCATGCCCCATGGCGCTGATCGGCTTTGACAGGCTCGCCGACAAGCGCCGCGCCAGCAGGAAGGTAAACAGCAGGGCGAACAAGGCCAGGATCCCGGCCTTGAACAGGATCTCCTGCTGGCGCTGGCTGAACGCATCATTGGACATGCCCACGATCACCCGCCCCAGGTAGTCCGCGCGGGGGGCCTTGGGTTCGTTGAGGTTGTCCTGGAAAAAGTCATTGTTGAGCTGGATGTGTTGCAGGCGGATCGGTGCCTGGAACACCTTCACCGACAGCGAGCGATCATGTCGCTCGGACGGCTGCTCCACGTACACCAGGATGTTCTCGGCGCTGTCCTGGATCTCCAGGAAGCGTACATGGGGCGTGGCCAGGGTTGCACGCAGCAGGGATTCAAGCACGTCGTTGTTGCCGGAAATCACGCCGTACTCAGTGGCGGGCGCCAGCTGGTTGGCGATCAATTGACCGGTGTGGTCCAGTTCCTGGCGCAAATCCTGGATGCGCACAAAGGTGAAGAAGGTGATGAGCAGCAGGGTCAACAGCAGCGCGGGGCCCAGGGTAATGAGCTGGGTGCGGGTGTTGATATCCCAACGACGACGCAAGGTCATGGACGTTGTTCTCCTTCGGCCAAGCGGGCGGCAACGGCGACTTCATCGACCTGTTCGATGCCCAGTGAGCGTGCGACTTGCGGGTTGCCCACGACTTTGAAGTGTTCAGGGTAGAGCGTGTGCGGCCAATTGGCCGGCGGCTGGTCCAGCAGATGGTCCAGCACGGCGAGCCAGTCGGCCTGATCGCTGTAGGTGCTGGCCAGGCTGCCGGCCCGCACAAAGCCGGCATTGGGCCCCACCAACGGCAGTTGTCGGGCGTAACTGCTCAGCAACAGGTTTTTTACGGTTTTGGGGTTGTACAGGTTCGGATCGTCCAGGCCCAGTAGCACGTCGCTGTTCTTGAACAGGTTTTGCAACGGGCGGCTGTCACTGGTGTTGTCCCAGAGCTGGGGCACGATTTCCAGGCCGATGGGCTTGGCGGCCTGCATCAGTTCGCGCAGCAGGAACTCACTGCCGGCATCGTAAAGCACGCCAACGCGCTGGGCCTGGGGCAGGATATGGACGATCAGGCGCAACTGACGCTCCAGCGGTGGGTCGCTCCAGAGCAGGCTGATTTTCGCCGGGTGCGTGTTGCCCAGGCGTTGCCGGGCCTGGAGGCGGCTGATGCGCAACACCAGAGCGGGCGGCCCCTGGGCATCCTGCAGGCGCCAGTCGAGGCCGGGCAGGTCGAGGAGGATCAAACGGGTGCTGGCGGGCAAGTCCCTGGGCGCCGGCAACTCGTTGAGGGGGGTAAAGCTGACCTGGTCGTTGGGGCGCTGTTGGGCAAGGGCCTGAGTAAAGGCGCGCACACCGGCACCGTCCTCGGCGGCCGTGAGCAGGATGCTGGCACTCCAGGCCGGCGCTGCCAGCAGCAGGCACGCCAGCAGCAGGCCGCGGCGCCACAATCGTGAAACCAGGAGGCGTGTCATCCGTGACTGATCGGCCATGTCAGAAGTCCAGCTCGGCGCTGAAGTAGAGAACGTGGCGATGGTCGTAGTTGTTGTCCGCCCAGGTGGTGGGTTGGTTATCCAGGCGTTGTTGCAACATGCCCGCCAGCTCCACGTTGGTTTTGCCTACGGCAATGCGCTTGGCCACCCGCAGGTCGACCCGCTGGAAGCGATATTGGTTGAGTGCGTCGTCGCCATAGTAGAACAAGGCGCTGGACCACCCCTGGCCCCATTCACGCAGCCAACCGGCCGAGCCGCTGTTACGCGCGGTTTGCGCTTTGTCCAGCGGGTTGCTGGAGGTGGCGTCTACATAAGCATAGGTCAGGCGCAGGCGGTCGGCGCTACTCACGCGCCAGTCGAACTGTGACTCGGCACCGGTGAAGCGCGAGCTGTTGGCGTTACTGGCGATGTACTGGTTGTTGCGCAGCGGCGAGCTGATCATGTCGGTGATTTCGTCATAGAACAGCTTCACGTCGACATTCAGCCCCAGCTCGGCAAAGAAGCCGTTGTAGCCCAGCTCGCGTGAGCGCATCAACTCTTTGTCGAGGTTGCCGGGGCCGCGCGTCACGACAAAATATTGCCCGGCGTTTTGCCCGTAGGTCGGGGAGCTGAGATTGGTGACACGGTAGCTCCAGTTGACGTTGTTCTCGAACATGTCCGGCGAGCGGATCGCCTCGGAGTAAACCGCGCGCAAGCCGTGGCGGGGGTTGATCAGGTAATTGACCGCCACACGGGGCGTCAGCGAGTTACCGCTCAGGTGCGTGTCTTCGTACATGGCGCCACCTTGCAGCAGCCAGTGTTCGCTGGCGCGCCATTCCAGATGCCCGAACAGACGCCAGGTGGTGTCGTCCAGGGTGCCATTGAAGTAGGTCTCGGAGTCGGCGCGGTCGTAGCGGTAATTCATGCCGCTGACCAGGCGCAGGCTGTCGGAAAGGCTGAGCGTGTCCTGAATCTCCACGTCGTAGCGGCTTTCACGGGCGCTCTGGTCGATATCGCCGCACACGCTCTGGTTGGCGCCGTTGCGCCACTGGCCCAGCACCTGATTGGCCAAGGCCTGTTCGGCGGCGCTGCCGGGTGGTGCGGAGCCTTGGCTGTAGGTGTCCATGTGCCGCGCCAGCTGTTCGGCATAGTTGGGGTTGAGCTGCCATAGCTGGGTCAGCTCCGGGCTGAACGAGACCTTGGCGTCACAGGCTTTCCAGATTTGCTTGCGGTCCCATTGCTGTGCCGAACCTTGGATATACAGGCTGTGGTCGGGGTTGAAGTCGAAGTTCCAGCGCAGGGAGCCCGCATAGTCTTTGGCGGTGGCGTCGGAATTGCTACCGCCTTCGGTAATCCCGGCAAACACCGGGGTGTAGGTATAAGGGCGCTGGTTCGTGCCTTCCTTGACGTTCAGTTGCCAATCGAGGCTTTGTTGCCCATTCAAGGTCTGGCTCACCGCCAGGCTGAAACGGTTGAGACGGCGCCCGTCACGGCGGTCGGCGCCGGCTGCGTCGCTGTCAAAACCATCGTCCTGTTGCCCGGACAGGGACAAGCGCAAATCGCCGGTCTCCCAGCCCACACCCTGGCTGGCATAGAAGTCATTGATGCCACGTTCGCCACGGACCACCTTTATCCGTGAACCCTGGCTGTTGGCCGGCGAGCGGGTGAGGATATTCACCACCGCCATCAGTGCATTGGCGCCGTAGCTGACGGTGTTGGGGCCGCGAAAGACCTCGATGCGCTCGATATCCTCCATGGCCACCGGGATATCGCTCCAGTCCACCGTGGCCAGGCCAGCGCGGTAGACCGAGCGCCCGTCGATCAACACCTGCATGCGCCGGGCATCACTGGCGCTGGTGCCGTGGTAGTTCACCGAGGCCTGGTTGCCGCTGGTGTAGCCGACCATCATCCCGGGAACCAGCCGCAGCAGTTCCGAGATGTCCCGGGCACCACTGGCCTTGATCAGCTCGCTGTCGATCACCGTCATGCTGCCGGGCACGGCGGCGGCCGATTGCTTGAGGCGCGTGGCGGTCAAGACCTGGGGCAGCGGCTGGCTGTCGAGGAACAGGTCGTCGGCCTGTGCGCAGGTAGCGCACACCAGCATCAATAACAGTGATGAGCGAGGAGGAGGGCCTAGATACACGGCACGGCCTTGTTAATTGCGGATAGCCGACCATGTTAACCGAGGCGCGGCTATTTGCCAGTCGTCGGACTTGCATTTACTTCGCACACCCGTGGCATTTTCTGACAAAACCGCGAATTGATAGGGGGGCTGGCCGCAAGCCGGGCGCCCCGTATAATGCCGCCATCGCCACTGGTATGGATTAACGGATTGCATATGACTGAACAGCGCCCTATTGCGGTCCTGGGAGGCGGAAGTTTTGGTACCGCCGTGGCTAACCTGCTGGCCGAGAACGGCCACGCGGTGCGTCAGTGGATGCGCGACCCCGAGCAGGCCGAAGCCATTCGCGTGCATCGCGAAAACCCCCGTTACCTTAAAGGTATCAAGATTCATCCTGCCGTCGAACCGGTGACCGACCTGCTGGACACCCTCACGGCTTGCGACCTGTGCTTCGTCGCGCTGCCTTCCAGCGCCTTGCGTTCGGTATTGGCGCCCCACGCCGAACGCCTGGCTGGCAAGTTGTTGGTCAGCCTGACCAAGGGCATCGAAGCCCACACCTTCAAGTTGATGAGTGAAATCCTCACCGAGATCGCCCCTCAGGCGCGCATTGGCGTGCTGTCCGGGCCAAACCTTGCGCGGGAAGTCGCCGAGCACGCGTTGACAGCCACCGTGGTCGCCAGTGAAGACGAGGCCTTGTGCGAGCGCGTCCAGGCGGTGCTGCATGGCCGTACTTTCCGGGTCTACGCCAGCGCCGATCGCTTCGGCGTCGAATTGGGCGGCGCCTTGAAAAACGTCTACGCGATCATCGCCGGCATGGCCGTGGCCCTGGGCATGGGCGAAAACACCAAGAGCATGCTGATCACCCGTGCCCTGGCCGAGATGACGCGTTTTGCGGTGAACCAGGGCGCCAACCCCATGACCTTCCTCGGCCTGGCGGGCGTGGGTGACTTGATCGTCACCTGCTCATCGCCTAAAAGCCGCAACTATCAGGTTGGATTTGCCCTGGGCCAAGGGCTGAGCCTGGAGGAGGCGGTGACGCGCCTGGGTGAAGTGGCCGAAGGGGTCAACACCCTCAAGGTTTTGAAGGCCAAGGCCCAGGAAGTGGGCGTGTACATGCCGCTGGTCGCCGGGCTGCACGCGATCCTGTTCGAAGGGCGCACCTTGAACCAAGTCATCGAGTTACTGATGCGGGCCGAGCCCAAGACCGATGTCGACTTCATTTCCACCAGTGGTTTTAACTGAGGAGCGCGTCATGAACGATCCCAAAGCTGCCCCCCCATACGAGTCGATTGTCTTGCGCATCCTGTGGATGCTGGTGTTTGCGCTGGTGTGGCAGGTGGCGCAATTCCTGCTCGGCGCGTTGGTGGTGGTGCAATTGATTTACCGGCTGGTCTACGGAGCGCCGAACCTGGGCCTGATGAACTTTGGCGACAGCCTCAGCCAGTTCCTGGCGCAGATTGGCCGCTTCGGCAGCTTCCACACCGAGCAAAAGCCCTGGCCGTTCGCCGATTGGCCAACCCCACGTGCGCCCGAAGGCGAAGCGGCCCACAGCGTACCGCCGGCACCGCACCCGGTGCGTGATGAAGAGCCGAAGCTATGAAGGTATGGATTCTGCGTCACGGTGAAGCTGAAGGGCACGCACCCACGGACGCCGAGCGCAACCTTACCGAGCATGGGCGTGCCGAAGTCTTGCGCAGTGCTGCGCACCTGATTGGCCAGCCCTTGGGCGCCATCATTGCCAGCCCTTATGTAAGGGCGCAACAGACGGCGCAGTTGGTGCGCGATGTGCTGGGGTTTCAGCCCGAAATCCGTACTGTGCCGTGGCTGACGCCCGATGGGGATGTTCAGCGAGTGCTGGAGAAACTCGACAGCGATGACGACGTGCTGTTGGTCAGCCACCAACCGCTGGTGGGCAGCCTGATCAGTTTTTTGCAGCATGGGCATCAGCGTCAGCCACAGCCGATGTACACGGCCAGCCTGGCGGAGCTTGAGGGTGATTTTCCATTGGCGGGGTTGATGAGTCTGGTGGGTGTGAAGAATCCCTAGGCATCGTGCGACGCTGTGGCGAGGGCGCTTGCTCCCGCGACGGCCTGCTGCCGACGCCTATCTCGCTGACACCCCGCGATCCAACTGTGGGAGCTGGCTTGCCTGCGATGACGGCTTGACAGCCGACGCCTATCTACATGACACCCCGCAATCCAAATGTGGGAGCTGGCTTGCCTGCGATGACG
>NZ_JBZXEA010000006.1:0-147016 GCF_058725345.1 Pseudomonas sp. DW-iso17 | reverse complement strand
ACCGTCGAGGCGGTCCATGTTGGCTTCGGTGGCGTGGCCGGCGTTGGCGCCTTTGATCACCGCTGCACCGGTGTCTTCGTTGTCGACTTCATCCCAACTCAGCATGGAAATACTCCTTCCTGGTACTCGAAAAATAAATGTTTTTGCAGGCTACAAGGCATTGAAATACTGCGCGTAGTGTGATCGGTAAAATACCGGCGCTGCACACTATGTAGTGGTCTGATCTGTTTGTAGGCACACTATATGGGGTGTAACAAAGTTGGTCAACGCACAAGATGTGCGGTCATAGGTCGCTGCTGGGCACGACACATAATTTTTCGATATATCATTATCGAATAAATAAATAGGTATTTATTCCTTTTAATATTTTATCCGGCAGCGCATTTTGAGGGCCTGCGCATTCGTGCGGATTGACCCAACAGCCAAAAGGAAAGCCGACATGACCATCAAAGCGATCAACGTGCGCAACCAGTTCAAAGGCGTGATCAAGGAGATTCTGCTGGGGGAAGTGGTGTCGGAAATCGACGTGCAGACCGCATCGGGCATTGTGACGTCGGTGATCACCACGCGCTCGGTGCGTGACCTGGAATTGAAGGTGGGCAGCGAAGTGATTGCCTTTGTGAAGTCGACGGAAGTGTCCATCGCCAAGTTGTGAGTGGACAAAACAGCCCGGGAAGAGGCGCGTTCTCTTCCCGTGCAACTGCGACCGAAGTCAGCGGTTTTGCAAGCAGATCTCCATGCGTTCGACGCCTTCCTCCAGCATCAATCGTGGGCAACCGAAGTTCAGGCGCACGAACTGTTGGCTGTCATCACCAAATTCGATCCCCGCGCTCAGGCCGACCTTGGCCTGCTCAAGGAAAAACTGCTGTGGGTCATCCAGGCCAAGAGCGCTGCAATCGAGCCACGCCAGGAAGGTGCCCTGTGGTGCATGCATCACCACGCCGGGCAGGCGGGTTTTTACCGCATCAAGCAGGTAGTCGCGGTTGGCTTGCAGGTACTGCACCAGCGCGCTGAGCCAGTCGGTGCATTCGCTGTAGGCGGCGCGGGTGGCTTCCAGGCCCAGAGGGCTGACGCTGTCGACCATGCCGCAGCGCGCCTGATTGAAACGCTCGCGCACCTCGGCGTTCTGGATCACGGCGAAGCAGGTCTTCAGGCCGGCCACGTTATACGCCTTGCTCGCCGACATCAGCGTGATGGTGCGCTGGGCAATCTCTGGGCTGAGGCTGGCGGTGGGGATGTGGCGGCGGCCGTCAAAGCACAGCTCGGCGTGGATTTCGTCGCTGATGATCAATGCGCCGGTTTCCAGGCAGGCATTGGCCACTGCCATCAGCTCTCCACGGGGAAACACTTTGCCGATGGGGTTGTGCGGGTTGCTCAGCAACAGGGCTCCGGCCCCGTTTAGGGCTTGGCGCATCGCGGGCAGGGGCGTGAGGAACTCGCCGTTGACTTGCTCGAACGGCACCTCGATGCGTGGCAGGTTCCAGTTGCCGGGCGCCAGGCGAATCGGCCGATAGTTGGGGGTTTGCAGCACCACCGCCTGGCCAGGCTGGACGAAGGCGTGCAGGGCCATATTGAAGCCAGGCTCGACGCCAGGCAGGAACAGCAGTTCTTCGGGCTGTACGCGCCAGGCGTACTTGGCCCACAGGTCAGCGACGATGGCGTCGCGCACGTCCGGGCCGGCCACGCTGTAGCCGAGAATCTGCTGGTCGAGCCGCGCGTGCAGGGCTTGCAAGATGGCGGGCGGCGCGGCGATGTCCATGTCAGCGATCCACATCGGCAGAACATCTTTCGGGTAACGGCTCCACTTGGTACTGCCGGTATCGAAGCGTGGGTGGATGGTTTCGAAATCAAAGCTCATGGACAGGCTCGTATCAGGGCGGCGGTAAAAGAATGGCGCCGATTCTAGCGTCATTTGCTTTAATGCACGATGTTGCTCACGCCTTCAGAGATAGGTGCCTACCGGCAAATTAAGGCCGATCACATCCTCACTGCTGATTGGCCGGGTGCTTTTGATCAAGAAGTCGGTCTTGCGATCCCCGGTCAGATCAATACCCAGAAAGTACCTGTTAGTGGCAGGGTTTCGCACGAGGATAGTGTCGCCAGCCCGGCCGCTGTACTGGCTGACATAGTTAAGGGTGACACCTTCTTTTGCGCTCATTTCGCTCAGGTCGATTGTGTCTTTGCCTGTAGTGAAATCCACTAGCAGGTCGGCGCTATCACGGAGCGAGTCGGCGGCGGCGCGGTACTTGAACGTGTTGAAACCGCCGTTGCCCATCAATTTGTCGGCCCCGGCGGCACCCACCAGTACGTTGTCAGCGCTATTGCCGGTAATACGGTCAGCGCCATTACCGCCAATTGCATTCTCGATGACGGTGTCAGTTGCGATACTGATATTGCCCTTCAGGCCCCCGATATCCGAGCTTGCGCCGGGCGTGAGATCAATTCGCTGGTTTTGGCAGAAGGCAGAGAAGTCAAACGTGTCGTTGCCTGCTTTGTCTGCGACAGTAAAGTGCGGCTTATCGCAAGGTGACGTAAGAGACGTACCTGCTTTGCCGCTGTTGGAGTTGAATCCATAGACGGTATCGGTAGGGCTGCTTTCAGGCTGAGGCGCAGGCTTGGGACATGGTTGGGGCTTTGGCTCAGGTGTCGGGCGCGGGGTTGGCTGCGGCTCGGGTGCTGGGGTAGGGTCAGGCTTGGGCTGTGGCGTTGGCGCTGTATCGGCAGACGTAATAAGGTCTTCGGACTTTATGGGATGTTTACTCAAAATCTTAAACGCAGACGTGGTACCTCCGCTCACGTCCAGCGTTAACGTGTACATATTGATAGTGTCATCGTACGCCAATACCAGTTCACCTTTACGGCCGGTCAATTTGCTGACTATGTCTGGCTGGCGGATGCCGGCCTCTTTAAGGACGTTAACTAGGTCAATTTTATCGACGCCGCTGGTGAAGTCAGTGATGGTGTCCGGTTTGCTGGCAGAGGTGTCGCTGGCTTTGCTGTATACAAATGTATCTTCACCACCACCTCCTGTGAGGTTGTCGGCCCCGGCTCCCCCGGTTATATGATTGTTAGCCTGATTGCCGATCAGTACGTCATTTCCTGAGCCGCCAATGGCATTTTCCATAACGACGCCTTTGGCAATGGACACATTACCGCGCCGGCCGCCCACGTCCGAGAGTGCCTGGGCATTAAGGTTAATTCTCTGGTTCTGTTTATATCCGGAGAAATCCAGTGTGTCATTGCCACCGCCATCCCAGATACAAAAAGCTACCATGTCATCGGAAGACTTTAAACTGTAGTAGTCGCGTTCTGCGTTTGAGTTGAATCCGTAAGTTGTATCGCCTTTACGAGTTTCATAGTTGGGTTC
This sequence comes from Pseudomonas sp. DW-iso17, assembly GCF_058725345.1. NCBI lineage: Bacteria > Pseudomonadati > Pseudomonadota > Gammaproteobacteria > Pseudomonadales > Pseudomonadaceae > Pseudomonas > Pseudomonas sp. DW-iso17. The sequence continues at coordinate 143,649 of NZ_JBZXEA010000006.1, read as the reverse complement.
GTAGAGACGCTGAATCGCTTCGATATCATGCATCATTGGCGTTGAGGTGGCGTCAGAGACGCTGACGCCATTGGTCGCCGGACGGTACCAAGGTGTGTTATAGCTCATGGCAGTATGGGTTTTGCTATTCTCCGGATAGTTACCTTCCGGATGTTGAAGCCCCAAACCATGGCCCAGTTCGTGAATCATTGAAGCGTTCAAGGGGAATCTGCTATCTCCTGTACCAATGCCTATGTTCTGAAGACTCCCTTGATCATTTGGGTAGACCGCATAGCCCCCTACACCGCTGTTGGCGTGAAGCACAAAGGAAGCATCCGTATTCTTGGCATGCTCGGTAAACTTGACTTTTACCACATCCTCCCAGGCCTGCATTGAACTTCTGAAGGCTTTTTTTCTGGCCTCGCTGAGCTCGAGGGCCCCCCCATTCTTGAGCCAATTCGTGTCGGGGTCATTCGAGTTGAAGAATTTGTAGGAAACGTCAATTTTGCCGTCGTTATTTTTGTCTTTGATTTTGTAATTATTTCGCGTCAGGTTTTTTGCGACTTTATCTGAAAGTGAAGAGGCAACTGAGTTGTTTGCAGTCGACTGAAGTTGCGCGGGGGGCGCTGAATATTCAGAGTGGTCGCGAAGAAAGTTAGGCCGAACGCGCGGGATCGCTGACATGATTGTTTCTCAATGTAATGTTAATAGTGGGAGTGTTTACATAGGGGTGGCAGACGCAAAGTACCTAATTCAATGGCTAGATGAAAACTGACTCTGTATTGCAGTATGTTGGCGTGTTCAAGCTGCATGCCTGTGAAATAGCGGCCAATAGGGCGAGTGTGTTCCATGACCGACAAGTTCTGTGTCAAAAGCGCCATCGCGCTGGGGATTTAGTCAGGCGAGGGCTATTTTGGTGCATCTCAATAATCAGAGTAGCCATGGATGAAATACCAACCCTTGAGTCACACCTTGATTGCTACCGCGCTGGTAGTAACGATCAACGGGGTGCATGCAGCTTCCCAGGCCCCGGCTGCGGGTGAAAATGGCATGGTGGTCACGGCCCAGCACCTGGCAACCCATGTGGGTGTCGATGTGCTCAAGGCCGGCGGCAACGCGGTCGATGCGGCGGTGGCGGTAGGTTATGCGCTGGCGGTGGTGTACCCGGCGGCGGGCAATCTGGGAGGCGGTGGCTTCATGACCGTGCAACTGGCGGACGGGCGCAAGACCTTCCTCGACTTCCGCGAAAAAGCCCCGTTGGCGGCGACGGCTGACATGTACCTCGACAAGGCCGGCAATGTGGTCGAAGGCCTCAGCGCCAAAGGCCATTTGGCGGTCGGCGTACCGGGCACGGTGTCCGGCATGGAACTGGCCCTGAGCAAATACGGCACACTCAAGCGCGCCCAAGTGATTGCCCCGGCGATCAAGCTGGCGGAAAACGGCTTTGACCTGGAGCAGGGCGATATCGACCTGTTGCACACCGCCACCGGTGAGTTCGAAAAAGACCAGGATATGCGTGGCATCTTCCTGCATAACGGCGAGCCGATGCAGGTAGGCCAGAAGCTGGTGCAGAAGGACCTGGCCAAGACCCTCAAGGAAATCTCGGCCAAGGGCACCGACGGTTTCTATAAAGGCTGGGTCGCCAAGGCGGTGGTGGATTCCAGCCAGGCTGGCAAAGGCATCATCACCCAGGCTGACCTCGACGCCTACAAAACCCGCGAACTGGCCCCCATCGAGTGCGACTACCGTGGCTACCATGTGGTCTCGGCGCCGCCACCCAGCTCGGGCGGTGTGGTGATCTGCCAGATCATGAATATCCTCGAAGGCTACCCGATGGCCGATCTGGGCTATCACTCGGCCCAGGGCCTGCACTACCAGATCGAAGCGATGCGCCACGCCTACGTGGACCGCAACAGCTATCTCGGCGACCCGGACTTCGTGAAGAACCCCATTGAGCACCTGCTGGACAAAAACTACGCGGCCAAGCTGCGCGCGGCGATCGAACCGCAGAAGGCCGGTGACTCCCAGGCGATCAAGCCAGGTGTATCGCCCCATGAAGGCAATAACACCACCCACTATTCCATCGTCGACCAATGGGGCAACGCGGTCTCGGTGACCTATACCCTCAACGACTGGTTTGGCGCCGGGGTGATGGCGAGCAAGACCGGGGTGATCCTCAACGATGAAATGGACGACTTCACCGTCAAGGTCGGCGTACCGAATATGTATGGGCTGGTGCAGGGCGAAGCCAACGCCATCGCACCGGGCAAGGCGCCGCTGTCATCGATGAGCCCGACCATCGTCACCAAGGACGGCAAGGCGGTGATGGTGGTCGGTACACCGGGGGGCAGTCGCATCATCACTGCGACTTTGCTGACCATCCTGAATGTCATCGACTACAAGATGAATATCCAGGAAGCCGTGGACGCGCCGCGTTTCCACCAGCAGTGGATGCCTGAGACCACCAACCTTGAGACGTTTGCCGTGAGCCCGGATACCCAGAAGATTCTCGAGAGCTGGGGCCATAAGTTTGCAGGTCCCCAAGATGCCAACCATTTAGCCGCGATCCTGGTCGGTGCGCCTTCTCTGGATGGCAAGCCGGTGGGTAACAACCGCTTCTATGGGGCCAATGACCCGCGACGCAATACGGGGTTGTCGTTGGGCTACTGAAGCCTGGTACGGTAAAAAATGTGGGAGCGGGCTTGCCCGCGAAAGCGGTGGGTCAGTCTATGCATGTGCTAGCTGATACAGAGCATTCGCGAGCAAGCCCGCTCCCACAGGGGGCAGTGTGTCAGGGCTTGAGCAGCTGGGTTACTGCGGCAAATGCCGCCTGGCGCCGTTGTTCCCAGTCTCCACCAATCACCACCCGTGGCTGTCGATGCTCCTGCATCCACTCCAGGCTGGCCTGAAAAAACGCCCGGCGATCCGCCAGTTCCGGCTGGCAGCGCTGGCCGTCGGCACTCCATTCCACGTCTTCGGGGGAGAGCAGCAGGTGCAGGTCGTAATGCCGCGCCAGGAGTTCGTCATCAAGCCAGCCGGGGTAATCGCCGAACAGGGTCTGGCTCCAGAGTTTGTTAGTCAGCAGGTGGGTGTCGAGGATCAGCAACGCGGGGCATTTGGCGCGGGCGGCATCCTCCCAGGCCAACTGGCCTTCGGCGATGGCCGGGATATCCGCCAGGGTGGTGTCGCGCTGATGCTGATCGATGAAGTACCGCACATATTCCCCCACCATCAACCCGCCGAAGTGCGCGTGCAACTGCGCCGCCAGCCAGCTCTTGCCGCTGGATTCGGGGCCCGCCAATACCACCACTTTCATGTGCGCAACGCCGGGTCGGCGCGCCACTCGCGCCAACCTTGCACGGCAATCACGGTAAACAGCGCGTAGAGCGCGGCGGTGAGGTAGAGGCCTTTGTAAAGGAACAGGCCGACGAAGATCACATCGACCACGATCCATAATGCCCAGCACTGCACGCGTTTTTGCGCCATCCACATCTGCGCCACCAGGCTGAAACCGGTGAGCGCGGCGTCCAGCCAGGGCTGGGCGGCGTCGGTCCAGTGGGCCATGGCGGCACCCAGCAACAGGCTGCCGACGGCGCCAACAGCCAGGCTGGCCATGATCGCCGGCACGCCCAGGCTAGTGACCTGGCGGCCCTGCTTGACCTCGCCGGCGCGGGTCCACTGCCACCAGCCGTAGACCTGCAAGGCCGCATAGACCAATTGCAGGAGCATGTCGGAGTAGAGCTTGACCTCAAAGAAAACCCAGGTGTAGAGCAACACCATCACCAGGCCGATGGGCCAGCACCAGGGGTTTTGTTTGACCGTTAGCCAAACGGCGATCACCCCCAGGGCGGCGGCAAACAGTTCAAGCCCGGACATGGCGGATCCTTGGGGGAGTGGGAGAGGGCGGTGATTGTACCTAGAGCCCAGCGATCTTCAAACGTGCACCACCGACACTAAGGCAAGCCCCCGCCCATCGGGGTATACCGGCTTCAGTTATCCATTGCACTCAAGATCGCATAAGCCACTTTCACCCGTTCGGCATTCGGGTAGTTCTTGTTGGCGAGGATTACCACACCCATGTCCTTGCTGGGTACATACGCCACATAAGCGCCAAAGCCGCCGGTGGAGCCGGTTTTGTTGTAGAGCACGTTGGCGGGCTGCGGCTGGGCGGGTTTGAGCCAGTTAACCTTGTGCGGCTCCATCGCCATCGGTGTGGAGTTGCCGTCAAGCAACGCTTGCAGGGCGATGGGGTAGGGGTAGCGTTCCCAGCCCAGGCCCTGGGTCATGCCGTTGACGGTGTAGTAGCCGGCGTGAGTGGTGGCAAGGGCCTGCTGCACCGGTTGCTCCAGGGTTTGCGGGTGCATGTTCGCGATCACGTAGCGGGCCAGGTCCTGGCTGCTGCTCTTGAGGCCATAGGCTTCGAAGTCCAGGGCGCCGGGGTTGACACGTACCGGCTTCTGCTGGCTGTCATAGCCCTGGGCGTACTGGCCGGCCTTGTCGGCGGGGACGCGAGTGTAGGTATTGGTCAAGCCCAGCTTGGGCAGCAGGGTTTTTTCCATGGCGACGGTGAACGGCTGGCCCAGGCTTTTTGCGGTCACGTAACCGAACAGGCCAATGCTGGGGTTGGAATACAGGCGTTGTTCCCCCGGTGCGTAAGTGGGTTTCCACTGCCGGAAATAATCCATCATGGTGGTTGCACTGTCGGCGGCATCCGGAAACTGCAGCGTCAGGCCGCCGGCGGTATAGGTGGCCAGTTGCAGCAGGCTGATGCGATCGAACGCGCTGCCAGCCAAAACGGGCAGATGTTGGCTGGTCATGTCCGACAGCTTGAGCTTGCCGATGGCCTGGGCATACCCGCCGAGGGTGGCGTTGAAGGTTTTGCTCACTGAGCCGATTTCGAACAGGGTGTTTTCAGTGACGGGTGCCTGGGTGTCTTTGGCGGCGACGCCGTAGTTAAAGTATTGCACTTTGCCGTGCTGGACGACCGCGACCGTCAGGCCCGGGATGCCTTGCTGTTTCATCAGAGGGGTGACGTGGCTGTCCACGACCTGGCGCATGTCGGTGGCGGCCATGCAGCTGCCGGCGCCCAGCAACAGGGCTGAAACCGCATATTTTTTCAGGGTGTGTTTCATGGTTCGCTTCCATGTAAATAAGGCAGTGGCGATGGTGGCCTGCGCAGGCGTGGCAAATGTAGGTGGATTTCCCGACGTGGGCAAACGATGATATCTCGCACCAGCCATTAGAAAAATTTGGGTCATGTCATGCTGCGTTCCCACCTGCCGCTCAATGCCTTGCGCGCCTTCGAAGCGTCGGCGCGCCATTTGAGCTTTACCCGTGCGGCCATTGAGCTGTGCGTGACCCAAGCGGCAGTCAGTCATCAGGTCAAAAGTCTCGAAGCGCAACTCAACGTCACGCTGTTCAAGCGCCTGCCTCGGGGCTTGATGCTCACCAGCGAAGGCGAATCCCTGCTGCCCGTGCTGCGTGACGCCTTCGACCGTATCGCCCTGACCTTGGATCAGTTTGAAGGCGGCCATTACCGTGAAGTCCTGACGGTGGGGGCGGTCGGTACCTTTGCGGTGGGCTGGTTGCTGCCACGCCTGGCGGATTTTCATAGCCGCTACCCGTTGATCGACTTGCGCTTGTCCACCCACAACAACCGCGTGGATGTCGCCGCCGAGGGCCTGGATTATGCCATCCGCTTTGGCGCCGGCGCGTGGCACGGCACCGATGCGTGCCCTTTGCTTGAGGCACCGTTGACGGTGTTGTGCGTGCCGCAGATTGCCGAACAACTGCGCAGCCCGGCTGACGTGTTGAAGCATACCTTGCTGCGTTCCTACCGTGCCGATGAGTGGAACCTGTGGTTCCAGGCCGCCGGTTTGCCCAGCGATACCCGGGTGCCGCGCAGCGTGGTGTTCGACTCCTCGCTGGCAATGATGGAGGCCGCGCTGCAAGGTGCCGGCGTGGCACTGGCGCCAGCTCGTATGTTTTCGCGGCAATTGGAGAACGATGTGATCCGCCAGCCGTTCGAGATGGGGATCACCACCGGCAGCTATTGGTTGACGCGCTTGCAGTCGCGGGCTGAGACACCCGCGATGGTGGCGTTCAAAGGGTGGTTACAGGCGAGTGTTGCCTGAGCTGACGCCGATCAGTCTAGCGAACGCAATGCCCAAAGCAATGAAGATCAAAGGTGGCAGCTGGCTTGCCTGCGAAAGCGGTTGTGCAGTCACAGGTGCAGCGACTGACACACTGCCTTCGCGGGCAAGCCCGCTCCCACCGTCAGCGCTTGGCTAGGCGAGGTATTGGCGGAACCATCCCAGGGTGCGTTCCCAGGCAAGGTTCGCCGCTGCTTCGTCATAGCGCGGTGTCGAATCATTATGGAAGCCGTGATTGGCGCCCTTGTAGATAAACGCCTCATACCTCGTCCCCGCGGCCTTCAATGCCTGTTCATACGCCGGCCAGCCTTCATTGATGCGCGTATCCAGTTCACCGAAATGCAACAGGATCGGCGCCTTGATGCGCGGCACGTCCTTGGCGTCGGGTTGGCGCCCGTAGAAAGACACTGCCGCGCCCAGTTCCGGGTAGGCCACCGCCGCTGCATTGGTCACGCCACCGCCATAACAGAACCCGGTGATGCCGACTTTGCCCGTGCTGCTGTCGTGGTGCATCAGCCATTCGATGGCGGCGAAAAAGTCGTTCATCAGTTTGGTCGGGTCGACGGTCTGTTGCAGTGCCACGCCTTTTTCATCATTGCCAGGGTAGCCGCCCACCGAGGTCAGGCCGTCCGGGGCCAAGGCGATAAAGCCGGCCTTGGCCAGGCGTCGGGCGACGTCTTCGATATAAGGGTTCAGGCCCCGGTTTTCATGCACCACCACCACGGCTGGCAGTTTGCCTGCGGCCTTGGCTGGGCGTACCAAGTAGCCGCGCACGGTGCCGTTGCCTTTGGGCGAGGGGTAGGTGATGTAGTCGGCGACGATATCCGGGTCGGTGAATTTCACCTGTTCGGCCAGGGCGTAATTGGGGCTCAGGGCCGCGAGCAATGCCGAAGCGGTGAGGCCACCGAGGGTGAACAGCGCGGCGCGGTCGAGAAATTCGCGGCGGTTGATCTTGCCGTGGGCATAGCCGTCGTAGAGTTCCAGCAGTTCGGGAGCAAAGTCTTTCGCGGTCAGACGAGTCATCGGTGCAGTCCTCGATTAGCGGTTGCCGTCACTGTAGACCAGGATCAAACCTCGCGGCCATGGGCAGCGGCGGCCAGTTGCCCGGTGTCGACGCGCACGAACACCGAGTCGCCGACGGCGGTGAGCACGCTGCCTGCATACACTTCGCAGACCACACGGCTTTTGCGGCCGATTTCGCCTTCGACCCGAGCCCGCAGGACCAGGGGCACCCCCATGGGCGTGGGTTTGATGAATTTGATCCCCAGATTACCGGTGACGCAGTCGATGCGCGGCAGGCTGCCGGGTTCACGCTGTTCGACGCGGTAGTGGTAGGCCATGGCGGTCCAGTTGGAATGGCAGTCCACCAGCATGGCGATCAGCCCACCGTAGACCAGATCCGGCCAGCCGCTGTATTTGGCCTCGGGTTGGTGCTCGGCAATGACGTGCACGCCATCGTCATCCCAGCGGCTCTTGATGTGCAGGCCATGTGGGTTGCTGCTGCCGCAGCCGTAACAGATGCCGTCCGGCGCCGTGGTGTCCTGGAGAGAAGCGCTGTGCATGCAGAGTCCTTGTTGTTGTTTGGCGACGCTTCTATTTAGCAGGCCAGGGGTCAGCGAGCAAACTTCTTCGCCCCGGCCACGCAGCCGATCACCGCCACCGTCACCAGCACCATGCCCAGGCTGACCTGTTCATGCAGCAAACCCGCCGCCAGCGCCAGGCCGAAGAACGGTTGCAGCAACTGCAACTGGCCAACCGCGGCAATCCCGCCTTGGGCCAGGCCGCGGTACCAGAATACAAAGCCGATCAACATGCTGAACAACGCCACATAGCCCAGGCTCAGCCATGCCGGCAAGCTGATACCGCTGAGGGTGGACGGCGCCAACAACAGGCTCAAGGGCGCCACCACCGGCAGCGACACCACCAGCGCCCAGCAGATCACCTGCCAGCCGCCCAGGTTGCGCGACAGCTTGGCGCCTTCGGCATACCCCAGGCCGCATGCCAGCACGGCCAACAGCATCAACACATCGCCCGCGGGTGCGGCGCTCAAGCCTTGAGCAATGGCATATCCCATCACCAACAGGCTGCCCAGGACCGAAAACAACCAGAACACCGGCCTCGGCCGTTCACCGCCGCGCAGCACACCGAACACCGCCGTAGCCAGTGGCAGCAGGCCGATAAAGACGATGGAGTGGGCCGAGGTCACGTACTGCAGGGCCAGGGCCGTCAGCAGTGGAAAGCCGATCACCACGCCAAGCGCGACGATAACCAGCGGTGCCCATTGCTGGCGTGTGGGGCGTTTTTCCTTGAATACCCCCAATAGGCACAACCCCAATAGTGCCGCGAGGGTGGCGCGGATCATGGTCAGGAACACCGGATCGAATTCCATCACCGCCAGGCGCGTGGCTGGCAGCGAGCCGCTGAAAATCACCACGCCGATAAAACCGTTGATCCAACCCTGGGTGCTGCTGTCCAGAGTGCCGAGAGGAGAAGTGCGTTCCATGGGGGACCTGTCCGAAAATGGCAGTTGCATGCTGGGCATCCTAGGATTGAAGATTAAGACAATCAAAAAATTGTCATGGATACATCCCTATGCCCCGTGCTCGCTACAAGACGCTGGTCGATACCTTCGCCGAGGCCATCCGCAGCGGCCAATTGCAGCCCGGCACGCGCTTGCCTACCCATCGGCAATTGGCCGCCGAGCATGGCCTGGCACTGGTCACCGCCAGCCGGGTGTACAGCGAGTTGGAAGCCATGGGCCTGGTCAGCGGCGAAACCGGGCGCGGCACCTTCGTGCGTGAAATCGCGTTGCCGCCAGGGCAGGGCAGCGGGCAGATGACGGTTACGGCGGGTGTGCTCGATCTGAATTTCAACTACCCGTCCTTGCCGGGCCAGGCCGAGCTGTTGCGCACGGCGTTGCGCCAGCTCGCCCTGTCTGGCGATCTGGAGGCGCTGCTGCGCTACCAGCCCCATGCCGGGCGTGTGCACGAGCGCGCCGCCGTGGCCCGGCACTTGTTGAACCGAGGGTTGGCGGTGCAAGCCGAGCAGGTGCTTGTCGTCAGCGGCGCCCAGCATGGCCTGGCGGTGAGCATGATGACCTTGCTCAAGCCTGGGGATGTGGTGGCGGTGGATGCATTGACCTATTCGGGGTTCAAGGTACTGGCCGAAACCCTGCACCTGGAACTGGTCGCCATCCCAGTCACCGCCAGCGGCCCGGACCTGGACCACCTGCACAGCCTGTGTCGCCAGCGCCCGGTGCGAGCGGTGTACAGCATGCCGACCCTGCATAACCCGCTGGGCTGGGTGATGAGCCTGGCGCAGCGCGAGCGTTTGGTGGCAATCGCCCGGCAGCACGACCTGATGATCATTGAGGATGGCGCCTATGCGTTTCTCGCCGAAGAAGCACCGCCACCTTTGGCAACTCTTGCACCGGAGCGCACGGTGTACATCGGCGGGTTGTCCAAGAGTGTCGCCACCGGTTTGCGTGTGGGCTTTATCGCTGCGCCTATGGCGTGGGTAAGCGGGTTGGAACGCACGATCATGGCCACTACCTGGAACGTGCCGGGGGTGATGAGCGCGATTGCGGTGGGCTGGCTCGAGGACGGCACGGTGGCGCAACTGGAGGCGCAAAAGCGTGCGGATGCCCAGGCTCGTCAAGCGTTGGCAGCACAGGTGCTGAGGGGCGTGAAGACCATCAGCCACCCGTCATCCTACTTTCTGTGGCTACCGTTGGCGGAAGACGCCCGCGCCGATCAGGTCGCCATGACCTTGCAGCGGGCGGGCATCTCGGTTTCAACCGCCGAACCGTTCGCGGTCTCGGCCCAGGTGCCCCACGCACTGCGCCTGGCCCTGGGTTCGGTGCCGATGGCGGCGTTGCGTGAGGCGCTGGTGAAGGTGCGCAAGGTGGTGGCGTGGTGAGCGATCTTCAGTACTTGTAAGCCTGGCGACCAATCAGCAGCCATTTGCCATGCTGTTTTTGCCAGACCTGGAAGTTATCGATATCGGTTGGTGTGTCCACACCGCTGTTCACTGCCAGGGCGTGGAAGTGGTTGCGCACCAGGGCGGTATCGCCATTGAGGGTGATGGTCTGGTTTTGCATCTCCAGGGTTTTGAATGCGCTGGTATGGGTTTCCAGGTCGGCAATGAATTGCGCCTTGTTCTGCACCTTGCCGCTGGAGTGGCCGTAGGTGAGCTTGTCGGACGTCAGTGCATGAAGCTGCTTGAGGTCCAGGTGCAGCATGGCTTGGGTCAATTGATCGACTGCCTGGGCTACATCCTTCTCGGCTGCGCCGGGCGCGGCGGCGACGTAGCCGCAGAACAGGCACAGAAATCCGATCAGCACTTTGAAGTTGGGCATGGGGGTTTTCCTTATTGTTGTTGGGAAATACGACGAGGTATGTCGTCGTACAACCATGCAATATTCTCAAGGGGGAAGGAAAGTGAAATTTGCAGGAGCTTGAGGTGAGGAGGCGCTAGAGTGTTAATCACCATCCGCGCAGCCGAGGTACATCATGGATTTTGACTGGCACAGCGACGTCATCACCCGTGCTACACCCGTCACCCCTAGCTACAAAAACACCCAGAACGTGCGCCGCTTTATGCTTGAGCAGTGCGGCCCGGCGTTCAAGTTCAACCGTCCATTCATGGCGTGGATTCGTAATGGCGCACCCAAGACCTTGGGGGAAGTGGTGGAGGAGCGGCAGCGTCGCAACGAGGTTCTTCGGTCGTCGCACCACGGTGTTTGAACTGAAATATGAACAAAAAGTGTGGGAGCGGGCTTGCTGTGGCGAGGGAGCTTGCTCCCGCTCGACAGCGCAGCTGGAGCCGGCTTTTTTGGGGCGCTACGCACCCCAGCGCAAGCAAGCTTGCTCGCCACAGCAAGCCCGCATTTGAATGAGGAGCCCAGCTAGATAGCCGCCAGCGGTGGCGTACGCGGCGGGATCATCCGTTTGCTGCCGGTGGCTTCGAACGCCGAGGCAAAGCGCAACAGCGCCGAATCGTCATAGGCACGCCCGGCGAAGGTCAGCCCCACCGGCATGCCAATGTCCGCCATCACGCCCATCGGCACGGTGACGGTGGGTACGCCCAGGTGGCGGATGGCGAGGTTGCCGTTGGCGACCCATACGCCGTTGCTCCAGGCGATATCGGCAGACGCTTCGTTCACATCGGCATCGGCCGGTCCTACGTCGGCCACGGTGGGGAACAGCACGGCGTCAAGCCCCAGGGTGTCCATCCAGTCTTCCAGGTCCAGGCGCCGGGTTTGCTCCAGGCCGCGCAGGCCATCGGGCACGGTGCTGATCTGGTCCCATGGCGTGATGCCGCGTTGGGCCATGCGCACGTATTCGTCCATGCCGGCGGCCAGGTCGTCTTCACGGTTGGGCAGGGTGCCGGGGTCGTGGGGGAAGATGTTCGGCCCGTCCACATCGGCCAGGCGGTTCAGGTGCGGGTCGCCGTTGGCGCGCAGGAAGTCATCGAAGGCCCAGGCTGACAGTTCCCACAATTCGTCGTGGAGGAACTCTTTAGAGACCAGGCCACGGGTAAACACCGTCGGTGCGCCGGGGCGGTCGCCTTCGCAGTTGGACACCAGCGGGAAATCCACTTCGATCACTTCGGCCCCCGCCGCTTCCAATGCCTGGCGCGCGGCTTGCCACAGTTCAATCACCGTGGCGCGGGTGTGGATCTTTTGCCCGGTCGGGCCGCCGATACCAGGTTTTTCGCTGGTGCCAGCCTCCGGGTCGGCGTTGATGTACATGCGCGGCACGCCAAAGCGCTTGCCGGCCAGGCTTTCGCTGTTGACTGCCAGCGCCGCGTAGGACACCGGGCGCACCGAGGTGACGCTGGGGATTGGCACCCAGGGTTGCAGGCGCCACAGGTCGCCTCGTGTGTCCGGGTCTTCGGCCACCACGACGTCGAGCACTTCCAGCAGGTCGGCCATGGTGCGAGCGTAGGGCACTACCACGTCCATGGTCGGGGTCAGCGGCCAGTTGCCGCGCACGGAAATCACCCCGCGTGAAGGCGTGTAGGCACACAGGCCATTGTTGGAGGCCGGGCCGCGACCGCTGGACCAGGTTTCTTCAGCCAGCCCGAACGCGGCAAAGCTGGCGGCGGTGGCGGTGCCGGCACCGTTGGAGGAACCCGACGCAAACGGCGCGGTGAGGTAGTCGGCGTTGTAGGGGCTTTCGGCGCGACCGTACACGCCACGCTGCATACCGCCATTGGCCATCGGCGGCATGTTGGTCTTGCCCAGGCAGATAGCGCCACCGGCACGCAGACGCTCAATGGTGAAGGCATCGCGCTGGGCCACCAGCTTGGCAAACGCCGGGCTGCCGGATGCAGCCGTCAACCCCTTGACCAGGTAACTGTCCTTGGCCGTGTAGGGGATACCATCCAGTGGCCCCAGGGTTTGCCCCTTGGCGCGGCGTGCATCAGACGCCTGGGCTTCTTTGAGCGCATCGGGGTTGCGTACCACCACGGCGTTCAGTGCAGTGGCCGTCTGCGGGCCATCGTAGGCATCGATCCGCGCCAGGTACGCCTGCACCAGTTCAACTGCCGTGGTCTGGCCGGCTTCAAGCGCAGCGCGCAATTGGGCAATGGAGACTTCAGTAACTTGCATCACGTTTTTTTCGCCGCCTTCAAGTGGGGGTATGGCGGCAGTCTACGTACAGATATTTCACAAAACCAGCGCGGCATACTTCGTGTGGGCGGCGCGCAGGACATCTCGAGAAAGACGTCAGCAGGATTGCGAGCGGCAGTCTCTTGTCGCTAAGGTGGCCGCGTTGATTAACGTTGCACTTCAAGGAAGAGACCATGCAAAAACCTTATATCGCCCTGGCGGCCTTGCTGGGATTCACCGTCTATACCGTGGCGACCATGCTCACGGCCGAGCAATCACTGCTGGCATTTGGATGGGAACTGATGTCCAGACCCGATACGGCACAGGTGGTGATTGACCTGTATCTGATGGCGGTGCTGGCGTGTGTGTGGATGTACCGGGATGCGCGTGGGCGAGGGCGGTCGATGGCCTCAGTGCTGCCGTATTTTTTACTGACGGCAGTGTTTGTGTCGGTAGGGCCGCTGCTCTATATCGTGGTTAATGGATTTTCTCGCCGGGCCATGAAGTGAGGCTTGTTGCTCCCGTGACGACCTGCCAGCGACGCTGATCTGACTGACACACGACGATCCAAAGTGTGAGCTGGCTTGCCTGCGATGGCGGCCTGACAGTTGACGCTTCTATACCTGAAGCACCGCGATCCCACTGTGGGAGCGGGCTTGCTCGCGAAGGCGGCCTGGCAGTCAACACAGTTGGATTGTGGACATATCCATAGCAGATCAAGAGCGGCTCGCTTCGCATCGTGGTTACCGTTGAGCGCTAAGGAGTTGTGTCGATACCTATGGTCATCGCAGGCAAGCCACCCACATCTGGATCGTGGGGGTGTCAGGTAGATAGGCTTCGGCTAGCAGGCCGCCATCGCAGGCAAGTCAGCTCCCACATTTGGATCTAGTGGTGTCAGATAAATATGCGTCGGCTGGCAGGCCGTCACGGGAGCAAGCTCCCTCGCCACAGGTCCCGCGTCGCCCCAAAGTTGTAGATAACTACGGCTATGGGGCGACGTGATCGATCAAACGCCTTTGGTCGACGGCAACAGTACCGTGAGGATGCCCACCAGCGGCAGGAACGAGCACAGCTTGTACACGTATTCGATGCCGTGATGATCAGCGAGCATCCCGAGCAGCGCCGCGCCGATCCCGCTGAAGCCGAACATCAGGCCGAAGAATATCCCGGCGATCATGCCCACATTGCCCGGCACCAGTTCCTGGGCAAACACCACGATGGCCGAGAACGCCGAGGCGATGATAAAGCCGATGACCACGCTGAGTACGGCGGTCCAGAACAGGTCGACGTAGGGCAGGGCCAGGGTGAACGGTGCGGCGCCGAGGATCGAGAACCAGATGACTTTCTTGCGGCCGATCTTGTCGCCGATCGGGCCACCGGCAAAGGTGCCCACGGCCACTGCGCCGAGAAACAGGAACAGGTACATCTGCGAGCTGGCTACCGACAGCTGGAATTTTTCGATCAGGTAGAACGTGAAGTAACTGGTCAGGCTGGTCATGTACCAGTATTTGGAAAACACCAGCACAGCCAATACCACCAGGGCGAAGGTCACGCGGCCTTTGGACAAACCGTGGGTGGCCTGGCTGCCTTGCTTGAGCTTGAACAGGTTGAGGTGGTGGCGGTACCAGCGGCTCAAGCCGTACAGCACCAGGATGGCGAACACCGCAAACAGGCCGAACCAGGCAATGTGGCTTTGGCCGTAGGGAATGATGATCGCCGCCGCCAGCAACGGGCCGAAAGCGCTGCCGGTGTTGCCGCCGACCTGGAAGGTCGATTGCGCCAGGCCGTAGCGCCCACCGGAAGCCAGGCGTGCGACGCGGGAGGTTTCCGGGTGGAAGGTCGATGAGCCCACACCCACCAGCGCCGCCGCGAGCAATATCGCCGGGAAGTTGCCGACAAATGCCAGCATCAAGATGCCGATCAAGGTGCACACCATGCCCGCTGGTAATAACCAGGGTTTGGGGTGGCGGTCGGTGTGGTAGCCGATCCACGGTTGCAGCAGGGAGGCGGTCAACTGGAAGGTCAGGGTGATCAGGCCAACCTGGGTAAAGCTCAGGCCGTAGTTGGCCTTGAGCATCGGGTAGATCGACGGCAGTACCGCCTGGATCAAGTCATTGATCAGGTGCGCCAGGGCACAGGCGCCCAGGACGCGCATGACTAAGGGGCTTACTTGCGAGCTGGTCGAAGGTGCGGCGGGTGACGCTGTGACTGTGGACATGCGGGCATTCCGTACAAGGCAACTGACAGGCGTGGAGGCGGGCGGCGGTGATGTGAACCGCCACTCCATCTGGACTCGGCGTTTATGCTAGATTCGGCGCCAATGCCTGTCTCGCGCAATTCGGGCAGAAACCATCGCAAAAAGGGCGAAATGATCAAATCACTGGATAAATTTCTGCGAGAAATCGATGAGGGCGATTGGGCCGTCATCAGCTCGGCCACTGATTACCCCGAAAACTGGGTGATCCCCGAACACAGCCACAACAAGCACCAACTGCTGTACGCCATTGGCGGTGTGATGGTGGTGTACTCGGCCCTGAGGCAATGGACGGTGCCGCCCAATCGTGGCTTCTGGATGCCTTGCGGTCAAGTTCACTCACTGCGCTGCGTGGGTACGCTGAAGATGCGCAGCGTGTTCGTGCGCCCGGACAGCTTCCCCAACTTGCCGGCCGAGCCCAAGACGGTGACGGTCTCGCCGCTGCTGAGCGAACTGATCAAGGCCTCGGTGAGCTTGAAACCGCCGTATGCCGAGGACTCACGGGACGCGAGGATCATGCACCTGATTCTTGATGAACTGGCCATCCTGCCGGCTTTGCCGCTGTCTTTGCCGCAGCCTGCGGACCCGCGCCTGAGCCCGATCTGCCTGGCGTTGCAGGATGAACCGAGTGATGCCTCCACCGTCGCCGACTGGAGTGCGCGGTTGGGATTGGACCAGACCACCATCCAGCGCCTGTTCCGTAAGGAAACCGGCATGACCTTCGGCCAATGGCGCCAGCAGGCGCGGTTGCTGCTGGCGCTGGAGCGCATTGCGGTGGGGGAGAAGATCATCGATGTGGCGTTTGAGTTGGGCTACGAAAGCCCCAGCGCTTTTACCAGCATGTTCAAGAAACAGTTTGGCAAAACGCCGAGTCATTTTTTCAAGTAGCGTCGCTCGCCACGCGCGCGTGAGCAGGGCGCCGGGATGCCAGGTAAGCCAGCAGTGTGGCGACTACCAGCAAGGCGGCGCTCAACTCGAAGGTGGCCTGATAACCGCTCAAGTCGAATGCCACACCACCGACGGTGGCACCGGCGGCAATCGCCAACTGGATGATGGCGACCATCAACCCCCCGCCGGCCTCAGCGTCGTCGGGCACGGTGCGCGCCAGCCATGTCCACCAGCCAACCGGTGCAGCTGTCGCTACCAGGCCCCAGCAGCCCAACAGCAGAGTGGTGACAATCGCTGAACCGCCGAACCCCACCAGCGCAAGGGCAATGCCGGCCATGATCAACGGAATGGCAATCAGCGTCGGGTACAGGTGACGCTTGAGCAAATGCTCAATCAACACCGTACCCGCCAGGCCGGCCAGGCCGAGCACCAGCAGCATCAGCGACAGGGTGGACACCTCGACCCGGGTCACGCCTTCCAGGAATGGCCGCAAGTAAGTGAACAGCATGAATTGGCCCATGAAGAACAGGCTGACGGCGCACATGCCCACGGCCACCTTGGAGTTTTTCAGCAGGCGCAGCGCATTGCCGGTGTTCGCTGCGCCGCTGTGCTTGAGCGCAGGCAAGCTCAGCCACAGCCAGGCCAGCGCAATCACGGCCACCGGCACCACGCAAAAAAATGCGCCGCGCCAGCCAATCAGGCCGCCAAGAAAGCTGCCCAGCGGCGCCGCGATCACCGTCGCCAGGGCGTTGCCACCGTTGACGATGGCCAAGGCCCTTGGCACTTGGGCGGGCTCGACCAGGCGCATTGCCGTGGCCGCCGACAGCGACCAGAAACCGCCAATCGCCACCCCAATCAATGCGCGCCCGAACATGAACACCGCGTAATTCGGTGCGAACGCCACCACGCTGCCAGAGACGATCATCAGCAGGGTCAGGGCCATCAGCAGGCGCTTGCGATCCATCCTCGCGGCAACCGCCGCGATCACCAGGCTGGTGAGCAAGGCAAACACCCCGGACACGGAAATGCCCTGGCCGGCCTGGCCTTCAGTGATGTGCAAGTCAGCGGCCAGCGGTGTGAGCAGGCTGACCGGCATGAACTCGGAGGCGACCAAGGCAAACGCCGCGAGCGACATCGCCAGCACCGCGCCCCAGCGTTGCGGTTGAGGGATAACGGAACTCACTGCAAGTGGCTCTGGAAGAAGGTGGTGAGCGTGTCAAACGGGATCAGTTCGACGCGGTCGTACAGGTCTACATGGCCGGCGTTGGGGATGACCAGCAATTGCTTGGGCTCGGCGGCGCGTTGGTAGGCGTCTTCACTGAATTCACGGGAGTGCGCGTCGGCCCCGGTAATCAGCAGCAGTGGGCGCGGCGAGATCGTCTCGATATCGTTGAAGGGGTAGAAGTTCATGAACTTGACGTTGCTGGTCAGCGTCGGGCGGGTGGTGGTCTGCGATGAGGCGCCTGCCGGGGTGACTTCGCCGCGCGGGGTGCGGTAGAAGTCGTAGAACTCGTCGCCGACCGGGTCGCCGGTAAGGCTGTGCGGCGTGCCACCGGTGTAGAGGGTCTCGCCGCCCTGGAACTCTACATAGCGCTGGTTGGCGGCCTGGCGCAGGATCTGCTGGCGCTGTTGCAAGGTCATGCCGTGCTTGAGGCCATTGCGGTTGGCCGCGCCCATGTCGTACATGCTGACGGTGGCGATTGCCTTGAGACGCGGATCGATCTTCGCAGCACTGATCACAAAACTGCCGCTGCCACAAATGCCGATGGCACCGATGCGTTCCCGGTCGACCTGTGGGCGAGTGCCGAGAAAGTCCACGGCGGCGCTGAAGTCTTCCACGTAGAGGTCGGGCAACACCGCGTTGCGCGGCGTACCGGCGCTTTGGCCCCAGAACGACAGGTCCAGGGACAGGGTCACGAAACCCTGTTCAGCCATTTTGGTGGCGTAGAGGTTGGCGCTTTGCTCTTTGACGGCGCCCATCGGGTGGCCGACGACCAGGGCTGCGTGCTTTGAGCCTGGGGCCAGGTGTTTGGGCACAAACAGCGTGCCTGCCACCTGCATGCCGTATTGATTGTTGAAGGTGACAGGTTCGGCCGTCACTGTGTCGCTGCTGTAAAAGTTATCCGCACCGTTAGACATATCGGCTCCAAATGAAGAAAGAGAAGTCACCAGCAAACCCAGGGCGAGCAAGAGGCGTTTCATAGGGATGTTCCTTGTGAAGTGTCCGCACATTTTCCGGGTGACGGCAGGGCTTCTGTAGTGCATTTGAGTGGATTACTTGCCTGATCCTCTGAGTTTCAGCGCCAGATGACGACGCCCGTGACTTGCGCGGGTAAAGTGCAATGAAGCATTGAAAGGGTCTGTTATGACGTCCACTCCCACCCCCCTGAACGCGCTGATCCAGTCGATTGGTTCGCGCACCCCGTCGCCCGGCGACTACGCGATGCCGATCCCCGGCCTGGGCTTTTATCGGCGTGAGCAACCCGCTGCGCCGGTGGTGTGCATGGTTGAGCCGTGCATCGTGCTGGTGGCCCAGGGCGAGAAGCAGTTGTGGGTCGGCGGCGAGGGCTACCCCTACGACACGTCCCGGTTCCTGGTGACGTCGCTGGACATTCCGGCCAATTCCGAGGTGCTGGCCGCCAGCCCCGAGCAGCCGTGCCTGGGGCTGACGTTCAAGCTGGACCTGCGCATGCTCGCGGAGCTGATCGCCCAGGGTGGCTTGCCGCCGGTGCGTGAGCGCGCAGTCATGAAGGGCGTGGGGATCGGCACGGTCACCGACGGCATGCTGGCCGCATTCGCGCGCCTGGTGGCGTTGCTGGACGAACCCGAGGCTATCCCGGTACTCGCGCCATTGATCCAGCGCGAGATTCATTACCGGCTATTGAAAAGCGACCAGGCCGGCCGACTGCGCCAGATCTGCTCGGTGGACGGGCAGGGCTATCGAATTGCCAAGGCGATCGACTGGCTGAAGTTGAATTTCGACGGGGCCCTGCGTGTGGAAGAGCTGGCAGCGCGGGTGCAAATGAGCGCGGCGACCTTTCACCATCACTTCCGGCAACTGACCGCGATGAGCCCGCTGCAATACCAGAAATGGCTGCGTCTGAATGAAGCACGACGATTGATGTTGAACGAGCACCAGGATGTCTCCAGTGCCGCGTTCAAAGTCGGGTATGAGAGCCCGTCGCAATTCAGCCGTGAGTACAGCCGGCTGTTCGGGGTGCCGCCCAAGCGTGATATGGCAGCACTGCGGGGCCGGGCGGGTGTCAGTGATCCGCCGGGGTCAGATTAGCGTAGAAGATGCAGCCGATAAGCCGTGCGAACAGGCTCAGGGTTTCCGGCAGGTTCGGGTCGTCGAACAGCATGGCCCGTGAGTCCAGCGCACACAGCGCCCCGAACAGGCGGCCATCGGGCAGAAAGATCGGCGCACCGGCGTAGCTTTCGATGGCGTATTGCTTGACCACCGGGCGTGACGCGAAACGGCCGTTCTGGCTGATCTGGGGGACGAACAGGGTGTGTGGGTTGATGCAGAACTCACTGCACAGGGTGGTTTCCAGGTCGAGTACGTCGTCGACGTTGATGCCCATTTGTAGCGGGTCGTAGGCCGAACACACCACCCATTCCTGGTCGGTGAACTTGGCGATGCCGGCGAATCTCATCCCGGTCAGACGAGTGACCAGCTTGAGGATATTGGTGGTTGCTTCAATTTCGGCAATGGCGGCGCGCTCGTCTGCGCTGAGTAACCTGTGTGCGGCGGTGACGCTTGAAACCATGCTGAACGCTCCAATGGCGTGGTCGCAGGCCGCGACCACGCACAGTCAGGTTATTAGTTGATGCGCGGGTGTTGCTGTACCAGGTTTTCCCGCTTGGTTTGCAGCGCGGCAATCTCGGCATCGATGTCTTCGATTTTCTGCTCGATATTGTCGTGATGCTCCTGCAGCAGCTCCTTGGCTTCTTCCATGTCGGAAGCCGCCGGGGCCGCGCCACGCAGGGGCTTGTTGGCGGTTTCCTTCATGGTCAGGCCCGTGATCAGGCCAACCACCGCAAACACCATCAGGTAATAGGCGGGCATGTACAGGTCGTTGGTGCTCTCCACCAGCCAGGCCACGGCGGTCGGCGTAACACCGGCGATCAGTACCGAGACGTTGAAGGCGCTAGCCAGGGCGCTGTAGCGCAGGTGGGTGGGGAACATTGCCGGCAAGGTCGACGCCATCACACCGATAAAGAAGTTCAGCACCACCGCCAGAATCAACAGACCGCCGAAAATCAGGCCGGTCTTGCCACTGGTGATCAGCATGAAGGCCGGGATCGACAGGAACAGCAGGCCAATGCTGCCGGCGATGATGAAGGGCTTGCGGCCGATCTTGTCGCTGACAAAACCAATGAACGGTTGCACGAACAACATGCCGACCATGATCGCGATGATGATCAGCACGCCGCTGTTTTCGGCATAGTGCAGGTTGTGGGACAGGTAGCTCGGCATGTAGGTGAGTAGCATGTAGTAGGTCACGTTGGTGGCCGCGACGATACCGATGCAGGTCAGCAGGCTGCGCCAGTGCTTGGTGGCGATTTCCTTGAACGAGACTTTAGGGCCGTGGCTCAGGCCTTCGCGGTCACCCTGTTCGAGTTTGTCGACATGCTGTTGAAACGCTGGGGTCTCTTCCAGTGCGTGGCGCAGGTACAGGCCGATGATGCCCAGGGGCAGGGCGAGGAAGAACGGCAAGCGCCAGCCCCAGGCCTCGAATTCTGCTTCACCGAGCACGGTGGAGATCAACACCACCACACCCGCGCCGAGCACGAAACCGGCGATGGAGCCGAAGTCCAGCCAACTGCCAAGGAAACCGCGCTTGCGGTCCGGAGCATATTCAGCCACGAAAATCGACGCGCCGGTGTACTCGCCGCCCACCGAGAAACCCTGGGCCATTTTGCACAGCAGCAACAGGATCGGGGCCCAGATGCCAATGGAGGCATAGCCGGGGATCAAGCCGATGGCAAAGGTGCTCAAGGACATGATCACGATGGTGGCGGCCAGGACTTTTTGCCGCCCGTACTTATCGCCCAGTGCGCCGAAGAACAGGCCGCCCAACGGGCGAATCAGGAAAGGTACTGAGAAGGTGGCCAGCGCTGCGATCATCTGCACGCTGGGGGAAGCGTCAGGGAAGAACACCTTGCCCAGCACATAGGCGACAAAGCCATAGACGCCAAAGTCGAACCATTCCATGGCATTGCCAAGTGCGGCGGCGGTGATCGCCTTGCGCATCTTGTTGTCGTCGACAATGGTGATGTCTTTCAATCCGATGGGTTTGACGCGTTTTTTACGTAGTTTCATGCGGGCCACTCAAAAGCTGAACAGGGGAGGTGCCATCGCTACGATGGCACCGCTCTGTCAGTTCAGATACAAGTGGACACGAAATAATTCACCGCTTTGTGTATTTTTTCTCACGGGGGTAAAAATGCCGGGTTCTGGAGGCCGAAGCATGGCTATTGGCAAAACAGATCAAATGTGGGAGCTGGCTTGCCTGCGAAAGCGGTGGTTCAGTCAAAGATTCAGTGACTGACACACCGCCTTCGCGAGCAAGCCCGCTCCCACAGGGGATCTGGGCCAGGCGCAGGTTTTGTGGGTAGTACATGACCCATGTGGGAGCTGGCTTGCCTGCGAAAGCGGTGGTTCAGTCGAAGATTCAGTGACTGGCACTCCGCTTTCGCGGGCAAGCCCGTTCCCACAGGGGATTTGTGCCAGGCGCATAACCGATGTGGAAGTTGTCGAGCCCCGGCGAGGCTGCGAAGGCGGCGGTACTGTTGGCAGTTGTGTTGCCTGGACTGTCGCCATCGCGGCCTCGCTAAAGCTCGAGCGCTCCCACAGGGGAATTGTCATTGTTAGTCAGGCAAAGCAGGGAAGTCATTTAAATGCCAAGCAGTCATTCACGCCTTACCTACCGCCAACCACGGGCCGCAGACGTTCAGCGATTGTTCGCGATCTTCGGTGATCCACAGACCAACTTGTTCAATCCTGCCGGCCCGCTGCCCAACCTAAATGCGGCACAACGGCTATTGGATCACTGGATTCAACAGTGGGCGTCCCACGGTTACGGCTGGTGGGCGATTGCCTGCAAAGAGAGCCCCGAGCACATCATCGGGTTTGGCGGCATTGCGCCACTTAACTACCTGACGCAGCAGCGCATCAACCTTGGCTATCGCCTGGCCGTCGAGGCCTGGGGGCAGGGGTATGCCACTGAACTGGGGCGGGATGCCCTGGCGCTGGCGTTTGACACGCTATCTCTACCGGAAGTCTTCGGGTTAGTGCGACCCGATCATGCTGCGTCGATCCGCGTATTGGAGAAGCTCGGCATGCAACGTTTTGGCCTGCTGGATGATGTACCCGGCCAAGCGCCCAGCCTGGTGCTCAGGGTTTGTCATCCTACAACTGCACAAGCCTGACATTTTCCTATTCCGCGTAAATCCTCGATAAGCGGCAATCTTTGCGATTGACACTGCGTGGGCGTCTCGTTATAAAACTCGTAGTTGTACGACGACATATGACGTTACATATGTCCTACCTAACAAAAATAAAAAGTGATGCCATGAATCTGAACGAGCCCATCAGTGCCCTTCGTGTCGGCCAGGCGGTCGGCAGCTATCGCTGGACGATCTGCGCGATGTTGTTTTTCGCGACCACGGTCAATTACCTCGACCGCCAGGTGCTCAGCCTGTTGGCACCACAACTGTCGACGCAGTTTGGCTGGAGCAACACCGACTACGCCAACATCGCGGCGGTGTTCCAGTTCGTCTACGCCATTTCCATGCTGTTTGCCGGGCGCTTCGTCGACAGGATCGGCACCAAGGCCGCCTATGTGGTAGCCATTGGTATCTGGTCCACCGGCGCGATCATGCATGCGTTTGCGGTGCCGATGGGCGAGGGTATCGCAGCCGTCAGTGGTGCCATTGGCCTGGCGGTGATCCCGGTGTCCATTGCCGGTTTCATGCTCTCAAGGGCTGTGTTGGCGATTGGCGAAGCGGGTAACTTCCCGATCGCGATCAAGGCCACTGCCGAATATTTCCCCAAGAAAGAACGCTCCCTGGCCACCGGTATCTTCAATTCCGGCGCCAACGTCGGCGCGATCCTGGCGCCGATCTGTGTCCCTCTGATTGCCGGCCTGTGGGGTTGGGAGGCGGCGTTTATGGTCATCGGCATGCTGGGTTTTGTCTGGGTAGCCGTGTGGGCCGCCGTTTACGAAAAACCGGAACAGCAAAAACGCCTGTCACCTGAGGAACTCGCCTACATCCGCAGCGACCAGACCGTACAACCGTTTACCCCGGCACCGACGGGCACCGCAGGAAAGAAAGTCTCTTGGTTCAAACTGTTGACCTACCGCCAGACCTGGGCGTTTGCCTTCGGCAAGTTCATGACTGACGGCGTGTGGTGGTTTTTCCTGTTCTGGCTGCCCACCTACCTGTCTGCCCAATACGGCATGAAAGGCGCCGATATCGTGATGCCGCTGGCGGTGCTGTACAGCATGACCATGGTCGGCAGTATTGGCGGCGGCTGGTTCCCCAGCTACTTCATGGCGCGCGGCGATGCCCCCTATGACGGGCGCATGAAAGCGATGCTGGTGATTGCGCTGTTCCCGCTGGTGGTGTTGCTGGCGCAGCCGTTGGGTTACCTCAGCTTCTGGGTGCCGGTGTTGCTGATCGGTGTGGGCGCTTCGGCACACCAGGCGTGGTCATGCAACATTTTCACCACCGTGTCCGATATGTTCCCGCAGAAAACCGTGGCCTCGGTGGTCGGCATTGGCGGCATGGCCGGTGGCCTGGGCGGCGTGCTCATGACCAAGATCGGCGGCTGGGTATTCGACTATTACAAGTCCATCAACGACATCCATACCGGCTACATGATCATGTTTGCCATCTGCGCCCTGGCTTACCTGGTGGCCTGGAGCGTGATGAAGGCGCTGGTGCCGCGCCACAAGGAAATCACTGACCTGTAACGCCGCCTAGAAAGGTCATCAAGGCAGCGACGATGACCTCGGGCGCGTCCTCTTGCACCAAATGCCCCGCACGCGGGACGCGCAGGTAGCGTGCACCTAATCTACCTGCGAGCGCGTCGCCCTGTGCCACGTTGATCCATTGGTCTTCTTCGCCCCAGAGCAGTTGCACCGGGCAACGCAGCTCGGCGAGCCGCTCTTCAATCTGGTCGGTATAGCGCTGGTCCATCTGTGCAATCTGGCGATAGAAGGCGGGCTGGCCTACCTCGCCTGTCCAGGGCGTGACATAGGCGTGCAGCACCTCGGCAGGCAGCGGCGTGAAGGCGGCGCCCTGTAGATAGGCACGCACAATCGCCTCATGGATATAGGCCGGCGCGTCGCTGAAGGCCTGTTCATGGCGGCGCACATGCTGCACCAGCGGCGAACCCCAGGGCGCCATGGCGACGGGGTCGATCAAGGTCAGGCTGGCATAGTCGCAGCCATCAAGCAGATGCGTGCGCAGGGCCGTGGCGCCGCCAAAATCATGGGCGAGCACATGGGGGCGTTCCAGGCCCCAATGGTGTAGCAGGGCGGCGAGCAACAGGTTTTGCACGCCCAGAGACACGTCCTGGCCCGGCGCCTGTTCAGACTGGCCATAGCCAAGTAGGTCGTAATAGAACACGCGGTACTGCTGGGTAAACAAGGGCGCGATACGCCGCCACACATGGGAAGAGAACGGCGTGCCATGCACCATCACCAGCGCCGGCCCCTGGGTACCCAGCTGGCCCCAGCGCACAGTTTGATTGCGAAAGTCAAAGGTGTGGGGCAGTGCCAGTGCGTCGTTTGAATGGGTCATGGTTGAATCTCCCCGAAGGTCTGATGGGTTGTGGCGGGTTTTGCCTGCGCCAGGAGGGTACGAACCGCCATGACCACACCGACGAGCACGGCAGCCAGGCCCACGGCTTCCATTGGCGTCGGCCAGCGCCGGTGAAAGCCTAGACCGAGCAGGCTGGCGAAGAGTGATTCCAGGGCAATCAATTGGCCACTCAGTACCATGGGCAGGCGCCGCGTTGCCGCGTTCCAGGCCCAGGCGCCGACCACCGTGGACATCACCGCGATGCCCAGGCTCCAGGCATACAGCGGCCATGCCTGGTTCCAGCCCGCGCCAAGGGTCGGCAACCGGAACAAGCCCAGCGTGTATAGCCACGGCAGCAGGCACAGCGCCGCGCCGCCTGCGCCTACCAGCATCAAGGCGGTCCACAGGTCGGTTGCGCGGGCAGGCAGGCGTGCCAGTTGCTGTTGATTGATGACGCTGAACCCCAGCCACACGGCCACTGCGCCCAAGGAGAAACACAACCCCGCCAGCCAGGAACCGGTGCCGGAGGCGGGCAGGTGGAGGCTGCTGACTGTCGCCAGCAACAGCCCCACAGTGAGGCAGGACAACGGCATCACCAACTGGCGCCATTGCAGGGTCTTGTGACTGGCGTTGCCTATCAACGCCAGTAGCACCGGGACCATGCCGACAAACGCTGGCGTCAGCACCGGGCCGCCGAACATCACACCGCCAGCAATGCACACGCCATAACCGAGGCAACCCAGTGCGCCCAGTGCTGCGGCGAGCAGGCACTGGCCGCAGCTGAGTGCACTCAATTGCGCCCTGCACACCATCATCCCGGCGATGCCCAGCCCACCGGCCATCAGGAACCGCACGGCCATCAAGTCGTAGAGGCTGTAGACCCCGGTGACGTAGGGCGCAATGAAGTTCAGCGCCCAGCCCAGGGTGGCGACAACGGCCAATATCACACCGGTAAAGAGTGAGGCGCGGGCGGTGGTCATCAGGCTGCTCCATGAAGTGAGGGAGTCATGGTGCCCAGCGCGGCGGGTGTGCTACAAACGAGTTTTCAGCCTTGGATGCATAACCACAGATTATGAATGCACTTGGCAAAACCTTACCGCCGCTGGCCAGTTTGTTGCCGTTTGAAGCGGCGGCGCGCCTGGAGAGTTTCTCCAAGGCGGCCGATGAATTGCACATTACTCAGGCGGCTGTCAGTCGGCAGATTCGCGGGCTGGAAGACAACCTGGGGGTCAAGCTGTTTTGTCGGCGCAACCGTGGGGTGTTCCTGACGCAAGAAGGGCGTGAGCTGGGGCGGGTGGTCAGCCAGGCCTTGCAGAGCATCAGTGAGGGCGCGGTCAGCCTGAGAACATCGCCCCAGCGCAATCGCGTGGTACTGCTATGCCAGCTATGCGAGGCGTTCTATTGGTTGATGCCGCGTCTGGCGACCTTCCACCAGCAATACCCGCAGATCGAGATCCAGGTGGTGACCTGTACGCGGCCGATCACCCAGTTCGACGGGCATTTCGATGTGGCCCTGCAAAGTACCCGGCGCGCCAGTGGCAGCCATACGCTGATGTTTACCGCCTCCGACGAGGTGTTCCCGGTGTGCAGCCCCGGCTACCTCTGCCCGGAACAACCGTTAGCGCTGACTGAATTACAGCCCTGCACATTTCTGCACCACAGCTCCGAGCCTCCGCACTTAATGGAATGGGATGAGTGGCTGCAGATGTTCGGCCACACGTTGGCCAGGGATGCGCGCAGTGCCACCTTCGACAGCTACCCGCTGATGTTGCAAGCCGCCGTGGAAGGGCACGGTATCGCCATGGGGTGGCGTCGTACCGCAAGCCGGCTGATAGAGAGTGGGGCGCTGGTGCGGCCCTGCGCAGAAAGCGTGTTTTTGCCCGAGGCTATTTCGGTCTACAGGCAGCAAGGGGCGGGCAGTCGGGAGGAGGTCACGGCGTTGTTGGCCTGGCTTGACGCACAATTGCAAAGTGACGGCTGACAGGGGCGTCGCTGCCCCTGTCATCTGCGGTTATTGGTTACGCGTGACGCGCCAAATCGTATTGGCCAGGTCGTCGGCAATGATCAGCGCGCCTTTCGGGTCTACCGTCACCCCCAATGGACGCCCACGGGTCTTGCCATCGTCGCCGCGAAAGCCGGTGGCAAAGTCGATGGGCTCGCCCGCCGGTTTGCCGTTGCTGAACGGCACGAAGATCACCTTGTAGCCCACTGGGTTGTCACGGTTCCAACTGCCGTGCTCGCCGACAAACGCGCCGTCAGCGAATTTTTCACCCATGGCGGGGATGGAAAAATCCACGCCCAACGCGGCCACATGGGAGCCCAGGCTGTAATCGGGTTTGATCGCGGCAGCCACCTTGGCCGGGTTCTGCGGTTGTGCGCGGGGGTCGACGTTCTGGCCCCAGTAGCTGTAGGGCCAGCCGTAGAAGGCACCTTCACGCACCGACGTCAGGTAGTCTGGCACCAGGTCGGGGCCGAGTTCATCGCGCTCGTTGACCACGGTCCACAGTTGCCCTGAGCCCGGTTGGATGGTCAGCGCCGTCGGATTGCGCAGGCCCGTAGCGTAGGGCTTATGCGCACCGGTGGCGGCATCGATCTGCCAGACCATTGCGCGGTCGATCTCCACTTCCATGCCGCGTTCGGTGATGTTGCTGTTGGAACCGATGCCCACATACAGCTGACGCCCGTCGTCACTGACGGCCAATGACTTGGTCCAGTGATGGTTGATCTGCGCCGGCAGGTCGGTGACTTTGACGGGCGGGGCGCTGGCCTTGGTCTGGCCGTCGGCGTAGTCAAAGCGCACCAGTGCGTCCTGGTTGGCCACATACAGTTTGCCGTCGGCGAATGCCAGCCCGTAGGGAGCGTTGAGGTTGTCGGCGAATACCGTCTTGAGTTCATAGGTGCCGTCACCGTCGGCGTCACGCAGCAGCGTAATGCGGTTGCCGCCCTTGACCTTGGTGTTGCCCTGGGCCTTGATCACACTGGCGATCACGTCCTTGGGCTTGAGCTTGGCCGCACTGCCGCCACGGCCTTCGGCCACCAGGATATCGCCGTTGGGCAGCACCAGGGTCTGGCGCGGGATCGCAAGGTCGGTGGCGATGGCGGTGACGCTGTAGCCTTCGGGTACCTTGGGCTTTTGATCGCCCCACGGCGTGGGCTCGGCAATCTTCATGCTCGGCAACAGGCTGCTTTGTTGTTCGGGCAGCTTGGGATCAGGGCCGCGCGCCTGGGTCTTGTCACCTTCGCCGCCACAGGCACTCAGCAACAGGGCGGCGCTGAGCAGGGTCAGTGTGTTGAGTGGTTTCATCGGGCAGCTCCTGAGCGCAGGTTGGTCAAGCCGATCCAGGTGGCGACAATCGCCAGCACGGTGACGATCGCCGACAGCACCAAGCCAGCAGGCATCATGGCGTAGGCATCCTTGGCATGTTGAAAGGCGTTCACCAGCCCCAGCACCCAAGTGCCCAGCAACAGCAGGAAGTACGCCACCGGGCGCCCGCCCTTGTGTTCGGCGCGCACCAGGTTGACCAGTGCAAACAGCAGGGCAAAACCACAGAACACCAGCGCCCCGGCGATCAGCCAGGAGGCAAAATTGGCCCATTGGATCTGGTAGGTCTGGCCGTAGGCGATATCACTGAGCAAGGCCCCGAGAAACAACGGCACGGTGCCGGCAAGCAAAGTCCCGTGCAACGGCCCAGGCCTGACGACGGGGTAAGTGGAGAGGGTAGTCATGTTGGTGGCGGCTCCTTATCGTTCTGCACCCTGGGCTCAGGGCGCGCTGACTTCGCATAGGAAAGGAGCATGGCATTTGCAAGAAAGTTCACTGGGAGGGCGTGTCGAGGTGTGTTTCGATCCGGCGTTCCCCTGCATATGCATAGGTATCTACACAATTTTGGTGCGACGCTGAACCTGTGGCGAGGGAGCTTGCTCCCGTGACGGCCTGACAGCCGGCGTCGATCTAACTAACGCGCCGCGATTCAAATGTGGGAGCTGGCTTGCCTGCGAAGGCGGCCTAACAGTCAACACAGTTGGACCGGGTACATATCCGTTATTTAGGTAACGGCCACCTAGGGTTCCGCCCTGACGGCGGCTCACTTTTGAAAAGCGCAAAAGTAAGCAAAACGCTCTTGCCCCACCACTCGGCACCTCGCTTGGGCTCGGTGTGCCCGTAATCCGCCAGTGATTTGGGGGGCCGCCGCCACGCGCCATCCATGGCGCGTGGCGGCTAAACCGGCATACCCCCCAAATCCCTGTCGAATTCCGGCCAACGTGGTTTAACGGGGCGCCTGAGATCAAGATCACAAGCAGAGCAAGAGCGGCTCGCTTCGCATCGTGGTTACCGTCTGCTGCTACAGCCCACAACGTTATATAGATACCTATGCCTGCATATGTTTACCACAGCGGCTATATGACTCATTCTTCCTGGCCCGACATGAGGAATCGCGTTATGCCCACCCTGCATCTGCTCTGCGGCAAGATCGCCGCCGGCAAGTCCACACTCGCCAAGACCCTGGCCGCCGAGCATGGGGCCATTGTGCTCAGTGAAGACCAGTGGCTGGCCAATCTCTATCCCGGCGAGATCCAGAGCATTGCCGACTACCTGCGCTGTGCCCAACAGGTTCGTGGGGTACTTGAGCCGCTGGTGATCAATCTGTTGGCGTGCGGCGTCAATGTGGTGCTGGATTTTCCGGCCAATACCCTCGCCAATCGTCAATGGTTACTCGGCCTGGCCCAGGCAGCCAAGGTGCCGCACTGCCTGCATTACCTGGAGCTGGACGATGCCACCTGTCGTGCGCGCCTGCATGCGCGCAACGCTCGGGGTGAGCATGATTTTGCCGCCACCGATGCCGAGTTTGACCTGATCACTCGCCATTTCAGTGTGCCGAGTGAAGAGGAAGGGTTGGTGATTGAGGTGCATCGCCCGTGACTACCCAAAAATCTGCTGGCATCGATGCCGACGGCTATATCCTCACCGTCGTCGATGGGCCTATACAACCCCAGTTCCAGCCCCTGCTGACGGACATCTGCGCTACCTTGTCCCGGCCTGAGCTGGGGCTGCACGGGATTTACCTGTATGGCAGCATCGCACGGGGCGAAGGTGAGATCGGCATTTCTGATCTTGACCTTTCCCTGATACTGGTGGAGCCACCGGATGCGCCCGTGCTTGAACAGTTGGAGTCAGCCCGACTCGCCTTGGAGCAACGGCATCCGAGCGTCACCAAGATCGACTTCGACATCGGCCACTGCGCCCAGGTGTTGGCGCCCGAAAACCGAAACAGTTGGGGCTTCTGGCTCAAACATCATTGCCGCTGTCTCTGGGGCGAAGACCTGTCACTGCACGTCGAACCGTTTCACCCGTCCCGCGCCATCGCCCTGGCGGTCAACGGCGATTTTGAACAGGCGCTCACGACTTACCTGGTGCGCATTGAACAGGCCAGCCCTGAACACACGCGGCTTGGCCTGCAGCGGGAAGCATCACGGGCCTTGATCCGCGCCACCCACACCCTGCGAGCGGAAGATGCGCAAACCTGGCCGCAAACCCTGGAAGACTACGTCGGGCTGTTTGTTCAGCATTACCCGACCATGCGCGTGCAAATCGCCTACTTCCTGTTTGAGGCACGCAACCCGAGCGCCGAGGGCGAGGCATTTACGACACGCCTACGGACGTTTCTGAGCTGGATGGTTTCGGCTTTTATAGAAAGGAATCAATCAGATGCGTGAACGCAAAGCCGCACGATTACTGGTCATAAACCCTGCGCAGCAAGTGTTGCTGTTTCGCTTCGTGCATAAAGACGGCGCCCTGGCCGGCCAGGATTACTGGGCCACGCCGGGCGGTGGCGTGGAGGCCGGGGAGAGCTTCCACAGCGCCGCGATTCGTGAGTTGCGCGAAGAGACTGGGATCACGGTGAGCAGCGTCGGGGAATGTGTAGCAGAGCGCGACGTGACCTTGATGCTGCCCTGCGGCGAAACGGTGCTGGCGGTTGAGCGGTACTTCGTTGTGCATGCGCCCAGCGAGGCGTTATCCAGGGCCGAGTGGACGCTACAGGAGACCCAAGTGATGGCGGATCATCGCTGGTGGTCGGCAGAAGCGTTGCGCGCCACGAGCGATACGGTATGGCCGCAGGCGTTACCGCAAATGCTGGAGGATGCCGGGGTGTTTTAACCGTCCAGGCCGGCAAGCGGTCGCCATCGTGCGTTTGCCCTGATGCATGTCTGCATTGCTCATTAATGACTGGCCAGGATTTCACTCGTTTGGAACACCCTTGCATAGTCCATCGCCAAGTTACTGAGCGACAGTGCATGCACATCCTCTGCGGCCCACAGCCGCCCCGACAAGTCGGTTTGATCGAAGGTAAAACACGCATCCGCCGCCACGATCACGTCGAACCCCAGGTTGCCGCCCGAGCGTGCGGTGGATTCCACTGAATTGTTGGTGATGACCCCGACGATTACCAACTGCTGGATCGAGCGCAGGTGCAGCCAGCGCTCCAGGCCCGTGGCGCTGAACGCATCTGGTACGTTTTTTTCAACCACATGCTCCTGGGCCAGGGGGTGCAGCGCATCCTGGAACTCACAGCCGGGCTGGCCTGGCCGGAACACTGAAGCGGCAGAGCGGGAGATATGCCGCACATGAATGATCGGGCGTTGCGCCTGGCGCCAGGCATTGAGCAATTGCTGTATGCGCAGCTCGGCGTCTGGGTTGTTGCGGCGGCCAAGGGTGGGATCGGCCATGCCTTTTTGCATATCGATGATCAACAATGCGGCGTTAGTCGCTATCGGTTCCATGGCCTGTCCTGGCAGAGGTGAACATTATCTAACTGGTTGGAAGTTAGCACCGATCGGCAGCCCATACGCAAATCCCTGAGACTTCCCGGCGAAACGCTTCATAATGGCGGCCAATTTGTTTAGCTCGTTATTCTGGTGTGCCCGCATGGAAATTAAGGTCAACTTTCTCGACAACCTTCGGCTTGAAGCCAAGTTCGATGACTTCACGGTCATTGCCGACCAGCCCATCCGCTACAAGGGCGACGGTTCGGCACCGGGGCCATTCGACTACTTCCTGGCTTCGTCGGCGTTGTGTGCGGCGTACTTTGTGAAGTTGTACTGCCAGACGCGCAATATTCCCACCGAGAATATTCGCCTGTCGCAGAACAACATCGTCGACCCGGAAAACCGCTACAACCAGATTTTCAAGATTCAGGTCGAATTGCCCGCAGACATCTCCGACAAGGACCGCCAAGGCATCCTGCGTTCCATCGACCGCTGCACCGTGAAGAAGGTGGTGCAGGCCGGGCCGGAATTCGTGATTGAGGAAGTCGACAACCTCGACGCCGATGCCCAGGCGTTGTTGATGCCCAACTCCACGTCCGCAGCGGGCACCTACATTGCCGGCAAGGACCTGCCGCTGGAGCAGACCATCGCCAACATGTCGGCGATTCTCGCGGGCCTGGGCATGAAGATCGAGATTGCCTCGTGGCGCAATATCGTGCCCAACGTGTGGTCGCTGCATATCCGCGACGCCCATTCGCCGATGTGCTTTACCAACGGCAAAGGCGCGACAAAAGAGGGCGCGTTGGCGTCGGCGCTGGGTGAGTTCATCGAGCGCCTGAACTGCAACTTCTTTTACAACGACCAGTTCTGGGGTGAGGATCTGGCCAACGCGCCGTTCGTGCATTACCCGGACGAGCGTTGGTTCCAGCCGGGCCCCAACGATGAGCTGCCGAGTGAAATCCTCGATGCCTACTGCCTGAAAGTCTACAACCGCGAGGGCGAGCTGCGCGGTTCACACCTGTTCGACACCAACTCCGGCAACGAAGCCCGTGGCATTGTCTCCCTGCCGTTCGTGCGTCAGTCCGATGGCGAGGTGGTGTATTTTCCGTCCAACCTGATCGAAAACCTCTACCTGAGCAACGGCATGAGCGCGGGTAACACCTTGGCCGAAGCCCAGGTACAGTGCCTGTCGGAGATTTTCGAGCGGGCGGTGAAGCGCGAAATCATCGAAGGCGAATTTGCGCTGCCGGACGTCCCCGCCGAAGTGCTGGCCAAGTACCCGGGCATCCTGGCGGGCATCGAAGGTTTGGAAGCTCAGGGCTTTCCGGTGCTGGTCAAGGATGCCTCCCTGGGCGGTGAATTCCCGGTGATGTGCGTGACCTTGATGAACCCGCGCACCGGCGGCGTGTTCGCCTCGTTCGGCGCGCACCCCAGCCTGGAAGTGGCGCTGGAACGCAGCCTCACCGAGCTGCTGCAAGGCCGTAGCTTCGAAGGCTTGAACGATCTGCCGCAGCCGACCTTCGAAGGCCAGGCGGTCACCGAGCCGAACAACTTCGTCGAGCACTTTATCGATTCCAGCGGCGTAGTGTCGTGGCGCTTCTTCAGTGCCCAGTCGGATTATGAATTCGTCGAGTGGGACTTCTCCGGCCAGGGCGAAGACTCCAACGCCCAGGAAGCCGCCACGCTGTTCGGCATCCTCGAAGGTATGGGCAAAGAGTCGTACATGGCGGTGTATGAGCACTTGGGCGCTACCGCCTGCCGCATCCTGGTGCCGGACTACTCGGAAATCTACCCGGTGGATGACCTGATCTGGGACAACACCAACAAGGCGCTGTTTTTCCGCGAAGACATCCTCAACCTGCACCGCCTCAGCGAGGATGAGCTGCAGGCGTTGGTCGAGCGTCTGATAGAAAGCGAACTGGACGACTACACCGATATCACTACGCTGATTGGCATTGAGTTCGATGACAACACCGCGTGGGGCCAGTTGACCATCCTGGAGCTGAAACTGCTGATATTCCTGGCGCTGAAGCAGTATGAAGAGGCCAAGGAATGCGTAGAGATGTTCCTGCAGTACAACGACAACACCGTTGAGCGCGGCCTGTTTTACCAGGCGATGAACGCGGTGCTGGAGATGGAACTGGATGAGGACCTGGAACTGGCTGACTACGAGGCCAACTTCCGGCGCATGTTTGGCAACGAGCGCATGGACGCGGTGATCGGCTCGGTCGACGGCAGTGTGCGCTTTTATGGGCTCACGCCGACGAGCATGAAGCTGGAAGGCCTGGACCGGCATTTGCGCTTGATCGATAGCTACAAGAAGCTGCATGCGGCACGGGCCAACATTACCCAAGCCTGATACACACTGATCGTTCCCACGCTCCGCGTGGGAATGCAGCCAGGGACGCTCTGCGTTCCCAAGTGTGACGCAGAGCGTCACCGAATGCGTTCCCACGCAGAGCGTGGGAACGATCATGGCGGTTAAATGTGGGCCAAGGCCTGAGCCAGATCGGCGCGCAAGTCCTCCACATCCTCAACCCCCACCGACAACCGCACCAGCCCATCGCCAATCCCCAATTGCGCTCGCGTCGCCGCCGGGATGCTGGCATGGGTCATGATCGCCGGGTGCTCGATCAGGCTTTCCACGCCCCCCAGGCTCTCGGCCAGGGCGAAGATCTTCACGTTTTCCAGAAAGCGCGTCGCGCCGGCCAGGTCGCTGTTCAAGTCCACTGAAATCATCCCGCCAAAGCCGCGCATTTGCTGCTTGGCCAGGTCGTGCTGTGGGTGGGATTGCAAGCCCGGGTAGTGAACCCGTGACACTTGCGGCTGTTGCTCCAGCCAGGTGGCCAGGTCCAGGGCATTGCTGCAATGGCGCTCCATGCGCAGCGCCAGGGTTTTTACCCCGCGCAGGGTCAGGAAGGCATCGAACGGCCCGGCGATGGCGCCGATGGAGTTTTGCAGGAAACCCAGGCGTTCGGCCAGTTCAGCGTTGTCACCGACAACAGCGATACCACCGATCACATCAGAATGCCCATTGAGGTATTTGGTGGTGGAGTGCACCACGATGTCGAAGCCCAACTCCAGCGGGCGCTGGATCCAGGGGCTGGCAAAGGTATTGTCGGCCACGCAGATAATCCCGCGGGCACGGCAGATGCGGGCCACGGCGCGCAGGTCGGTCAGGCTCAGCAGCGGGTTGCTTGGGGTTTCGACCCAGACCATGCGCGTGTCGTCCTGCAATGACGCTTCAAACGCCGACAAGTCGCTGAGGTCGACATAGCTGAAGCGGTGCCCGGCACTGCGCTGGCGCACTTTGTCGAACAGCCGGAAAGTGCCGCCGTACAGGTCATTGCCCGAGACGATATGCGCGCCAGCATCCAGCAGTTCGAGCACGGTGGAGATCGCCGCCAGCCCCGAGGCAAACGCAAATGCCTGGCTGCCGCCTTCAAGGTCGGCCACGCAGCGTTCCAGGGCGAAACGCGTGGGGTTGTGGGAGCGGCCATAGTCAAACCCCTTGTGTACGCCGGGGCTGTCTTGCAGGTAGGTGGAGTTGGCGTAGATCGGCGGCATCAGCGCGCCCGTGGTCGGGTCGGGTGACTGCCCGGCGTGGATCACACGGGTGGCAAACGCGCTTTTATCGGGCTGGCTCATGCAAGGGATCTCCGTAGGTGGTTAAGCAGGTCGACGCGGGTGATCAGGCCATGAAAGCCTGAGGCGTCGGCAATGATGGCGACCAGGCCGCGATCCAGTTCAGCCTGCAGTTCGGCCAGGCTGGCGTTGGGGGCCAGGGTGTGCAGGGTGTTGGTCATGGCGCTGGCGACGGTCATGGAAAAATCTGCGGCGTCGTGGTGCAGGCCCAGCAGGATGTCGGACTCGTCGATCACCCCCACCAGGGCCTGGCCATCGACCAGCACCGGCAGTTGCGACACGTCCGCCAGGCGCATGCGCTGGAAGGCGGTGAGCAGGGTGTCGTCGGGGCTTACGCTGATCACGCGGCCGTCTTCGAAGCGGCGCGCGATCAGATCGCGCAGGTCGCCGTAGTGTTTGTACTGCAGCAGGCCCGCGTCGTTCATCCACTGGTCGTTGTAAACCTTCGACAGGTAGCGCGTACCGGTGTCGCAGACGAAGGTGACCACGCGCTTGGGCTCGGTTTGCTCGCGGCAGTAGCGCAAGGCCGCGGCGAGCAGGGTGCCGGTGGATGAGCCGCCGAGGATGCCTTCGGCCTTGAGCAATTGGCGGGCGTGGTCGAAGCTGTCGGCATCGCTGATGGAGTAGGCGTGGCGCACGCTGGACAGGTCGGCGATCGAGGGGATGAAGTCTTCGCCTATCCCTTCAACGGCCCAGGAACCGGGAGTTTCCAGGGTGCGGCTGCGGCTGTATTCGGCCATTACCGAACCGACCGGGTCGGCCAGCACCATGGCCAGTTCGGGTTGCACGCGCTTGAAGAAACGCGTGAGGCCGGTGAGGGTGCCGGCCGAGCCGACGCCTACCACAATCGCGTCCACATCGTGCTGGGTCTGCGCCCAAATCTCCGGCGCGGTACTGGTCTCGTGGGCCAAGGGGTTGGCCGGGTTATTGAACTGGTCGGCGAAGAACGAGCCCGGAATACCTTTGGCCAAACGTGCCGCCACGTCCTGGTAATACTCGGGGTGGCCCTTGCCCACATCGGAACGGGTGATATGCACCTCGGCGCCCATGGCCTTGAGGTGCAGCACCTTTTCCGTGGACATCTTGTCGGGCACCACCAACACCACCCGGTAACCCTTGGCCCGGCCCACCAGCGCCAGGCCCAGGCCGGTATTGCCGGCGGTGGCTTCAATGATGGTACCGCCCGGGCGCAAGCGACCGTCGCGTTCAGCGGCGTCGATCATCGCCAGGCCGATGCGGTCCTTGATGGAACCGCCGGGGTTTTGCGATTCAAGCTTGAGAAACAGCGTGCAGGGGCCGGTATCGAAGCGGCTGACCTTGACCAGCGGGGTGTTGCCGATCAGTTCAAGTACGGCAGGGCGTGAAGGCGTGGGCATGTCGTCTCCTGGTTACGGGATGGACGTAGGGCGGGGGGCAGCAAAAAAACAGCATGGCTTGGAACATAGGCCGGTATCGCCCGTGTCGCAACCGGGCGTCCGTTGTATGACTTTTTTTGCCGCATGGGAGAGGGCGCGCAATCCAGATGTGGGAGCTGGCTTGCCTGCGATGGCGGTGGTGCAGTTGGCATTTGCGCTGCCTGACCCACCGCCATCGCGGCCTCGCTAGGGCTCGAGCGCTCCCACCGTTCAGTTCCCGGCAATGGCGGCTTCGATGGCAGCGATGTCGATCTTGGTCATGGTCATCATCGCTTCAAATGCACGCTTGGCGACGGCAGGATCTTTACTGGTAACTGCTTCGACCAACACCCGCGGCGAGATCTGCCACGACAGCCCCCACTTGTCCTTGCACCAACCGCAAGCGCTCGCCTGCCCACCGTTGTCGATGATGGCATGCCACAACCGGTCGGTTTCCTCCTGATCCTCGGTAGACACCTGAAAGGAAAACGCCTCACTGTGCTTGAACAGGGGGCCGCCATTGAGGCCCACGCAGGGGATACCCAGTACGGTGAATTCCACAGTCAACTCATCACCCTGCTTGCCGGATGGGTAGTCGCCAGGCGCACGGTGTACGGCCTTTACTTCGCTGTTGGGGAAGGTCTGCGCGTAGAAGGTCGCTGCCTCCAGGGCATCGCCGTTGTACCAGAGGCAAATCGTATTCTTGTTGTTCATCGCAAGGCTCCTCGGGTTGAAAGGTGCATGAAGTCTAGACGAACAACCTGCACGCTACTCAGGCTTGCACCGTCTCCCGGCCAGCGCGTGCGTCGGCCCGCCGCGAACGCCAGCTCAGCCCCAATACCATCAGCAAGCCCAGGCCCGCCATCAGTGCGCCTGCCAGGGAAATGGCCGGGTAGCCCAGCCCGGCATTGATCACCGCGCCACCCAATGCCGCACCAATCGCATTGCCAAAATTGAACGCACCGATGTTCATCGCCGAAGCCAGGTTAGGCGCGTCTTTGGCGGCCTCCATCACCCGCATCTGCAGCGGCGGCACCAGGGCAAAGCTGGCAGCGCCCCACAGCAGGATCGACAACGCGGCGGGCAGCGGCCATTGCATAAGCACCGAAAAGGCCAACAGCACGGCAATCAACACCACCAGCGAGATGATCAAAGTGCGGTCCACTGAGCGGTCCGCAGATTTGCCACCCCACACATTGCCCAGGGTGAGCCCGATTCCGAACAGCACCAGCATCCCGGTGACGAAGTTGGTCGAAGCATGGGTGACATCCCGCAGAATCGGCGCGATGTAGGTGAATACCGTAAACATCGCACTCGAGCCCACCACGGTCAGGGCCAGCGCCGCCAGCACCGGCCCGCGACCCAGCACACGGATTTCCGCCATCAGCCCGCCGCCTTTGGGCGCCGGCGCATTGGGCAAGGCCCACCACAGCGCCGCCATGACCACCGCGCCAAGCCCACTGATGCCCCAGAACGCGGTACGCCAACCAAAGTTTTCGCCAAACCAGGTCGCCAGAGGCACGCCGCCAATGGTTGCGAGGGTCAGCCCCATGAACATCGCCGCCACAGCGCCCGCGCGCTTCTCGGGCGCCACCAGGCTTGCGGCCACAATTGAGCCAATCCCGAAGAACGCTCCGTGATTGAGCGACGTCACCAGCCTGGCGATCATCAGCGTCTGGTAGTTGCTGGCCAACGCCGACAGCAAATTACCCAGGGTAAAAATCGCCATTAGCCCGATCAGCAGATAACGGCGGGGCACCCTGGCCGTCGCCAGGGTCATGATCGGCGCGCCAATCAACACGCCCATGGCGTAGGCGCTTACCAACAGCCCCGCAGCGGGAATGGAGACATCAAGATCAGCGGCGATACCGGGCAACATGCCCATAGGGGCAAACTCTGTGACCCCGATGCCAAAGGCACCAACGGATAATGCTACAAGGGGGGGATTGATACGCATGGGTGACTCCTCATCTGTGAGTCAAATGCTACAATCCTGCCTTTTGCAGCAGTAGCCCTTGGTTGGGAACTACAGCTTTGCGCAGGAGGCACAAATGGACATCGGCGGGCGTTCGGGAGAGATGGAAGTGTTCACCATGGTCGCCGAGCACGGCAGCCTGTCGGGCGCGGCCAGGGCGTTGGGGCTGACCCCATCGGCCATCAGCCGCATCATCACCCGCACCGAACAGCGCATCGGCACCCGCCTGCTACTGCGCACCACCCGCGCCATCACCTTCACCGCCGAAGGCGAAGCCTACCTGCGCGGCGCCCGACGCATCCTCGCCGACATGGCCGAAGTCGAAGACGCCATCACCGACCAGGGCGCCCCACGCGGACGCCTGCGCGTCAGCGCCGCACTGGCCCACGGCCGCATGACCATCGTCCCCCTGATCGCCGCCTTCAGCGCCCGCTATCCCGCCATCGTCGTCGACCTGATGCTCGGCGACGAAGTCGTGGACATCCTCGGCGGCCAAGCCGACGTTGCCATCCGCTTCGGCCCCCTCGCCGACAGCCCCCTGACCGCTCGCCTTATCGGCTCTACCGGGCAGGTTATCGTTGCTTCACCGGAGTACCTGGCACGGCATGGCACCCCCGTGACGCCGCAGGATTTACTGCAACACAACTGCCTGCGCTTCAACTTCCGTAGGGCGGCGCCGGATTGGCCGTTTCGGGTGGAGGGGCGGGAGTTTTCGTTGAAGGTGGCGGGGACGATTGAGGGGAATAGTGGTGAGGCATTGGCGCAGTTGGCGAAGCTGGGGGCGGGGGTGGCGAGAATAGGGGCGTTTAGTGTGGTGGAGGAGGTGAGGCGGGGGGAGTTGGTGGTGTTGCTGGAGGAATTTAATCCTGGGGATGTGGAACCGATTCATGCGGTGTTTGTGGGGGGAGGGGCGATGCCGGCGCGGGTTAGGGCGTTTGTGGATTTTTTGGTTGAGAGGTGTGGGGGTTGAGGGGCGGGATTTTTGGGGAGGAGGGGGCTGACCGGCGGATTTCGGCCCAACGCTGCCCCTCACCACGGGCCACAATCGGCCAAAACGAAACGACCTTGAAAACTCCATGAGTCTTAAAATTTGAACAACTAATTTTTGGCTAGTCATTTTTTCTCCTACCGAAATAAGCGCTTGAGAAATTAGCCAGATACCAGTAAGTCAGCGCAAACCCATACCCCAAAAATATAGATATCCCAGTGGAATAGATCACTTGAATGAACGTTGACTCATAGATGCACATCCTCGTGCAATTGGGCTCGGTCGGAGGCGTAAAGGTAAAGAAAAATAGTCCAACGCAAATCATCACCACTCCTGGTAATGCTTTCAGATGACGCCTCCACCCGGTAAGTGAACCAACATACATTTCCTGGTAGGGCTTCCATCGCGCGATAAGAAAGGCGTAATAAAAGCTAAACATCCATGCCAGTAAAAATATTAATTGTGTGGCTTGAGGAAATGACGATTTTTCGGACCAAACGTTAATCGACGAAATAGTGGCTCCGGCGATCGTGGCAAGCTCCGCCACCCATTGAACCCCCATAACGTCCCCACTGTATCCTCCAAAAACTATTACAGACGTGAACAATAATGGAACCCAAACCATCCACCTTTGGTAAAAAGCATCTCGGGCAATTTCCCGTACAAGCTTCGATGTTGATGGATTATGCATACGCCCTCCTTGGCCGCCTTATCAATGTTCTCGGTCGTCGCGTAGGTGTTCGTTCATTTCGCTGCCAAAAGCGCAAGGGCAGAGAGGTTAATGCTAGCCTGTGCCTGGGCAACGAGTGCGGACATTCTTATGAGAGGGTATTTCAGCAGACACTGTATTTGAAAATTCGACGAGCGCTGTAAACACGACAGTGGCAGAAAAACCCTTTTCATTTTCCAGCTCCATCACAAAGAAAAAAGTATTTCTTCAGCGTAGTTTCCTCCCGAAGGTAGCGCCACTTCGTGACCCCTGTACGGCGGGTGGTTTGAGCGCGACGGGACTTTGAATACCCTCGTTGAGCAAGCACGAATCATGCAGGCTTTTTAGGGGCCACGATGGACCGCTTTTGGCCGTTTGCAGCCAATGAGTCAACGCAAGGTTGTAACTGGCACGGATGGACCAAAGCTCATACACCGCCCACTCGCGTTTTCGTTCCAGCCTGCCCGCAAGCGCATTGCCTTGACCTCCTTACCTGTTCCACCTTGTTCATGACCTTTTCCCACACTGTCGCGTGTTTTAAGCTTGCTGAAACGTTTCATCGAGTTTATAAATCGCAAACAACTCCAATAAAGGCCACCGCCATGACCCCACTAAAACTCCTCGTTGCCCTCAGCGCATTCTCTGCCGCCTCCCACGCCATGGCCTGGGATTACGTGCTGCTAGACACCGACAAAGCCGCCCAGAACTGGCAGGTCACCAGCCAGCAACTCGGCATCCAAACCGATAAGCCCTTCAGCGTTACCCTGCGCACCCTGCACGGTGGTCGGCAGGAGGGCGTGAGCATCGTCGATATCGATAACGGCACGATGAAGCTCTCGGTAGTGCCGACACGTGGCATGAACGTGTTGCAGGCGTCGGTCGGCGATGTGCGCATGGGCTGGGATTCGCCGGTCAAGGAAGTGGTCAATCCGTCCTTCATCGAGCTCAATGGCCGTGGTGGTCTGGGTTGGCTGGAGGGTTTCAATGAGCTGGTTACTCGCTGCGGCTACGAATGGGTCGGGCACCCTGGTATCGACAACGGTGAGCTGCTGACCCTGCACGGTCGGGCCGCGAATATTCCTGCGAATAAAGTCACCCTGCATATCGATGAAAAGCCGCCGTACGCCATCACCCTGCGCGGCGAGCTGAAAGAGCAGGCGTTCAAGAAGGTCGATTTCTCTGTTGCGACCGAACTGGTCACCGAGCCTGGCAGTGTGGTGTTCGCCCTCAACGACACGCTCACCAACAATGGCGATTATCCGAAGGAATACCAGGCGCTGTATCACAGTAACTTCAGCACGCCGTTCCTGGAGCAGGGCGCGCGTTTCGTTGCGCCGGTGAAGCAGGTGTCGCCGTTCAATGACAAGGCCAAGGGCGAACTGGCCGACTGGCAAACCTATCGCGCACCGACCAAGGACTATGACGAAACGGTTTACAACGTGGTGCCGTATGCCGATGCCAAGGGCGATACCTTGACCGTGCTGCATAACAAGGCCGGCAGCCTGGGGGTTTCGGTGGGTTTCAATACGCAGACACTGCCGGTGTTTTCGCTGTGGAAGAACACTGATACCCAAGGGCAGGGCTATGTCACGGGGTTGGAGCCGGGGACGAGTTTTTCCTATAACCGTCGTTATCAGCGGCCACTGAACCTGGTGCCTACGATCGGGGCGAAGGAAC
This sequence comes from Pseudomonas sp. DW-iso17, assembly GCF_058725345.1. Taxonomy (NCBI): domain Bacteria; kingdom Pseudomonadati; phylum Pseudomonadota; class Gammaproteobacteria; order Pseudomonadales; family Pseudomonadaceae; genus Pseudomonas; species Pseudomonas sp. DW-iso17. The sequence goes on along the minus strand of NZ_JBZXEA010000006.1, from coordinate 101,796 downwards.
ATAAGCAGTTCCGTATCAGCTACAGCTTGTTGGCGGATAAGGCGGCTGTTGAAAAGGCCTTGAAGCAGGTCAGCGAGATTCAGGGTGGGCGGGAGACTGAGGTGCGGCAGACGCCTTTGGTGGATCTGACCAAGGAGTGACATGGGCTGGAGCCTTCGCGCGGGCCCCGGCGTTCTTCATCGACGCCGGAACCCGCGCCCTGCAACTGTCATCGATGGGCATGCATACTGGAATAACCGTATTTCAGGAGCCTATCCGTGATTCGCAGAGCATTACCCGCCGACGCGAAGGCCATTGCCCAGGTGCATATCAGCAGTTGGCAAGACGCCTACCGTGACCTGATGCCCGCCCAGTTCTTGAGCGGATTGCAAGTAACGCTTGCTCGGCGCGAAGCCCATTGGGCTCGCTCGCTTGCCTCGGGTGAGTCGACGGTATGGGTTGCCGAGGTGGGCCAGCAGATTGTCGGCTGGATATCCGTTGGCGCCAGCCGTGACGAAGACGCCGTGCAGGCCAATGCAGGTGAGGTCATGGCCATCTACGTGCTCGCCGAGCATTGGCACTCCGGCGTCGGGCTGGCCTTGTGGAATGCCGGCCTGCAAGACCAGTTGGCGCAAGGCTATGAGCGTTTAACGCTGTGGGTCTTGGCCGGTAATGAACGGGCTATTCGATTTTATCGCCGGGCGGGGTGTGTCGAGGAGGCAGGGACTGAGCGCCATCTTGAGAGGGGCGGTGTGGCGCTGGTGGAGGTGAGGTATGGTTTGCGGTTGAGATAGCATAGGTATCTACGCAACTTGGGCATTAGTGGGATCGTCGTCGGCTGCCCGGCCGCCTTCGCGAGCAAGCCCGCTCCCACATTGGTCATGCATTGCCGTCAAAATCAGTGCCTGGCACAGATCCCCTGTGGGAGCGGGCTTGCCCGCGAAGGCGGTGTGTCAGTCACTGAATTTTCAACTGAACCACCGCCATCGCAGGCAAGCCAGCTCCCACATTTGGATCGCGGGGCACAGCTCGATCGGCGTCGGCTGCCAGGGGCGCTCCCACCGCGGTTACGCCCTGCGCGCAGTCAACAATACCGCCGCGGCCGCTGACAACAAACCTGCGCAGCAGCGATTGAACAGGCGCTTGCCCTTCGGCTCGGCAAACCAGCGACGCATATGCAGGCCCATATAGGCGTAGGCACTGATGGCGACCCATTCCAGGGCCAGGAACATCACACCCAGCAGGGCAAATTGCGCGGTGATGGGTTGGCCGGGCACCACGAATTGCGGCAGGAAGGCGGTGAAGATCAGGATCGCTTTGGGGTTGCCCGCCGCCACCAGAAACTCCTGCCGCGCCAAGGCCCACAGGCCCACCTTCCTCGTTGCGGTGTTCACCGGCTGCTGCGGGTCTGCGCGCCATAGCTGATACGCCAGGTAAAACAGATACGCCGCGCCGAGAATCTTGATCCCGTAGAACAACAACTCCGAGGTTTGCAGTACCACCGCCAAGCCAGCGGATGCGAGGGCGATCATGCCGGCGAAGGCCAGCAGGCGGCCGAGACCGGCGAGGCAGGAGGTGCGGTAGCCATAGCGGGTAGCATTGCTCACGGATAGCAGGTTATTGGGGCCGGGGGCCATATTCAGGGCGAAGCAGGCGGGGAGGAAGAGGGCGAGGGTGGCGAGGTCCATGGCGGCTCCGGGTTGGCAGGTCGGGAAGTCTTGAGGATAAACAGATGAAGCGCGGTTTAACACTCCGTGGCCGGGCTTCTGGCCCCGCGAGCGCTTCAGGTGTCCGGATTGGATGAACGCTTGGCCTCAGGGGTTGCGGCAAATAACCGATCGGCGATTTGCCGGCCCCGTTCCAAGCCTTCCTGCGTCAGCCAAATGGACTTGTTTTTGTTCACCGGATTACTGATAAAACCTTGCTCGTGAAGCCGGTTCATTATTTGAAAGTCGTGGCCTTTCCATGAGTTGCCGTTATCAAAGCTGAAGGTGGTCAGCAGGGCAAGTACGGCTTCCTCAATCAGTTTTTCGTCGTATTCCATAATGGGTACTCCGTTTGGATTACACAGACCCTGTCGAGCCTCGGGGCCTTGCGGTTCAAGAATGCATGCAGTCACGTGCTTGAGCGATTGCAAAAGCTTTTTTAGCCGACTTGCCGACACCTATCAATAACCCTCAAGTTTTTAACAAAGGTTTACACCGGTCACTGCGTCTATTCGGTATGGTTTTTCAGTGACTTGCACAACTTGGTAGAACGTCGATGCAGTTCCTTGAACACCCACTGGACCCGCAGCTCATCAACATCCGCCGGCTGTTTCCAAGCCCATTGGCCAGCATTCAGTTTCCCGACGCGAAAAGGCTGAATACTGAGCTCAAGGCCCAGATTGCCCAGCGCATGGCAGACGACGTTTACGGCACGCAGCGCAGCAATGCCGGAGGTTGGCAGTCGGCCGGTGATTTTGCGCAGTGGGGCGGGGAGGCCTGTGAAGCCCTGGTGAGGTTTGCCACGCAGTTCGCCACCCAAATGACCGTCGTGCACAGCGAGCAATATGGGTTCATCGAGCCCGGCTTCGAGTGGAAGGTCAACGCCTGGGTCAACGTGAATGAGGCGGGCCACAGCAATGCACTTCACGGCCACCCTGGGGCGTTTTGGTCCGGTGTTTATTGGGTCGATGCCGGTGGCCGCGAGGATGACCCGGCGGTGGGCGGCGACCTGGAGTTCCTGGACCCGCGCGGCATGGTGGCTTCGACCTATAACCCGGCCCTGCGCATGCGAGTAGAAGACTGCCTGACTGCTGGGTTCAGCAGCACCTGCGCCGCCGCCACGGGCACATTCGTGATGTTTCCGTCGTGGTTGATGCATTCGGTACGCCGCTTTGAAGGCACACGGCCGCGAATCTCCATTGCCTTCAATTTTGGTGCCTGAACGCTCAAGTCAGCGATGCAACACTCCACACCGCTAACTCATACCCATCCGGATCGGTGAAGTGGAACCGGCTGCCACCGGGAAACGAAAACGTCTGGCGGGTTATCACCGCACCCAGCTGTTGAAGCCGCTGCTGCACACTGTCCAAGTTATCTGCGTACTTTTCATTCACCGATAGGGCCTTTGTGATTAGGCAATATCTCTGGACACTGCATCCAGCCAAGGTGTGCTTATCTTTGTCGGGGGTCACTCTAGAATGGCGGCGTACTTCTCCCAATTAAAGGAATGTTGTCATGCCTAATCATTCAATCAACGGCAAGGTTGCACTGATCGCGGGTGGTGCGAAGAACCTCGGAGGGTTGATCGCCCGCGATCTGGCCAAGCATGGCGCCAAGGCTGTGGTCGTGCACTACAACAGCGCCTCCAGCCAGGCTGACGCGAACACAACCGTTGCCGCAATCGAGGCGCTAGGCGCGAAGGCTGTCGCTTTGCAAGCGGACTTGACCACGGCGGGGGCGATGGAAAAACTCTTCAATGATGCCGTCGCGGCAGTTGGCAGGCCGGACATCGCGATCAATACCGTGGGCAAGGTGCTGAAAAAGCCAATGGCTGAAATCACGGAGGCGGAGTACGACGAGATGATGGCCGTCAATTCCAAGACTGCGTTCTTTTTTATCAAGGAAGCCGGCAACCACCTCAATGACAATGGCAAGATCTGCACTATCGTCACTTCATTGCTGGGCGCTTTCACCCCCTTCTACGCGGCGTATGCCGGCAGCAAGGCGCCGGTAGAGCAATTCACGCGGGCGGCGGCGAAGGAGCTGGGCGTTCGGGGGATTTCGGTCACGGCAGTAGGGCCGGGTCCCATGGACACGCCGTTCTTCTACCCGGCCGAAGGTGAGGATGCGGTCAGTTACCACAAGACGGCTGCTGCGCTGTCGCCGTTCTCGCGCACGGGCCTGACAGATATCGAGGATGTGGTCCCGTTCATCCGTAACCTGGTCAGTGACGGGTGGTGGGTGACGGGCCAGACAATTTTGATCAATGGCGGCTACACCACCAAGTAAACGGTTAACGCGCTGGCGCAGACGTGGTGAGCGCCGATCGATCCGTGCCCCCCGAGCATTGAGAGTCCATGGATAGAATCGAACAGTACCGCGTCTTCGTTCAGGTCGCAGAGCTTGGCAGTTTTATACAAGCGGCACGGCTGATGAGGCTGCCACGCGCGAGCGTGTCGGCCGCCATTCAACAGCTGGAGGCCAATGCCGGCACTCGACTGCTGCACCGGACAACCCGCAAGGTCTCCCTGACCGCCGATGGCACCCAGTTACTGCTGAAGGCGCGCCAGGTCTTGCTGGACATCGATGATATCGACCAACTGTTTAACCGCCATCAGGAACAGGTCATGGGCCGTCTGGAAGTGGACGTGCCCAGCCGCATAGCGCGGCGCCTGGTGATGCCTGCGTTGGGCGAGTTTCTCCGCCGCTACCCTGGGCTCCAACTCGGCCTGGGCTCCACCGATCGCGCCATTGATCTGGTACAGGAAGGCGTGGACTGTGTCATTCGTTTTGGCACCCCGCAGAACAGCAGCCTGGTGGTGAAACCTTTGGGTAAGGTGTTGCTGGTCAATTGCGCGAGCCCCGCCTACTTGGCGGAATTCGGGGTGCCCACACAGCCTGGCGATTTGCAAAATCGGCATGTCTGTATCGGCTACAGCACGAGCGCAGGCGGTCAGGAAACGGCGTGGGAATATTGCGTCGATGGCACCGCGCAGGCTGTCATGATGCCGAGCCGCGTGGTGGTCAACAATGCCGAAAGCTACATCGCAGGATGCTGTGCAGGGCTTGGCTTGATTCAGGTGCCGTTGTTCGATGTTCAGCATTTATTGGACAGCGGCGAATTGGTTGAGGTGATGACGGCCTATCGGCCGGCCCCCATGTGCGTTTCAGCCCTGTACCCGACTCGCCGCCAACGCTCTCGTCGCCTTGGCGCGTTCATCGATTGGTTTGCCGCTTTGATGGCTCCGCATCTGGAACCTTGATGCACTCCAGCGGTATATCCACCTATTCTCTTTAACTCGCCGTGTTTCGGATTGGGTTCAAGGATGAAACCTGCGCCCCAACGCATCCAGCCGCACCGCGATCGGTGGCAGGCGTTCGCTGCTGCGGGCGAGTGTCTCGACGTCGCCGGCGGTGTTCTGGGCGATGCTTTGCACCGACTGCAAGCGCTCGACGATCTCCAGGTTTGCCGAGGTCTGCTCGCGGGTGGTGGTGACGATGTGGCCGTTGAGTTGGTCGATGTGCGCGATGTCCTCGCCCACCGCCCGTAGCATGTCCACCGCCTCTTGGCTGTCTGCCACGCAGCGCTCTACGCCTTCGCGGCTGGCGTGCATGGCTTCGACGGCTTGGCGGCTGCCGTGTTGCAGGCCCTCGATGATGCTCTTGATTTCCTGGGTGGAGAGGGCGGTGCGCTGGGCCAGGCTGCGCACTTCATCGGCCACCACGGCAAAACCACGGCCTTGCTCGCCGGCGCGGGCGGCCTCGATGGCGGCGTTGAGGGCCAGCAGGTTGGTCTGGTTGGCGATGCTGCTGATCACTTCCAGCACCGAGCCGATTTGCTCTGCCTGCACCGCCAGGGATTCCACGGTCGACTCCGTGCCGTTGATACGCGAAGCCAGTTGGCTGATTTCATGCTGGGCGCGGCCGACGCTTTCCTGGCCGCGCACAATCTGCTGGCTGGCCTGGCCTGCATGTTCCACTGCCTGTTCGACCTGCACCGTAATGTGGCCCATGGCGTCTTCCATGCGCTGCATCGAACCGGTCATTTCGCCGATCTGCGCCAGTTGATGCCGTGCGCCTTTTTCCAGGGTGCCGCTGGCGCTGGCCAGTTCCTGGCCGAGCTGGCCCAGGCCATGGGAGTCGCGAGCGACGCCGTCGATCAGGTGGGTGAGTTGCTGCAGGAAGTGGTCGAAACGCTTGGCGAGGGATACGTGGGCCTTGCCTTCACCTTGGGCGGTTTCCACGGTGAACTGCGAGGTAACGGCGAGCATCTTCTCAAGCATTTCCTGGCTCTCCACCGCTTCGGCCTGGCTATGGACGGCCAGGTAGAGCAGGGCGACGGTCTCCATCACCACATAGAAGGCGTGAACGAACACCATGGTCCAGCCGCCGTGATGCTCCATCACAAACACCGGCAAGCCCTGGTGTTGCAAGGCATGGAACACCACGTGATGCACCGCGATGGTCAGTGCCGCCACCAGGATCGGCAGCCAGTCACGGTAGAAGGTCAGCACCGCCAACAGCGCGAAAATACCGAAGTGGGATTCGATCACCCCGTGCGCCTGGTTGATGTGCAACGCCGCCATCACCATCAAGCCGGCGCCCAGTGCACAGCGCATCACCCGGGTGCCGCCAATGACGCGATACAGCGCCGTGAGCACCACGCCGGTGCCGCCACCGACGATCACGGCCTGCATGAGGGTGTCGTGCCAGAACGCCAGGCCGAGGGAGAACAGGCACATCAGCCAGATCAATGCCAGCATGATGCGGTCGGCCTTGCGATAGTGCTCGAGAAAACGGACGGGCATTCACTCTTACTCCATGAGAGGGGGCGTCGAGGTCAAGCAAGCACGCGGTGTGCCATACAGGCGCGCCGCTGTGGAGTGAAGCAGATGTTCAGGATTGTTGCCGGTTACCCACGCGTTATCGGCACGCGGGCGCGGGACTTTAAGAACGGCTGCCCGAGCGGGCAGCCGAGGTGGGCATGAGGCTCAGAAACTGTACTTGGCAGTCAACATCATGTTGCGGGGGCTGCCATAGGAGTCGCCGCCATAAGTCACTGAGTTGGAGATGGACTGGTAGTAGTGGCGATCAAAGATGTTGTTGGCGTTGAGTTGCAAATCCAGGTGCTGATTGACCCGGTAGCCTGCCATCAAGTCAGTGACGGCGTAGCCGCCTTGCTGGAGCCGGTAGTTGCTGCCATCCGCTAGCTTGATGTCGTTGTACATGCGGCTCTGCCAGGAGATATTGCCGCCGACGCGGAGTTTTTCCAGCGGACCCTGGAAGTTATAGCGGGTGGTCACTTTGAACAGATGTTCCGGGATGTCGGTATCGAACTGTTTGTTGACCTTCTGCGGGTTGGCGTCGTCCTTGATGGTGTGGGTGCGCGCATAGGTATAGCCGCCGCCGACCTGCCAGTTTTCGGTCAAGGCGCCTTGCAGTTCGAAGTCGATACCCTGGCTGCGGATTTCGCCCGAGGCCTCGGCACAGGACGCCTGCGGGCAGTTGGGCACCACCACGGCCACGGCGCGGTTTTCCTGGTCGACACGGAACAGCGCTACGCTGGCATTCAACGTGCCACCGAAGTATTCGCCTTTGACGCCCACCTCATAATTTTTACCGACGATGGGTTTGAGCGGAGTGCCGGCTGTGCTCTTGTCTTTTTGCGGCGTGAAGATGTCGCTGTAACTCACATAAACCGAATGCTGGTCGTCCAGATCGTAGATCAGGCCGGCGTAGCGGGTGAGGTTGCGGGTGACCTTGTAGTCGCCAGCGGCATCACGGTTGTCGTAGTCGTACCAGTCCAGGCGAGCGCCGAGGATCAGCTTCAGCGGGTCGGCCAGGCTCAGGCGGCTGGTCAGGTAGAAACCGTCCTGGGTGGTGACTTCGCGAACGTTGTTGGTGCGGGTGAAGTTCGGTTTGCCCGCATTGATCGGCCAGTTGAGGTCGTACGGGCTGTAGTTGTGGGTGGTCATGTCGTAGATGCGCTTGCTGGCGCCCACCACCAGTTCATGGGTGCGGCCGAACGCCTCGAACGGGCCGCTGGCAAAGGCGTCGAGCCCGGCCTGGTTTTCATCGTAGGTGGCCTGGTACACCGTGCGGGCCAGGGTGTCGTTGGTCCAGCGCGATTGGTAGGAGCCGGAGAACAAGGCGTTCTGTTCGGCGTAGTTGGCGTTGACCTGCAGGCTCCAGTCGTTGGCCAGGCGCTGGCGCAGCTCTGCGAACACGGTGTTGATTTCCTGGTCCTTGTTTTCCCAGTTGGTGCCTGGGTTGTAAGAGCGCGACAGGCCCAGGTGGCGTCCATCCAGGCCGACCATCGAAGCGCCCCAGAAGTAGTTGGTCTTGTCCTTCTGGTTCGAGTAACCGAGGGTCAGGGTGGTGTCTTCGCTCAGGTCGGCTTCGGTGACGGCATAGAAAAGGCCATGATCCTGCTCGGCCTTGTCGATAAAACTGTTGGCATCGCGGTAAGAGGTGACGACACGGCCACGCCAGGTGCCACTGTCATTGAGTGGGCTGGAGGCGTCGAGCTCGCCACGGTAGTCGTCCCAGCTGCCGACGGCGCCGGTGAGCGTGACTTTCTGCTCATCCAGTGGCCGCTTGCGGATCAGGTTGATGGCGGCCGAAGGGTTGCCTGCGCCGGTCACCAGGCCGGTAGCGCCGCGTACCACTTCGACGCGGTCGAACATCGCCAGGTTCGGCTGGGCGCCTACCGACGCACCGTTGTAGCCGCTGGGAATACCGTCATACATGAGGTTGTCGATATCGAAACCGCGTGCGGTAAAGCCTTGTCGCCCAGGGCCGTTGGAGTAATTGAGGAACAGCCCCGGCGTGGCGTTGACCACGTCGTTGATGCTGGTCATGGCCTGGTCATCCATGCGCTGGCGCGTGATCACGGTGACGGCCTGCGGGGTTTCGCGCAGGGTCAGCGGCAGTTTGGTCGCGGTCTTCATCGAGCCGGTGGTGTACGACTCGCTGCCTTCGGTGGTTGCGCCAAGCTGTTGGCCCGAAACCTCGGTAGCGCCCAGCTCGATGGTGGCCGGTGCGTCGGCGGCAATGGCCGCATTGGAGGTTGCTAAAGCGATAGTGATTGCCATCAGACTGGGTGTAAAAACGTTGCCGCCGCGTTGTTGCACAAACATGAAAGTAGGGCTCCCCAAGTGCCTTCCGTGGCGAATAGTAAATCTGTTGATAATTATTCGCATCAGTTTGGCAGATTGAGTCTGTAGGGAAAAGCCCAACGTTTGTAGGAGCGCGATTGCTCGTGAAAGACGCGCAGGCGCCGCGTTAATTCAGTAAGCCCGCGTTATCGTTGAGGTTTTTCGCGAGCAAGCTCGCTCCTACAGGGTAGTGTTCAGGTGAACAGGATTTCGTAGGGTTCGCGCATGCGCTCCAGCAATATCTGCGCGAGCATCGGTGGTAAGCCGATCTGCGGGTCACCCACCAATTGGCTGGCGTAGGCGTGGGCGGCGTGCAGCTTGCGCGCGACGGTCCAGGTATCCAGGCGGACCTTGCGTGCACGCTGCCAGGGCATTACCGCGCTTTCCCGGGCCGGCCAATGCCAAGCCCAGATCGGCAGTTCATACAGTTGGGCACCTACCAGGCTGCACGCCCTGGCACTCGCGCGGCCGACGGCATCGTGGTCGTCATTGCCGTCGTTGCGCCAGGTCGTAAACACCACGTCGCCGGGTTGCAGGTAGCGCGCGATGAATTGGCTCATCGGCGATTCACGGGCGGCCAGGGCGTCGTCACAAAACCCGCCACGAATCCATTTCAGGCTGTGCAAGGGCATGCCCAGTCGACGCAGGGCCTCGGCGCTTTCCTGGGGGCGCACCACGCTCAAACGGCTGGGCGGCCATACTTGAGAGCCGGGATGGCTGGCGCTGCCGTCGGTGATGGAGATCAATTGCAGCGGATGCTCGTGGGTGCTGAGCAGTTGCAGCAAACCGCCGCACGCCAGCACTTCATCGCCAGGATGGGGTGCGATTACCACGACGCGAGCGCCGGGCGGTACCAGGGTGTTCAGGGAGATGATGGGGGTTTGCGCCAACTGCGGCGCAGTGTTCCAGATTTGCGCGGGGCCGCGACGGCCTTCGCTTAAGGAGGCAGGCTTCATGGGGTGTCACATCCTTGTCGGTTGATACCGGGTCGTGCTCCGTTGACGGAACGACGCTCTTGTCTTCACCGCAGGCTCCGCTGAGGTGAGTGCGTGGCATGCCAATACTGAAATGCTGTGCGAGGCGTTAGGAGCATAGACAGGCATGGGTATCTGCACAACTTTGATGCGATGTTTGCTGGGCTGACGTCATCGCAGGCAAGCCAGCTCCCACAGAGGGTCTATGTTGCCCACAGAATCTGCGCCTGGCATGGATCCCTGCGGGAGCTGGCTTGCCTGCGATTTTGTTTTTACCCAGCCCGCATCAAGCTCTTCAAGTAATCACCGAACCCACCCTCAGCCCGGCAATCCAGTCGCGCACTGGTCACCACTTGCGGTGCATGGCTCCAGGCAATGGATGCACCGCAACGCTCCAATTCACGTACCAGTTGTACATCCTCGTGGCATTCCAGCGGTTCAAACCCACCGGCCTCTACGTAGGCGCGGGCACTCACGCCCAGGTTGGCACCGTGGATATGCCGATGCCCGTCGCGGGCCTGGTAGGCCTGCTGATAGCGAATCTGCGCGGCCGGGTCGAAGCCTTCGCTCCAGGCGTCCACGGTGACTGTGCCGCACACCGCGTCGCAACCTTGGGCCAGTTGGGCCACCAACCAGTCAGGGGCGACACGGCTGTCGGCGTCGGTGCAGGAAATCCACCGCGCGCCTTGCTCCAGCAAGTACCCTGCACCCACGCCGCGGGCGTGCCCGACGTTGCGGGCCTGCACGTGCAGGCAATGCACCTCGTGGGCCTGGGCAATCGCCGCGCTGGCATCGCTGCAACTGTCGAGTACTACCAGAATCTGTACCGCTTCACCCAGCAAGCCCGGGTGGTTGGCGGCGATCCGCGCAGCTCTCAGGCAATCATCCAATAGGGCTTCTTCGTTATGTGCCGGGATCAGAATACCGATCATCGTAAACCCTCGTGGCGAGCGACCGAGGTGCCATCGAGGCTCCACAGGTTGAGCAGGAAATCCGGGTCATGGTACTGGACCAATGGTGCTACACCCAGACGCTGTTGGAGCACGGCGTGCACCTGTTCGGCGGTTTGCGGGCAACCGTCAATGGGCACTCGCCAATGACAGGCCAGAATTTGCCCGTCAGCGGTCAAGGCGGCGAGGGCGCAATCGATCAGACGATTAAAATCATCTACATCAAGGTAATAACAAAGCTCACTCAATACGATCAGTTCGAATTGCCCGCCGGGCCATTGTTCTGGCAGGCGACGCTGCTCCACGCGGGCATGAGGAAAATGCTCCAGCCGCGCCTGTGTCAGACGCACCGCAGCGGTGGCGGTGTCGCAACACAGCAGGCGGTCGCAACGCGGCGCGAGCTCGGCACTCAGTTCGCCGTTGGCACAACCCGGCTCGAATATCGACACATAGCGCAGCCGCGTCAGCACGGCCAAGGTCAGGGCGCGCTTGCGTTGTTCGTACCAGCGCTGACGAAAAGCCCAAGGGTCGTCATTGTCGGCAAACAACTGGTCGAAGTAGGGGGTTGCCACACTCATACGAATACCATCTCAAAAGGTTGCAGCAAGCGCTCCACCACATAGGGCGCCAGCACCGGTGGCAGGCCGATTTGCGGGTCGCCCTCCAATTGGCTGGCAAAGGCGTGGATCGCATGGCGTTTGCGCGCCACTTGCTCGGCGGTCAGCGGGATCTTGCGCGCCCGATGCCAGGGCACCTTGTGGTCTTCGGCAGTGGCCCAGTGCCAGGTCCATACCGGCAGTTCACACAACACTGCGCCGACGGCCTTGGCTGCCTTGGCGCTGGCGCGGCCCACGGCCTCATGGTCGCAATGCCCATCCTCGCACCACGTGGCGAACACCACATCGTTAGGCTTGAGGTGGCGCTGGATAAACTCGCAAAGCTGGGCTTCGCGCTCGGCCACATGGCTGTCGGCAAACCCGCCGCGCAGCCATTTCAAACTGTGCAGCGGCAAGCCAAGGCGGTGCAAGGCCTGGGCCGATTCCTGCGGACGCACCACACTCAGACGCTCCACCGGCCAGCGCCGGGAGCCCGGGTGGCTGGCGCTGCCATCGGTGACGGAGATCAACTGGATAGGGCGATCCAGCGCAGCCAGCCCTTGCAGCAGGCCACCACTGCCCAGCACCTCGTCATCCGGATGCGGGGCGACGATCACCGCTCGATGCCCTGGCGGCACCAACTGCGCCACACTGATGTGCGGCAACTCGGCCAATCGTGCGCTGTTTTGCCAGTGGCTCAACGGCGTGCCCTGGCCAACAATCGGATTGGGCCTCATAGCGCCCATCTCCCTGTGGGCTCGCCGGCGACCTGTTCACCGAGGGCGGCCAAGTCGCGTTCGGCATGACTTTGCCGCACATACACCGGTAAATCGGCCATCAACTGGGCAAAGTGCGGATCCTTGCAATACGGCCCGGCGCCGACCGCGCGGCCCACATGCTGGATCACCTGCTCGACTGTGTCCTCGATACAAGCACGCGTCTGTTGCGCCAGTTGCCGCGCATCAGCGCGAGGCTCGCGGTCGATCTGCGCGGCGCTGGCGCGCAACACGCAGGCGGCGCTGTTCAGGGCGCTGTCGACCGCGCCGAGGTGGGCCAGCGCATGGGGCTCTGCACGTGTGGCGCACTGGGCGCGCAGCACTTCACCCAGGCGTTGCGCCGCGCCGTACCAGCACGCGGCAATGCCGATCCCACCGTGCCAGAAGCCCGGACGGGACAGATAGTCGCCCGGGCCGCCCACGGCAATTCCCCTGGCGGCGCTGAACAAGATGTCGACGCTTCCGGTCGCCGCCATGCCCACCGCCTTCCAACCCTCAACCGTCACCGTGATGCCCGGTTGATCCATCGCCACGGCCACCAATTGCTGGCGGTCCTCTTCGTCCCAGGCCGTCAGCAAACCATGGCTGACCACCGCCGCACCGGAACACCAGGCCTTGCGCCCCTCGACGAGCAGCCGCTGGCCGTCGCGACGCACACGCACCTTGGCAGTCGGCGGCTCGGCCGCCCACATGCCCCAGGTGCTGCCCAGCGGCGGCAAGGGGCTGTCGAGTTCGGCAATGATCGCCAGGGCATCGGTATGGCCTTCGAACAACTTGCACAGGCGCAAGTCATGCCCGGCCACCTGGGCCAGTTGGCTCAAGCGGGACAGGGTCTGGCCGCTGCCCGGCAACGGCAGTTGATCAAGGCCTTCTTCTTGAAGGGCCCTCAGGGCATTACCCAAGGCTTGCGTGTCGGCATAGCCCCGGTAGCCCTGGAGGAAACCGTGCAACGCCATTTCACACCTCGCCTTCATGCTGCAGTTCAAACAGCAGCAGCGAGCGAGCGGTGACCGCGTACTCATGCTCGAAATCAAAGCGTTCCTGGCCACGCACAGCCGGGTCGTTGGTGTCGAGCAGGCACGTCCAGAACTCGCCCTCCGGCACCGGCGGCAGGCGGAAATTGACCTGGTCGTGATGGGCGTTGACCACCAGCAGCAGCGTGGCGTCGGCCCCGGCACGACGAATCCCGGTTTCCTGGGCGCGGCCATCCATCAGCATGCCCAGGCAGCGGCCCTGGCTGTCTTCCCATTGCTCGGTGGTCATTTCGTTGCCATCCGGCGCGAGCCAGGTGACGTCCTTCACGCCGATGTCTTCGTTGTAGTCGCCCACCAGGAAACGCCCGCGCCGCAGGATCGGGTACGCCAGGCGCAGCTTGATCAGGCGCTTGACGAACTTGAGCAGGGCCTTGCCGTCATCGTCCAGGTCCCAGTTGACCCAGCCGATCTCGCTGTCCTGGCAATAGGCATTGTTGTTGCCGTGTTGAGTGCGAGCGAACTCGTCCCCGGCGACGATCATTGGCGTGCCTTGGGCGAGCAGCAAAGTGGCGAAGAAGTTGCGCATCTGGCGCAGGCGCAGCGCGTTGATCTCCGGGTCGTCGGTAGGGCCTTCGACACCGTGGTTCCAGGACAGGTTGTTATTGCTGCCGTCCTGGTTGTTCTCGTCGTTGGCTTCGTTGTGTTTGTCGTTGTACGACACCAGGTCGTGCAGGGTGAAGCCGTCGTGGGCGGTGATGAAGTTCACCGAGCTGTACGGCCTGCGCCCGCGGTGGTTGAACATCTCGCCCGAGGCGGTCATGCGCCCGGCGAAATCGGCGAGTTGGCCATCGTCGCCTTTCCAGAACGCACGCACGGTGTCGCGGAAGCGGTCGTTCCATTCCACCCAGCCTGGTGGGAAGTTGCCCACCTGGTAGCCACCGGGGCCGCAGTCCCAGGGTTCGGCGATGAGTTTCAACTGGCGCAGCACCGGGTCCTGGCGGCAAGCCACGAGGAAACTGTGGCGCTCATCGAACCCGTCGCGGTAGCGACCGAGGATGGTCGCCAGGTCGAAGCGGAAGCCGTCCACGTGCATCTCGGTGGCCCAGTAGCGCAGGGAGTCGGTGACCATTTGCAGCACGCAGGGGTGGCTCAGATCCAGGGTATTGCCGGTGCCGGAATCGTTGATGTAGAAACGCTTGTCGTCGGGCATCAGCCGGTAGTAGGAGGCGTTGTCGATGCCGCGCATCGACAGGGTCGGGCCGCGCTCGTTGCCTTCGGCGGTGTGGTTGTAAACCACGTCCAGAATCACTTCCAGCTTCTGCTCATGCAGGTGCGCGACCATCTCCTTGAACTCGGCGATCTTGCCGCTGGCCAGGTAGCGCGGGTCAGGGGCGAAGAACGCAATGCTGTTATAGCCCCAATAGTTGGTCATGCCTTTTTCCAGCAGATGCTGGTCGTTGACGAAGGCGTGCACGGGCAACAGCTCGACCGAGGAAATGCCCAACTGACGGATATGCTTGAGCACGTCATCTTCCATCAAACCGGCGCAGGTCCCCCGCACCGACTCGCCGACCGAAGGATGACGCATGCTGATGCCGCGCAGGTGGGTTTCGTAGATGATCGTGCGGTCCCACGGCACTCGTACCGGTTGGTCGTTGCCCCAGGTGTGCGCCGGGTCGATGACCTTGCACTTGGGCACGAAGGGCGCACTGTCGCGTTCATCGAAACTGAGGTCGTCGTCCGGGTGGCCGATGGTGTAGCCAAACAGCGCTTCGGACCATTTGAGTTCGCCCACCAGTTGCTTGGCGTAGGGGTCGATCAACAGCTTGTTGTGGTTGAAGCGATGACCATTGGCCGGGTCATAGGGGCCGTATACGCGATAACCGTAAATCAGCCCGGGGTGAGCATCGGGCAGGTAGCCATGAAAGATTTCGTCGGTGTATTCGGGCAGTTCGATGCGTTCCAGCTCAACCTCGCCGGTATCGTCAAACAGGCACAGCTCCACCTTGGTGGCGTTGGCGGAAAACAGCGCAAAATTCACACCCAGGCCATCCCAGGTGGCGCCGAGGGGGAAGGGCAAACCTTCACGGATCCGCGACGGCTCATGAACCGGCGTCGCTGTGGTGTTGTCGGGTTTGCTCATCGAGTTGCTCCTGCAAGGGGTCTTTTTTCGGGCCGAACGCCGCCGTACTGACGGTGCTTCAGCGCATGGCTTGGACGGAAAAGGGCCTGCAGCGCGTAATGCGTGCTGCAGGCCCGGGAAATCATGGGGCGGGCGGTTTGGGCTTCTTCGGGGCGGCGGGTTTCTTCGCCGCAGGTTTGGCGGCGGCAGGCGCAGCAGGTTTGGGCTTTGCCGCAGCCTTGGGCGCGGTTTTCGGCTTGGCGGCCGGTTTAGGCTTGCTCGGCGTCAGCGCCTCGGCTTCCGCCAGCTTGCGCGCCATCTCCCAGTGGCGATCATGGGCGCCATCGGGCTTGCCTTCAGACTCCCAGATCTGATGCGCCAGTTCGCGAATGCGTTTGTCTTCTTTACTCATCACAAACTCCTCACAGAAAATTTTCAGCTTTCTTGATTATCAGGATTGATAAAGACATTGACCGGGAGATCCCCCAGGGCAGCGCTGATCAACAGCTCCTTGTTGGGTGTGACTACGCCCGTTTGAAAAAGTCCCTTCCAGTTTTGTGCAGGGGCGGCGAACGGTAATTTCACCCGCGTATCGCCCCAAACCTGGGCATTGATCTGGGGAAACATCCCGTTTTCAAGCAGCGGATAAGACCAGCGCGGCACCACCACCAGCAACTGCCTGCCCTGATGTTCACGGTAGAACGCAACCACCCGTTCCGCGTGCTGGCCCAGCACTTCCAGCGGTGTATAGCTGCCATGGCGCAGCAGCTCGGGGCAGGCTTTACGCAGGCCCAGTACCTGGGCGATCACTGCCTGTTTGATACGCCCGTCGCGCCAGTTGAACAACAGTTCGCCGATGTCCGGTGGTGCCTGCAATGCACGTTGCCGCGCAGCGAAGTCCACCGGGCGCCGGTTGTCCGGGTCGACCAGGCTGAAGTCCCAGAACTCATCGCCCTGGTAAATATCCGGCACACCCGGCACGGTCAGATGAAGCAAGGTTTGCGCCAGCCCATTCAGGGCGCCGGCGGGGGCGATGGCCTGCGCAGCGCTGTCCAACGCACTGCGCAGCGGCGCACCGGCCTCACTGAGCAGCAGGCGCTTGAGGAACGCTTCCACCGCCTGTTCGTAAGCCTCGTTGGGCGCGCTCCAACTGCTCTGCAACTTGGCCTCGCGCAGGGCTTTTTGCTGCCACTGCCACAGGCGTTGCTGGTACGCCTCCAGATCGGGGTTGGGCTCCAGCGGCCAACTGCCCAGCAGCACCTGATAGAGAATCAGCTCATCACCCGCCGAGGGGCTCTCGGCGCTCTCGCGCAAAGGCTCGGCCAGGCGGCGCCAGTGCTCGACCTGTTCGGCATACCAGGGGGCGCACTCGCTGAGTACCGCCAGGCGCGCACGGGTGTCTTCGCCGCGTTTGTGGTCGTGGGTGGCGGTGGCCAGCAGGTTGCCGGGGAAGGTCTTCAGGCGTTGTTGATTGGCCGCATGGAAATCTGCCAACGGCGCACTGAATTGCTCGGTACTGAAACCCACATCGTTGCGCGACAACAACACCGCCGAACGATAGAAAGCGGTGTCTTCCACAGCCTTGGCGGCGGCGGGCGAGGTCAGTTGCTGGAAGCGCACGCAGGCATGCTTGAGCATCTTGCGCGCCCGGCCTACCGGGCGATTGCGCCAGGGCTGACCACCCAACCATTGTTCCAGATGGTCGAGCACCGGCCAGTCGCCTTCGTTGAGGGTACTGCGTGCACCCTCCATGGCCTGCTGGAACACCTTGTCGTCGGCCGCACTGCGGCCCTTGGCGCTGATGTAGGTGCGGTACACCGGGAAATGCACAATCAGTTCCTGCAGGGCCCGGCGGATGGCGCCCAGGGTCAGGTCGCGGGTCATCACGTCATCGCGGGCCACTTGCAGCAGCGCCTGGGCCACGCTTTCGAAGTCGCCGCCCAACGAACCATTGAGGATCTGCTGGCGCGCCAGCCGCGCTTCTTCGCTGAAGGCTGAAGGCCGTTCGCTGTGACGCGTCCACATCTCGGCCAGCGGTGCAAAACCTTCGGGATGGTGTTGCAGCAAGGACAACTGGTTCATGAACTCGTAGCCGGTAGTGCCGTCCACCTGCCAGTCTTCACGCAAAGTTTCGCCTTCGCCAAGGATCTTTTCGACGAAGATCGGCAAGTGGCGCTCGGGTGACAGCGCGTCCACACGCCGACGCAATTTGCGGCAATAGCCACGCGGGTCAGCCAGGCCGTCGATATGGTCGATGCGCAGCCCGTCGACCAGCCCCGCGCTGATCAGCTCGAAAATCTTGCCATGGGTGGCCTCGAACACCGCCGTGCGTTCGACCCGCAGGCCGCCCAATTCAGTGACGTCGAAGAAGCGCCGCCAGTTGATGTCGTCCGCGGCGGTGCGCCAACTGGCCAGGCGATAGGTCTGTTGTTCCAGCAGGTGATGCAGGCGCTCGAAGCCCTCGGGCTGGCGACTGTCGAATGCGGCCAGGCGTTGTTCAATAGCGGGTAGCAGCTCGCTGGCGCGTTCGGCCAAGGCTTGTTTGAGCGTGGTGGCTTCGGCGTAGGCGTCGTGCTGATAGGCGAGGGCGGCGAAACGTTCGGCCAGCGGTTTGAGTAACTCATCGTTGCCCAGGATCAGGCCGTAGTCCCTGGGGCAAATCGGAAAACGGTGTTCGTAATGCTCGACATAGAAACTCCCCTGGGCGGCATCGAACTTGAGCGGGAGCGTGCCGTTCTGCAAGGCTTCGCCGTAATCGCTGCCGAGGAAGGGCATCAGCAACTGGCCCTTGAGCAGCGGGTCGGGGGAGTGCCACTGGATGTCGAAGAACTCGCTGTAGGGACTCAGGCGGCCCCATTCCAGCAGGTCCAGCCACCAAGGGTTATCCGCGCCGCCTACGGCCATATGGTTGGAGACGATATCGAGGATCAAGCCCATGTCGTGCTCACGCAGCGCGGCGACCAGGCGACGCAACGCCGCTTCGCCACCCAGCTCTGGGTTGACGCGGGTCGGGTCGACCACATCGTAGCCGTGCATGGAGCCTGCGCGGGCGCTTAACAGTGGTGAAGCATACAGGTGGCTGATACCCAGTTGGGCAAAGTACGGCACCAGTGGCACCGCGTCATCGAGGGTAAAACCTTTATGAAATTGCAGGCGCTGGGTGGCGCGCAGGGGCAGTGCGTTCATCGGTCACGCTCATAGGCTTGGTTGCGCGCCACGGCCAGCAGTTCGAGGCGACGCGCGGCGCTGTCATTGTCGAGCAGGCTGGCGGCTTCGCCGGGCAAGCGGCGGCGCCAATTGGGGTGGGTGTCGAGGGTGCCCGGCAGGTTGGCTTGCTCCTCGATGCCCAAAGCATCTTCCAGGGGCAACAACACCAGGGGCGCGCGGGTATGGCCCAGGTAGCGCACGCTGGCGTCGATCATATGGTCGGTGTCGTTGCGGATCTCATCGATGAAGTTCTGCGGGTCCTGGCTCAAGGCTTGGCGCAGTGCCTGGCGTTCGCGCAGGCGGTGTTCGCTCCATTGGTCCACGGTGGGCGCATCGATCAGGCCCAGCTGGATATTCCATTCGATATCGCGGCTGTGCCACCAGCCATTGAGGGTCGGCAAGTCGTGGGTACTGGTGGTGGCCAAGGCGTTGTCGGGCCAATCGAGGATGGGCTTGAACTGGCCGTCATGGTTCTGTTCGAACAGCAGCACACGCATACCCAGGATCGAGCGGGCGCTGAGCTTTTCGCGCAGGCCCTCAGGCACGGTGCCCAGGTCTTCACCGAGGACGATGGCCTGGTGGTGGTGCGATTCCAAGGCGAGCAAACGCAGCAGGTCGTCCACCGGGTAATACAAATAGGCGCCTTCGCGGGGTGATGCACCCAGGGGGATCACCCACAGGCGTTGCAGGCCCATCACATGGTCGATGCGCAAGCCGCCGGCATGGGCGAAGTTGGCCCGCAGCATTTCGATAAAGGCGCGAAAGCCATTGCGCTTGAGGCCCTCTGGGGAAAAGGCAGAGATCCCCCAACCTTGGCCTGCGCGGTTGAGAATGTCCGGTGGCGCGCCCACGGTCAGGTCGGCCAGCAGTTCGTCTTGACGGCTCCAGGCCTGGCTACCGCCGCCATCGGCACCCACCGCCAGGTCGGCGATCAGGCCGATGCCCATGCCGCTGCCACGGGCGGCTTGTTGCGCGCGCTCAAGGCTACGGGCGATCAGCCATTGGGTGAAGGCGAAATAGCCGATTTCGTCGCGGTTTTCCTCGGCGAACTGCGCCAGGGCCGGGCTTTGCGGCGTGCGCCAGGCTTCGGGCCATTGGCGCCAGTCCAGGTCCTCACCGGCGGCAGCACGCTGGGCCTGTATGGCTTCGAAGCGGCAGTGGTTTTCCAGGGCTTCGCCGCCGGTCTGGCGGAAGCTTTGGAAGTCGGCATGCTGGGGATGCGCGCCGTGGCGGAAGTCTTCATACAGTGTGCGCAGCAGGCGTTGCTTGGCCTTGGCGGCGGCCGGCCAGTCGATCAGCGGGAGCTGTTCCAGGGCATGCAACTCGTCAGCCAACCCGGCAGCTTCGATGGCGTTGCGCACCTCACGTTCACCGAGGATGCACGCCGGCGAAGCATACAGGCTGTTGAGAAACAGGCGGCTGGAGGGTGAATAAGGGCTGAAACGCTCGGTGTCGGCGCTGAACATCGCGTGCATCGGGCTGATCGCCACAGCGTCGGCGCCGCGCTCGGCGGCGGAACGCACCAGGTGCTCCAGAGCCAGGGTGTCGCCAAAACCGCCATCGCCGAGGCGGCGCAAGGCATAGAGTTGGGCGCTGAGGCCCCAGGCGCGAGCGGGTTGGCTGTCGACCGCGTCGGCCACGCTGTAGCAGTGGCTGGGAGCGACGGCCAGGGTGAAGGTTTGCCCGTCGATATGCACCTGGTGGTAGCCCAGGGCGATCACGCCGGGCAGCACAGCCTCGCCGTCCAGGCGCAGCTCCAGGGTTTCGCCGCCTTCCAGGCTGACGCGACACGGGGTATCGGGAGCGAAATAACGCGCCAGGTCCAGGCCCGCACCACTGTCGGTGGTCATCAACGGCGGCAGGTGGGTGTCTTGCTGCGCCTGCTCAAGTTGCTGCAGGCTGGCGTCGATCTCGGCATCGCTGTCGGCCGGGTGCCCAAGGCCTTTGAGCACAGCGCGCAGGGCGTCAGGCTTTACATGCTGCGGGCGACCGTTGGCATCGATCCAATCGACGGCCAGGCCTGCGCGGCTGGCGAGAATTTCCAGGTTCGCTTCGCTCAAAGAATGTCTCCAACAGGGGATAAGCAAACGCGAGCGCTCAAGGGCGGTAAGTGCGCACCTTGCTGGGCAGGCGTTTGGAAAATAATCGGGTGGGGTGCCGGATGATCCAGGGGCTGTTCACTCAGGTTCAGGTCGATCTGCAGCACACGGCCGTTGCCCAGACGCCAGCGCGCGGTGACGGCATGGTCAGCCAGCACCTGCGCGCCCAGGGCCACCGTACCGGGCAAGTGCGGCACTACGTGTGTGTGACGCAGGCTCAGCAGGTGACGGTAGAGCTGGGTGTGGTCGTTCTCGACGAAGGAGGGCACCGACTGTAAAAAGGTTTGCAGCGCGTTGGGGTCGGGGATGCGCTGGCGTTGCTCGGGGTCGTGAAACGCCGCGAAGTCGGCAAATTCATTGCGCCGCCCCTCACGCACCGCCTCGGCCAGTTCGCCATGATGGTCGGTAAAAAACAGGAAGGGCTCGGCGGCATTTACTTCGTCGCCCATGAACAGCATCGGGATCATGGGGCACAGCAGCAGCAGGGCGGTCGCGGCTTTCAGGGCCTGGGGCGAACACAACTGGTGCAGGCGTTCGCCCAGAGCGCGGTTGCCAACCTGGTCGTGGTTCTGCAGGAATGCGACGAAGGCGCTGGGGGGCAGTTCCGCACTGGGTTCGCCCCGTGCATGACCATGGCGTGTCGTTTCGCCCTGGTAGATGAACCCCTCGGCCAGGCAGCGCGCCAGCTTGGCGGTGGGCTGCTCGGCAAAATCGCTGTAGTAAGCGTCGGTTTCACCGGTGAGCAGTACGTGCAGCACATTATGAAAGTCGTCATTCCATTGGGCGTCGAAATCGTGCTGCAACAGGCTGGCCTGGTTCAGTTCGTTTTCCAGCATCAGCCACACGTGGCGTCCGCCGTCCACCTGCTGGCGTACCCGTTGTGCCAGTTCCTGTAGAAACCCGGGGTTGTCAATGGCGTGCACGGCATCCAGGCGCAGGCCGTCGAAGCGGTATTCGAGCAGCCACATCAGGGCGTTATCGAGGAAGAAATCCCGCACTTCACGGCGCTCGAAATCAATACCAGCGCCCCAGGGGGTGTGCACGTCCTTCTGGAAGAACCCCTGGGCGTACTGGCCCAGGTAATTGCCGTCGGGGCCGAAGTGGTTGTAGACCACATCGAGGATCACGGCCAAACCGTGGCCGTGGGCACTGTCGATCAGTTGCTTGAGTTGCTCGGGAGTGCCGTAGGTGGCGTGGGGCGCATAGGGCAGCACGCCGTCATAGCCCCAATTGCGTTCGCCGGGGAATTGCGCCAAAGGCATCAATTCAACTGCGGTGACGCCTAGTTCAGCCAGGCGGGGCAGGTGTTTCTCGACGGCAGCGTAGCCGCCCATGGCGCCGACGTGGAGTTCGTAGATCACCGCCGTGTGCCACGGGCGACCCTGCCACTGGCTGTGGCGCCATTCATAGGCGAGGGGGTCGACTACTCGGCTCCACCCATGCACATCCAGCGCCTGGGCCCTGGAAGCGGGGTCGGGCACCGTATTTTCGCCATCGATATTAAAGCGGTAAAGCGTGCCGGCAGGGCACGCGACTTCGACTTCGAACCAACCACCGGCCTGGGGAAGCATGACGATGGTTTTACCCTGTTCCAATTCAACGCTAACATAAAATGCGTCTGGCGCCCATAACGCAAAGCGCGTGCGGTGCGCGTCCAGCATGATTGCGCCGTGGGGCCAGGTTTCCAGAGTCCGTAACGGCATCTATGAAGACCTCCCTTAGTTGTTCCAGTCGTTACTTGTTCGATTTTCCCAATGCCTTGGCCACCAGTCGTTCATAGAGCTCGGCGTAGGGTTCCACGGCCTGGCACCAGTTGAACGGCTGGGTCATGGCACGGCTGCGCATGGCGTTGAGCAGACCGGGGAAGGCGAACACCTTGAAGGCGCGGCGCAGCGCCTCTTCGTAGCTTTGCACGGTGGATTCATTGAACAGGAAGCCGGTGACGCCATCCTCAATGGTGTCCGCCAGCCCGCCGGTGTTACGCGCCACCGGCAACGAGCCGAAGCGCTGCGCATACATCTGGCTCAGGCCGCAGGGTTCATAGCGTGACGGCATCAGCAGGAAATCGCTGCCGGCGAACATGCGGCGCGCATCGGTCTCGTTGAAGCCGATACGTACCCCCACCTGGCCCGGGAAGCGCAGTGCCAATTCGCGCATGGCCTGTTCTTCTTCCGGCTCGCCACGGCCGATGATCGCAATCTGGCCGCCGTTTTCGACGATGAAACTGGCGACGGCTTCGGTCAGGTCCAGGCCTTTCTGGTAGACCAGGCGCGAGACCACAGCGAACAGCGGGCCACTGGATGGCTGCAGCCCAAACAACTCGCGCACATGGGCGGCGTTGATAGCCTTACCTTCCCAGTCGCCGATATTGAAGTTGTGGATCAGATGCGTGTCGGTGGACGTCTCCCAGCTTTCGTCGATACCGTTGGGAATGCCGCTGAGCAGACCTTGCTGGGTCTTGCTGGCGAGGAATCCATCCAGGCCGCAACCGAATTCCGGGGTGGTGATCTCCTGGGCGTAGGTGGCGCTCACGGTGGTGATATGGCTGGAATACGCCATGCCCGCCTTGAGAAACGACATCTTGCCGTAGAACTCCATGCCTTCTTGTTGCAGGGCATGGGGCGGAATGCCCAGCTCTGGCGTCGAGGCCAGGCTGACCACGCCCTGGTAGGCCAGGTTATGAATGGTGAACAGGGTTGGCGTGCGCGACCCACGCCAGTGCATGTACGCCGGAGCCAGGCCCGCAGGCCAGTCATGGGCATGCACCAGGTCCGGGCACCAGTGGATTTGCGCGAGGTTGGCGGCCATGTCGGCGGCGGCCAGGCCCAGACGGGCGAAGCGGATATGGTTGTCTGGCCAGTCGCGACCATTGTTGGCGCCGTAGGGCGTGCCTTCACGCTCATACAGTTCGGGGCAGATCAGCACGTAGATGACCAGGCCGTCCTTGAGGTCCATGCGCCCGATCTTGCACGGTGGCAACGCAGCGTGGCCGCCCAGTTCACCGACGATATGAATCGGGTTGTCGCTTTCCATCACTTGCGGGTAACCCGGAATCAGTACTCGCACATCATGCAGGTGGGCCATGGCGCGGGGCAGGGCAGCGGAGACGTCGCCCAGGCCACCGGTTTTCACCAGGTCCGCGAACTCGGAGGTGACAAACAAGACTTTCTTTCGATTCGGATTCTGACTCACGACCGGCCGCACAGTGTTGGGCAGGTCGGCCAAAGACTTTGGCCCTCCTGCCGGCTGACTAAAACGCTCTCCCTGAGTATCTACTGCGGCACTGATCATAATGCACTCCCATCTGTTGGTTGGCTAATGGCCCGCTGCCATCGGCTCCGAGTGACCGCATCCTGCGGCCAGGCACACAAGCGCTATACAAGCTGGCAAGGCGTATGCCAGTTGCTACGTCGGCTTAAAAAGATTGGATGAGCGGGCATTCGGCCTGAAGCGCGCGTGCTCGCCCTTACCTAAAACTTGACCAGCGGCAGGTTTCGAAAGTTTAGATTTTTTGCGGGGTTTTTGTTTTGGAACGGACCCATCGGTCATGAGTCTAGGACAGATCCCAGCGCCTGCTGGGTTTTCAAGCCGATTTTGTAGGACAAAAAACTTTTATCGATATACCGCCCTGCCTCTGTAGGAGCGAGCTTGCTCGCGAAAAACCAAAGGCCGCCGAGTAAAACCAGAATGACCGCGTTATCGTTGGCGTTTTTCGCGAGCAAGCTCGCTCCTACCAAAAGACAGGGTCAAATAACGCACTAAAGTGGTGCATCAGGTGAGCCCGCGAATGGGCACACCCTTGGCCCAGGCTTGGATATCTTCGATCATCTGCTGATAGAACTGCCGGTAATTCTGCTCGCTCACATACCCCACGTGTGGCGTCGCCAGTACATTGGGCAAGTGGCGAAACGGATGGTCAGCCGGCAGCGGTTCCTGGGCATATACATCCAGCGCCGCCCCGGCCAGACGACCGCTGCGTAACGCTTGCACCAGCGCCTGCTCATCCACAATCGGCCCGCGTGCGGTGTTCACCAGCCGCGCGGTGGGTTTCATCCAGCCCAAGGCTTGCGCATCCACCAGGCCACGGCTGCGCTCGCTAAGCACCAGGTGGATGGTCAGAATATCCGCCTGCTCAAACAGCTCGCGCTTGCTGACCCAGGTCACGCCCGATTCAGCCGCACGCTCCGGTGTGAGGTTTTCACTCCAGGCAATCACCCGCATACCAAAGACCTGGGCGAACTTTGCGACTTTCTGGCCAATGCTGCCCAGCCCCAGAATGCCCAAGGTCTTGCCATGCAGATCGCCGCCCAGACCGACCTGCCATCCGCCCGCACGCAGTGAGTTGGCTTCGGCGAGCAGGTTGCGTGTAGAGGCCATGATCAAGGCCCAGGTCAGTTCCGGTGCGGCGTGTTTATAGCTGTCGGTGCCGCACACTTGGATGCCCAGAGCCTTGGCTGCGGGAAGGTCGATGGCGGCATTGCGCATGCCGCCGGTCACCAGCAATTTGAGCTTGGGCAGCCCTTGCAGCAGGGCTTTGTCAAAGGTTGAGCGTTCGCGCATCAGGCAAATCACCTCGAACCCTTTCAAGCGCTCGATCATAGTGGCGGTATCGGCGGGGTAGTCGTGGAGAAAATGCACCTTGCCTACGCTGCCCAGCGTAGACCAATCCACCACGTCACTGGCCACGTTTTGCCAGTCATCCAACACTGCGATCTGTATCGACATACACGCGGGCCTCGAAAAGGTTGAATTAGAGGGCGTTCAACCCCTGCAACAGGGCTTTATGAAACTGTTCCGGCTCTTCCATCTGGGGCGCATGGCCCAGGCCGGGGAACTCCACCAACGTGGCGCGGGGAATCAGCTTGGCCACCTGCTTGCCCAGTACCTCGTAATGACCAATTTTGGCCTTGACCGCCGCCGGCGCCACATCTTTGCCGATAGCGGTGGTGTCGCTGGTGCCGATCAGCAGCAGGGTGGGCACCTGCAAGTCCTTGAACTCGTAGTACACCGGTTGGGTGAAGATCATGTCGTAAATCAACGCCGAGTTCCAGGCAACCTGAAGATGCCCCGGGCCTTTGTTCAAGCCGGCGAGCATGTCTACCCAGCGCTCGTATTCAGGTTTCCAGCGCCCCACGTAATAGGTGTTTCGCTCATAGTTGCGTACACCGTCGGCGCTCAGTTTCAGCTCGCGCTGGTACCACTGGTCGACGCTCTGGTAAGGCACGCCGAGGGCTTTCCAGTCTTCCAGCCCAATGGGGTTCACCAGCCCCAACTGTTCGGTTTGCTGGGGGTACATCAGCGCATAGCGTGTGGCGAGCATGCCGCCGGTGGAATGGCCGATCACGGTGGCCTTTTGAATGCCGAGCTTTTCCAGCAGTTGATGGGTGTTGGTCGCCAGTTGCTGGAAGCTGTACTGGTAGTGGTCGGGCTTGCTGGAGGTGCAAAAGCCGATCTGGTCTGGGGCGATGACGCGGTAACCGGCGTCACTCAGCGCCTTGATCGAACCTTCCCAGGTGGCGCCGCAGAAGTTCTTGCCGTGCATCAGCACCACGCTGCGACCGTTTGGAGTACCGGTGGCGGGGACGTCCATGTAGCCCATTTGCAGGGATTTGCCTTGGGATTGGAAGGCGAAGTGTTGGAGGGGGTGGGGGTATTGGAAGCCTTGGAGTTCAGGACCATAGGCGGGGGATTCGGCGAATGCCGGCGCTGTGCCAACGAGTAGCAGGCCAGTGAGAGAAACTGTGTGCAAATTCACGATGGGCTTCTCCAAAGATAAAAAGAAGAGGGTGAGTCTGCTGCATTAACGTTTGATTAATCAGCGGTGCGCGGCGCTTGGCAGTGTGTCACCGAAATCGGACGGAAGGTTCACTTACCTGTTACTTCTGACAGTAGACGGGTTATGTCAACACGCGCCAACTAGTGGGGTCAAGCAACGTTGGAGGAGAAGATCATGAGCAAAACTACTTTTTCGGTTCCCATCGCAACCCATGTCACTATTATTGGCGAAAATATGCCCGGAGGCACGGTACGCGGAAGTTATAAATACAATGCGACAGGAGGCGAAGCGGAAGAAGGGCGGTCACTGTACCGCTGGTATGTGGGCGAAGCCCCGGGGCCTCTTACGAAAAATCTCGACCTCACTATTACGCAAGGTATGATTGGGCAACAAGTCCGATTTGCAGTTACGCCTGTCTCCGCTTCAGGGGTTAGCGGTAATGAAGTGTATTCGCAAGTTAAAACCATCGTCAGTGGCTATCAAAATATTTCGGAAGAGGAAAGCAATAGTAGTTTCATTAAGCAGTACGGTGCCTTTTCCTTGTATCGAAACGAACCCAATGATCGAATCGTAAACTCCACTTCGGGCGCATTCGCGTGGATGAGTGGTACCACGCAAAGTATCTTCGTGAAGGGACGCAACGATTCTGGTGGTATCCCGCCAGCAGAAATAGCTCAGTACCTGAACAATAATCCTGCCACTCGGATGTTTTCAACCGCAAAGGACTTTGCTGCGTTGGTGCCGGTGGTCGGCACTGCAAACCAATTGCTCCTGTGGGGACAGAATATCGGGCCTATCCCCCATGATTTGGATTTGAGCAATATTAAATACGTGTATTGCAATGAGTCGGCAATTGCCTGGATTTATGATAATCCGCCGCCGGGTAAAAACAGGATTGGTGCGTTCGGAAGCGTTGCCAACGGCGGAGGCGTACCTGACGATATACAAAAGTTTTTGTTCTTTGATCAACCCAAGGCTATCTACAGTACTGCGGCGGCCTTCGCGGTTCTCACCGAAAGCGGGCGGGTTTACGCGTGGGGGAGCCCAGCAGCGGGAGGTACCTTCGATCAGAACAAGCGAAAAGAGTTGGATCAGATAAACGTCACCCGAATTGTTTCCACAGCAGGCGCTTTTTGCGCGATCGGTGCGGTACGCATTGGTGATCCTACCGTTAGCACCGTTGTAACTTGGGGGCCGGCCAACAGCGGTGGCGCAATCTCCGCGGCTGACTTGGAAAAAATTCTGGATGGTGAGGGGGCACAACATGTGGTTGCCAATCGTGACTCTTTTGTCGTGATTACCAAGCGACGCGCAACCGCGTTGAGTTGGGGCGGCCCCTATGGTGGGGTAATGAGCGAAGAGGCCCGGATACTGGCCGCCCGCGGCTATATCGTGATGTGTGCAAGTACGGCATATGCGTTTTGCATTGTTAACGATGGCGGCGGTATTGCGGCCTGGGGCGTCAATGGCATGGGCGGAAACACGCCCACTGCTGAGGGCACCGCGGACTCAGAGGAGTCGTTCGCAGTCGTAGATGCGGGCGAAGTGCTTGAAGCCAGCGGTGCGAAGGAGCGTGTGCGGGCGGTGTTCGAAAAATTGCAGGTGGCCAATGTAAATCCACAGCGGTCGCACACGTCTGACACCGCCTGTGTCTGCCATAGCATCGGCAAGCAGCGCGTCAGTCTGACCCATCTTGTGACTCAGTTGGGCGATGTCACGTTGAGCTCGAATGACTCGAGTTTTTTCCTGTCGAGCAAGGGCAATGGTGGTGTAACGATTGATTTGATTACGTGGGGCCATGCAGGGTATGGCGGGGCGATGCCTTCGGCGACCCGTCAAGTGTTGATGGCCAGTCAAATCACCGATGTGTATTGCACGAACGGTGCCTACGCAATGATCACCAATCAGGGAGGGGTCACCGGGGCCGTCGTCGCGTTCGGCGCCAATAATGCTCAGCAGGAAGCAGGGCAGATACCTGATCTGCTTCAACCGCATTTGCGAGCGCAGATTAAAGAACTCTATTCCATCCAACAGATGCCCCCCTATAACCCAAATATTGGTCGGCAAGGCGCCTTCTCTGCAAGGCTTGGCAATGACACATGGGTCAATTGGGGAGGCACATTGCTTATTCCGAATGAACATATTGATCCCACAAAACCGTAAATCCAAAAGGACTGAAAGAGACTCCTGGTTGGAGTCTGTAATGGTAGGCGCAAACGGGGTCAGGCCTTAAGACTCTCAACGTGCCTAACCTGCCTAGTTGGAGGGTATTATGAAAATAACTGAATCTACCGACACTGTGCCGGAAGCAACCCAGGTTCTGATTTTGGGTGATGTGCATGTCAGCGCTACCGTGCGAGGGTTTTATATCTACAGTAACGCCGGTGGCAGCCCAGAGGGATTGTCTGAGTTTTATTGGCATCTCAACGGCGAACGACTTGAAAAAGAAGGCCAGGTGGACTTGAAACTAAGAGCCGCGGATGGCGGTAAGTATTTGCAGTTTTCGGTCATTCCTGTTGCGTCTGACGGTACGCGAGGTATTGAGCGTTTTTCTGAAACCTATAAAGTTATCTCAGGCTTTCAGAATATATCGGACGATGAAAATGAGTGGTGTTTCCTGAAGCAGCGCGGCAACTTTTCCTTTCACGTTCCGGAGCCTGCGGATCGGCTGTTCGTTTCTACGGGCGGGGTGTTTGCGCTGCTCGAGCCTACTACGGGTGACGTTCATCTGGAAGGTCAGACAGGCTGGGGTTTGCCGGTGCCACCGGAGATTGTGAACTTTCTGAAAAACAACAAGGCAATCAAGTTGTTTTCTTCAGAGGTGAGTTTCGCAGCGCTCATTCCATTGGGCGGTACCAACCAGTTGTTGATGTGGGGGCCCACCATTCCACCAACCCTTCCGCCGCTGCAAGGCGTACGGTCGGTCTACAGTACAAGAAGTGCATTCGCGATCATTTATAGCAACCCTCAGGGTGCCAGTAATCGAATCGCTGCCATCGGTCCGGTGGGCAGGCCCGTTTCCACTGTGCCCGATGAGATTCAATCAGCGCTGGTATGGGATCAACCCGAGGCCATTTATGCGACAGATGATGCATTTGCCGTGCGAACCAGTGGCGGTAAGGTTTACGCTTGGGGGCATCCTCACAACGGCGGCATCATCCCCGATGACGTCAGGAGACGACTCAACGCAATGTTTGTCACCCGGATTGTGGCAACGGCGATGTCGTTCTGCGCCATCGATGACAAGAATGGTGATTGCGTAGCGTGGGGGAACCCCGGTGGTGGTGGCGTCATCCCAGTTGTCCAGTACGGTAAAATTATTGAGGAGGGCGGCATTGAATCGCTGATTGCCGCCGAGAACGCATTTTGTGCCATCACTCGAAACCCTCGTCGGGCCTACAGTTGGGGGGCAGCCGGCCAGGGCGGAACCATGTCGGCCGGTGCGGCAGACTTGGCTGTTCGTGGGAATATCATTCTTTGCAGGGCCAATCGTTGGGCTTTCTTGATGGCCAATGCTTCAGGCCAGGCGGAGTCGTGGGGCGCAGCGCTTTATGGTGGTGCTCCACTGCCCAACAACGTGAAACGGGAAATAGAGAAGGCCTTCAGGATCAGCGCGGATCCTAACGTATCGCCCACGGACCTTCTCGCCGTGCCGGGGGAGCCAGAGCGCTCGCCTATCAAAGGGCAAAAGCCGAGGCACCACCCTAACGTTTCGTCCCGCGCCATTGTGCTGGAAGGCAATATCAGCGTGTATGCCAACGATGTCAGTTTCTTTCTGTTGAGTCGTCACGACGATGGAAGAACTCATGCGATCGTGCTGCACGGCTACCCTAGCCATGGGGCCGTCATGAGCCAGGGACTTCGGCAAACATTGATGGCCAGTTTGATCCGCGACGTGTACTGCACCAACGGGGCGTACGGTGTGATTACCACTCAGGGGGGCACAGTCGGGGCCGTTTCAGTCTGGGGTGCTACGCTGGCGATGGAGGATGCCGGAGAAATACCGCCTGAACTGGCCGAGCATGTTCGCAGTGACGTAGTGGAGCTATATTCCATCAAGCGTTTTCCCTATGTGAAGCAGCCCGATCCTCCACCTCGGCCGCCACCTCCACCACCGCCTCCACCGCCACCACCAAGACCTGTGCACATCGATCCCTCGTTTGCTGCGCGACGCACCGATGACACTTATGTGTTATGGGGCGGCAATGTAAAAAACCAACATTACGACCCTCGGGAGCACGATACGTAAAAACAGCCGCTTGGATGAACCTTATAACCCGCGCTTGCGCGGGTTATTTGCAAGCGACCTTGGTCTTTGTAACGAAGATTTGCATTCGAAGCACCCTCTCATTGTTACATCCAACTACGCCCTATGAAGTGCTTGGAGAACGCTATGAAAAAAATCAAGGCTAAACTTGTGATCCCGGAGGCCACTCATGTTCAAGTGGTGGGGGATGTTTTTGTCGGCGCAACCGTACATGGTTTTTATCTTTACAACAGCAATGGGGGTAGCCCAGAAGGATTGTCTAAATTCTATTGGTATATCAATGGTGAACGCCTGACGGACGAAGGGCAATTGGACATAAAGTTGAGAGCAGCGGACGGTGGGAAATTTCTACAGTTTTCGGTGGTTCCCGTATCGTCTGACGGCGCGCTGGGTGAAGAGGCTAAATCCCCGCTTTATCCAATAAATTCGGATTTTCAAAATATTTCTGATGAAGAAAACGAAGCATGTTATCTAAAACAGCGCGGTAATTTTTCATTTCACGTGCCCGAACCCACTGACAGGTTGTTTGTTTCCACGGGCGGCGTTTTTGCATTGCTTGACCCCTCCAGCGGCGATGTTCATCTAAAAGGGCAAAATGGATGGGGCTTACCGGTTCCACCCGAAATAATCAGTTTTTTGAAAAATAACAAGGCCGTTCGGTTGTTCTCGTCCGAACGCAGTTTCGCGGCGCTGGTGCCGCTGGGAAGTACTAACCAGTTGTTGTGTTGGGGGGGCGATGTTCCCGCCACGTTGCCACCCTTGCAGGGCATTCGCTCTGTTTACAGCACCCGAAGTGGCTTCGCTGTTATTTATAGTAACCCCGCTGCCGGGGCCAACCGTATTGCCGCAATTGGTCCAGTAAATAATCCCATTGCCACGATCCCCAATGCTATTCATCAAGCATTGCTCTTTGACCCACCCTTGGCTATTTACGCGGCAGATGACGCCTTTGCTGTGCGAACCCAGAACGGCCGTGTGTATGCGTGGGGTGATCCGAACAAAGGCGGCACGATACCACCCGCCGTTCGGGACCAGCTCAACTCGATGTTTATTACCCGGATTGTAGCGACAGCTATTTCCTTCTGTGCCATAACCGCTGATGGCGATTTTGCTGTATGGGGACATACGACGGGCGGCGGCACCATTCCCGTTGAACAATTGCGTCAGATCCTCAATGACGGCGGGATCGAATCG
Organism: Pseudomonas sp. DW-iso17; assembly: GCF_058725345.1. Classification (NCBI taxonomy): domain Bacteria; kingdom Pseudomonadati; phylum Pseudomonadota; class Gammaproteobacteria; order Pseudomonadales; family Pseudomonadaceae; genus Pseudomonas; species Pseudomonas sp. DW-iso17. Next base: position 70,019 of record NZ_JBZXEA010000006.1, on the reverse strand, counting down.
GTGATCGCGGCAACGACAGCCTTCTGCGCCATCACCCGAGGGCGTCGCATTGCTGTCAGTTGGGGGAGAGTGGGTGAAGGCGGGAACATGTCTGACGGTGCGGCCAACTTGGCCTTGCGTGGCAATATCATTCTTTGCACGGCCAACCGTTGGGCATTTGTGATCGCTAACCAATCGGGTCAGGCCGAGGCGTGGGGGGCCATCGGATTCGGGGGCGATCCGATACCACCTCAGGTAAAAGTGCAGTTTGAGGCGGCCTTTAACGGCGCTAATGCAGTCCCAGGTGACCCGCCCCGGCCTGGCACAAACAAGGAGCCGCAGAGACAACACAAAAACGTGTCGTCCAGAGCCATTATTGTGGATGGTCATCTCAGCTTATATGCCAATGATCACAGTTTTTTCTTACTCAGTCGCCACGATGACGGCAGGACCAATGCGATTGTTTTGCATGGCCTTCATATGTCTGGCGGCGAAATGAGTGCTGCGCTGCGGCAAACGTTAATGGCCAGCCTCATACGGGATGTTTACTGCACCAACGGGGCCTATGGGGTGATTACCACCCAGGGGGGAACGGAAGGGGCCGTGTCTGTATGGGGCGCCACTCTACGGATGGAGGATGCGGGTGAAATTCCTCCCGAGTTGGCTGATTATGTGCGCAGCAATGTCGTTGAATTGTACTCGATAAAACGATTCCCTTATGTTGGAAACCCTCCACCGCCAAGGCCCGTTCATAACGACCCTTCATTTGCCGCGCGACGCACCGATGGTACCTATGTGTTATGGGGTGGCAATGTGGATAACCAATACTTCGACCCATCAGCCGAAAGCAACGATTAGTCATCCGGAAGGGTTCAACCGGCTTACACCCAAAGAAGAGGCAGCCACTGTGCGACTGCCTCTCAACATCCCCTCTCATTTACTCATCGCATGTATTCATGTCACCAGGGAAGTTTCCTGAACGACAATTTGATCCACCATAAACGTAGCAGCGGTCCCGACTGAGAGTGAAAGGCGGGCAGTGAGATTTTGCACGGGCGGAGCAGCGGGTGTAGTGAACACATGGCTGACCTTTGCCCAGTTTCGATTCGGCTCCACCGACCTGGTCGCGCTCATCGCTCCCAACTCAAGGCGTGCAGTAGTCATAGAAGTCGTGCCGGAAACCTTGCAATAGAAACTAACCTCATAGCGCGTGTTTACCTTCAGATCAAGGTAGGTTTTTTGTAGACCTGGTTGCACGGTTTCACCTGCAGTTTTGCTGGTACGCCAACAAATGTTTTCAGCCCCTTCCACCGCAAGCTCACCTCTTGCGTTGAGAATGTTTTCCCAGCCATTGCGGTCGTAATTGAAGAAATTCGTCAAATCACTGAAATAGGTCGCTCGTACGGTATAGGTTTTAGTGGGAAGCGGTATGGCCCTGGTGATGTCGGGGACACCGCTCAACGCCACCCAACCTTGAATCGTGAGGGGCGAGCCGTCCATCAGCAAACGTAATTGCTCTACCGGTGCGCGGCGGTTCAAGCCGATTAACGCGCCATCTTCACCTAAAGGTTCACCGGTATAGGTGCTTGTGTGAAATGGAAGGCCATTCGTGTCGGTGCCATAAAAGTCTTGCCAGACGATGCAAACAGGATGAATAAAATGCCAAGTGGGCGTTATGGTACGCGCCCCGGCAGTCAACCGAGAGAGCTGGAGTTCAGGCACATCGCCGATACCTTCGATATAGGTATTGGGCAATCCGGTGAGCGTCAGCAGATCCAGGGGTACGATCTCGGACTCATAAGGAATTGCGTCGCGCAAGAAACGGTACTGCACGCTTATTCGATGATTGGCCTCGCGGATTCCCTCGGCGATGATGCGCTCCGGTATCGGCGCCTCAACTTCCTGGGTCGTCGCGTTACCCTTGACCGCTACAGTGGTGCTGCCGGTGCCGTCAGCGGTCAGCCAATCCAGAAAAATATCCTCGTTGTCGCGCATTGGGAATCTTATGATCACCTGGGTGCCGCCCAACGCTGCCAGAGGGTTCAGTTGGTCAGGGAAAACAGAGGCGCCTCGAATAACAGGACGCCCCAAATTGATTCCAGCGCCCACAGTAAGCTTGAGTACCTCGGAGCGTAGCACTTGCTCGGGGGGGGCCTTGCGCAGCAGGCTGTAGGTGATAGTCAGGGTACCGCCGTTATTACGGTCAACGATATCTCGCGGCACCGCTAATGGCAGTTCTTTGCCCTCTGTGCCTGTATTAATGTTGATCGTGCCATGGAGCGAGGCGTCAGGTTTGGAACCCAGTATGGTGTAGTGAAGGACGTCTTTGTCTTGGGTGCCCGTATAAGTAAATATCACCCGTACCGTTGGCCCTATCACATGTTCTGGGTTGATGTTATTGCCAATGCTGCCCTCTAGCCGTGCCACCGGCATTGTAGGGTTGCGTGCACCGAACTGGATGCCCAGCTCCACGGATTTTCGAACGGTGAGTACGCCAAGGCCAGGCGGTTTTTTTGCCTTGCCATCGTCGACCAGGTAATAAGCAACGACATTGCTGCGCCCCCTGAACCTTTGTAGTACCGCTTGGGAGATCAATCGCGTGCCACCCGGTTCGCCCGCCAACTCGCCCTGCTCGTAGTAAGCGCCACCACCGCCGGCAACGACTTCCTCTATGACTAAGGTTTCCCATAAATCGAACGCATACGGAATGTAGTCGTGGGGGATGTGGGCTACGCAGTAATGATCAGGGTCAATCAACCCCAACTCAATCGGTTCGATGGTGAGCGGCGGCATCCTTACCGGCGTGCCCACCACCACGATCATGATGCTGGCTGATTGCCCGAGTGTATTGCCGGCGCTGTCACGCCATTCGTAAGATGCGTTGAACGATCCTCCTACAATTTCAAAGATGATTTCAGCGGGAACCGACGTGATGGTCTCGCCGATGTTTTGGTCTTCTACGCTATCTAATACGAAGGATTTCGTCGTGCCATCCGCCAGGGTCGCCCTCAAGGTAACGGTGACGAGGTGACGGGGGGCCGGAATGGGAGGGGGGATCACATCGGGGCGTGCTTTCACACTAAACTGCGAGGCGTGATCTCTATCAAAATCTACCTGTGGTGCCGCAGTTCCATTTATGAGGAACTCGGGTGCGCTACGTAAGTTGGGATCTAGTTCACTGATAAGTTGGTACGGCTTGGAAAACTGATATTTTTCACCACCAGAAATATTCTCCACAAAGTCGATCACTCGGTACCTGATGGTAATTGATCCTTTTAGGCTACCCTGAGTAATAATATCCTTCGGAACATGTACTTTGACTTCCCCGGCGTCGACGTCGGCTTGGGTCAACCGCTGCTTAACTTCGATACCGTCCCACTGCAGATCGATAAGATCATTCCTGCGCATATGGAGATACGGGTGTATGACACACCACAATCCATTGGTGATATCAGCAGGCTTAATAGGCTCACCTTCTGCAAAACCCTCCACCTCCATGGTCAGCCCATCATGCCATCCGGGCAATCCCGGTTCTGGGTCTTTACTGACCCCGCCCGGGCGAGTGGTCTTGACGTAAATAAATTGCCCGGGTGAATCGCTGGGGGTGCCAGGGCCTACACGCACGACACGTCCTTTGATAAAGACTTCGCCTCTAGGAACATTGTGTTCAGGTACATGCAGCGGGTAACGAGCCTCTGTGGTCGAAATAACTGAATCACGGGCGAGCGGAAGCGTATCCCTGTCCGTGTACAGCTGGTATTCATCAAACTGATTGAGTGTCGCCCAGCGCTCGAACAGCATGGTGAGATGAGGCACTACTTGGCGGATACCTAGTCCGTAATCATAGGGTTCGTCAGGAAAAGGAGTCATGTCCACTTTAGAAAACCTTGAATAAGGCTCATCTAAGTCAACATGAACCCTTTGCCCTGTCGGAAGGGATTGAGGGCTTTTATCAGGTGGGATAATGAGATCAGTCGGCATGGTCAACACTCCTTGCACTAAGAGACGCACCTAGTAATCGCGGGCGCATGGGCAAGAGTGATGAGGCGCTGGGCAGCAGCGGATGTCTAGCTGTCAGGATTGACAGTGGCGACAAGTGGTCATTATTGAGCAGAGAGGTGGAGCAGGGTGAGTACAGTCAGCGCGGCATACCGCGCACTCTTGGCCACGCTGACCAACAGCAAAAAACGCCACAACGGCTCACGCATCACACCAGCCACCAACGTCAGCGGGTCACCAATGATCGGCACCCAGCTGAGCAACAACGTCCAATGCCCCCAGCGCGCGTAATGGCTGCGAGCCTTGTCCAGCTGCCTGGTGCTGACCGGGAACCAGCGCCGTTCCTTGAAGCGTTCCACCGAGCGCCCCAGCAGCCAATTGACCAGCGAGCCCAGCACGTTACCCAAAGTCGCGATGCCCAGCAGCAGCCATAGGTTGTAATGCCCGCTGAGCAGCAGGCCCACCAACACGGCTTCCGATTGCAGGGGCAATAACGTCGCGGCGCCAAATGCCGCGACGAACAGCCCCAGGTAACCCATCAACACCGGTCAGTGAGCCGGGTAGTCCGCTACCACTACATCTTTACCGTCTCGGGTCAGGCCAATGATTTGATAGGCCTCGCTGCGTCCGTCCACTTCCATCCCTGGTGAGCCTAAGGGCATACCCGGTGCGGCAAGGCCCAGCAGGTCGTTGCGCTTGCGCAGGGCCAGGACCTGCTCGGCGGGTACGTGGCCTTCGACGAATTTGCCGTCGATGACCGCGGTGTGGCAGGAGCCAAGCCGTGGCGCGACGCCCAGGCGCTGCTTCACCGCGCTCATGTTGGCTTCAACGTGGTCGTTGACCTTGAAACCGTTGCTCTCCAAGTGGCTGATCCACTTTTTGCAGCAGCCGCAGTTGGCGTCGCGGTGGACGTCGATGGGGATCAACTCGGCGGCCTGGGCCAAGGTAGTGGTGAACAAGGCACTGAGCAGGGCCAGTCGCAATGGGGTTTTCATCGTGGGTCTCACTGAAGGCGCGGCGATAAGCCGGGCATTCTCCCTGCTTTTGCGGGTATGTTTGCAATGTGACGCCGTTGTAATGTTTCTAAATTATACGAAGCGCTGGTTTTCCAGTCGCTGCTTGAGCCGGTCCAACGCAATCGCCGACAACGCGACCATGCGCTCGTGCAAAGACGCCAGTTGCAGTTCGGTTTCATAAGTCAGCACCCGCTTGAACAGCGTGCCGCCCTGATGAGCGCGCAAGTAGTAATGAATGGAACCATCAACCGCCAGGGAGGTGAACACGGTTTTGAACTCGCTGGGGCGGCGGGCGATTTGTACGCGGTAACTCATGGAGACGCGTATGCCCAGCAGGTCGATGATTTCGGTAAAGCGCGTGCCGATCGGCAATGAGCCGGTGTTGCCGGTGTCGGCGCTAAGGGAAGTGGGGTGCCACTCGTGCCAGCGGTCGGGCTGGGTCACATAGTCATAAACCGCCTCGATCGGCGTGTGGATGAAGCGTTCCTGACTGATCTGCTCCAAGCGGACCGAATGCTCAGTCGCGTGCATGACACACCTCCTGTGTGGCGGTTTTTACACTAGGAGCTGTGAGGATAGTCTGACGCCCGCGCTTTGCACGGGCGTCGGCAGGCCGTTCGTCAATCCCGCTGAGAACGGCCCGGACAAGGGCTCCCAGCAGGCACTAGATATCCAGCATGGCCAGCACGTCCTTGGGGTAACGCAGGCCTGCGGTTGCATCGGCAGGGAAGATCGCATCCAGCGCAGCCAGTTCGTCCGCGCTGAGAGAAATCGACAGCGCCTCCACATTCTCTTGCAGATAGGTGCGCCGCTTGGTGCCGGGAATCGGGATGATGTAATCGCCTTGAGCCAAGACCCAGGCCAGCGCCAGTTGCCCGGCCGTCACACCTTTGTCTGCCGCCAGCGTCTTGACCTGTTCTACCAGCCGCAGGTTTTTCGCAAAGTTCTCACCCTGAAAGCGCGGGCTGAAGCGTCGGTAATCATCGGCGCCGAAATCATCCGGGCTCTTCAACGCGCCGGTGAGAAAGCCTCGGCCCAGTGGGCTGTACGGCACAAACGCGATGCCCAGGCGCTGGCAGGCCGCGAGGCAGCCATTGTCTTGCTGGTCGCGGCTCCATAGCGAATATTCACTTTGCAGGGCGCTGATGGGATGGACCTTATGCGCCCGTTCCAGAGTAGCGGCGGACGCCTCGCTCAGGCCCAGATAGCGCACCTTGCCCTGTTTTACCAGGTCGGCCATGGCACCCACGGTTTCTTCGATGGCCACGTCGGGGTCGATACGGTGCTGGTAGTACAGGTCCAGCGTATCCACCCCCAGGCGTTGCAAGGTGCCGTCGATGGCGTTGCGGATATACTCGGGCCGGCCATTCACCCCGCGCACTATGGGGTTGGCAGGGTCGCGCACAATCCCGAATTTACTGGCCAGGAACACCTGGTCGCGCTTGCCGGCAATAGCCTTGCCGATCAGTTGCTCATTGGTGTGCGGGCCGTACATGTCCGCGGTATCTAGAAAATTGACGCCCAGCTCTAGGGCGCGGTGCAAGGTTGCGGTGGCTTCGGTGGTATCGCTGCCGGGCGTGTAGAAGTCGGTCGTGCCCATGCAGCCAAGGCCAATGGCAGATACATGCGGGCCGTTTTTACCGAGTTGTCGAGTGTGCATAGGGAAGCTCCTGGTGATGAGGAGCCCATTGTTACCCTTGAAAAAATGCAGATAAACCCGCTAAAAGTGCTATCACTGTTCGTAATATCTAAACAATCTCCCACAGGAGCATTCTCTTGGATCGTTTTAACGCCATGCGCGTGTTCACTCGGATTGTCGAGTTGGGCGGGTTTGCCAAGGCCGCCGACAGCCTGCAATTGCCACGCGCCTCCGTGACAATTCTGATCAAGCAACTGGAGGCCCATCTCGGCGTGCAACTGCTGCAGCGCACCACGCGCCACGTCAGCCCGACCCTGGATGGCGCGGCGTACTATCAACGTTGCGTGCAGTTGCTGACCGATCTTGAGGAAACCGAGGCGGTGTTCTCCACGCGGCGCCAGAACCCTCGGGGCATCTTGAGCATTGATATGCCCTCAGGCATTGGGAGCTTGATTGTCATTCCGGCCTTGCCAACGTTCACCGCGTTGTACCCACAGATCGAGTTGGAGATCGGCCTCAATGATCGGCCAGTGGATTTGATTCGCGAAGGCGTCGATTGTGTGTTGCGGGGCGGTCCGGCCTTGGACGAATCGCTGGTGGCGCGGCCCTTGGCAATGATGGAACAACTGACGCTGGCCAGCCCCGCGTACCTTGAACGCATGGGCACGCCCACCTGCCTGGAGCAGTTGGCGGGTCACCAAATGGTCGAGTATGTTTCCCGTGCCAGCGGTAAACGGTTTGGCCTGGAATTTCTGCTGGGCAGCGAGTTGCATCCGATCAACCTGCCGAAAGTGGTTGCCGTGAACAGCTCCGCGGGTTACTTCGCTGCGTGCGAAGCCGGCTACGGGCTGATCCAGGCACCTCGTTATCACGCCCTGCGCCAACTGGCCGAGGGCACCCTGGTGCAGGTGCTCCCTGATGTGGCCGTGCCGAAGATGGCGCTGACTGCGTTGTACCCGCCCCATCGGCAATTGTCGCAGCGGGTGCGGGTGTTCGTCGATTGGCTGGTGCAGTTGTGCGCCCGGCCCGGCACCGGTTTACAAGGCTAGGCTTGCGCCCTGCGATAGGCGCCAGGCTGTTGCCCGGTAACTTTATGAAAGGCTCGGGTAAACGCCGCCACCGATTGATACCCGGCTGCCAGCGAAACCTCGGCCACGGTCTGGTCCGCCTTGAGCAACCCACAGGCGTGGCGCATGCGGATCATCAGCAGTACTTGCCCGGGTGACTGCCCGCACAATTCGCTGAAGCGCTTGAAAAACGCCGAGCGCGACAACCCGGTACAGGCCGCCATGCTTTCCAGGCTCCAGGGCTCGGCCGGGCGGGCGATCAATTGTTCCAGCAAATGCGCAAACGCCGGTGCCCGGCCCAGCGCCGCCAAGCCGCCAAGCTCGGTGTTGTCGAGTACTTGCTGGCGCAATACATACAGGAACAGCAGGTGGCACAGGCGCTCCAGCAGCGCGGAAGAGGGCGCTGGCGTGCGTGCGCATTCGTGCAGGATCAACTCGAACAGGCTGCGTGCGGCCGTCAGCGACGGGTCGCCGGCGCGCAGGATGATCCAGCTGGGCAGGGTGTCGACGATCAGTGTCGACAAGCCGGATTGAAAGTGAAAGAAACCGCAGACTAATCCCACCCCGTCGGTGGCCGTGCTGTCGAGGGGCAGCATCGCACGGCGTGGGCACTCCTGGGCACCGGCTGCCGTGGCTTGGCCGGACAGGCGAAAAGCAAAGTCACGCAGCAGAAACACCGCGTCACCATTATTCAGGTGGTGGGGCATTGGATCGCCGTCGATATGCAGCCAGCATTCGCCTTGCACAATCAAATGGAAGCTTGCCTGTGCCAGGCCGTGGGTGCTCGCGTGCCAGTCACCGCAATAACGGCCGACGTGAAACAAACTGGTGTTGAGTTCGAGGCTATCTAATAACCAATCGACAAGTACATCGGACGAATTCATCTAATGGAAAGACTCAAGAGCAAGTAATCGCTACTTTAGCCTATTGAGCGCTTTTTTTAGAACCAACAGACTGGGGCATTGAAACCCAACAGGAGTCCACTTCATGTCCCGTGTACCGTTGCTCACGCCTGAAACCGCACCGGAAGCCGCCAAACCCTTCCTGGAAAACGCGCTCAAAGCCTCGGGTTTTATTCCTAACCTGCTGGGCGTACTGGCCAACGCACCGGCCGCGCTGGAAACCTACATCACCGTCTCCGGCTTGAATGCCAAGGCAGAACTGAGCCTGGCCGACCGTGAAGTGGTGCAATTGATTGCCGCCACCAGCCACGGTTGTGATTTCTGTGTCGCTGGCCATACCGCGGTTGCCCGCAACAAAGCGAAGCTGCCCGAGGAGGTGATCGAGGCCTTGCGCCGCCGGGGTGAGTTGCCTGACGCACGCTATGAGACACTCGCCGCCTTTACGCGTGAGGTGATCGCCACCCGTGGGGATGTGAGTGACGCGGGCTTTGAGGCGTTCCGCGCCGCCGGCTACACCGACGGCCACGCGCTGGAAGTCATCCTGGGGGTCAGCCTGGCAACCCTGTGCAACTTCGCCAACGTGTTTGCCCGTACCCCGCTGAACCCGGAGCTGGCGCAATACCGTTGGGAAAAACCGGCCAACTGATTTGGCGTTGGCCCACCTGCTGTAAAAGGAGAAACATGAATGCTTGACCCAATCTTGAGCCGTTGGCTCGATGTTCAAGCGCAGGCCCTGGACGTGGGCAGTTGCGATCCACAGGAAGTGCTGCCGCGGCTGGCAGAAGCCAATATTCTGAAAATCGGTGTACCCACCCAGTTGGGCGGCCTGGGCGGTGACGTGGCGGGTGCGGTCGAGGCCATCGCCAATGTAGCCAGCCATTCCCTGGCGGCGGCGTTTGTGTGCTGGGGCCAGCGCTCGTTTATCGAGTACTTGCTGCAGAGTCCCAATCAGCGTCTGCGCGAGCAACTGATGCCTGACCTGCTCAGCGGCAAGTTGGCTGGGGCCACCGGGCTGTCGAATGCGATGAAGTTTCTGTCGGGTATCGAGTCGTTGCAGATCAGCGCCGAGCCCAACGACCACGGTTGGACCCTCAACGGTCGCCTGCACTGGGTGACCAACTTGCGCAAGAATGGCTTTGTCGCTGCGGCGGCCATCGAGCATGCAGGGGGCGGCGCGCCATTTATCCTGGCGATTCCGGATTCGGTGGCCGGGTTGCAGCGCTCCCGCGACCTGGAGCTGCTCGGGCTGCAATCGAGCAACACCGCAGCGCTTGGCCTGGAAGGCGTGGAGCTGAGTCGCGAATGGTTGCTGCACGAGGATGCGCGCAAGTTTTTACCGGCGGTACGCCCGGCGTTTCTAGGCTTGCAGTGCGGCATGTCGATTGGTTTGGCGCGGCGTTCCCTGGCTGAAGTAGCCCACCATTTGGGCGCCAGTCGCACCGTGTTGCGCGACGAGTTGGAAGCCCTGCGCGTGACCCTGGATCATCTGGTCAGCGAGCTTAAAAGCGGGCTGTTGGCCGGGCGCTTTACCGCCGAGCCGATACCGCTGTTCAAGCTGCGTATCGCGCTGGCCGAAACCGCCGCCAGCGCTGTGCAGCTTGAACTGCAAGCCAGCGGTGGCAAGGCCTACCTGACCGCCCACGGCAGTGGCTTTGCCCGGCGCTGGCGCGAGTCGGCCTTTGTACCGATCGTAACGCCCAGCCTGGTGCAACTGCGTACCGAGCTACACCGCCAGGCCAATCTATGAGCCAGGCGGTATTGACGGCCCAGGGCATTTGCCTGGGGTATGGCAGCGGGCCGGTGTTGCAAGGCTTCGACTTGCACTTGCAACCGGGTGAAGTGGTGTCGATCCTAGGCCCGAGCGGCGTGGGCAAATCCAGCCTGCTGCGCGTGCTAGCCGGCTTGCAGGCACCTCAGGCTGGCCGCGTGCAAGTATTGGGCGAGCCGTTGAGCGGCCCGCATCCGCGCGTGGTGGTGGCTTTTCAAGACCCGAGCCTGTTGCCTTGGCTGACCCTGGAAAAAAACGTTGCCTTCGGCCTGGATTTCGCTCGCCAACCGCACTTGAGTGGTGAAGAACGCCGCCGTCGTGTTGACCACGCCATTGCAGCGGTGGGGCTGGAGCCTGCGCGTCAGCAGTTCCCGGCGCAATTGTCCGGTGGCATGGCACAGCGCACGGCACTGGCCCGCTGCCTGGCGCGTCAGCCACAAGTGTTACTGCTCGACGAGCCCTTCGGCGCGCTCGATGAAGTGACTCGCGCCGATATGCAGCACCTGTTGCTCAAGGTCAATCGTGAGCAAGGCTCGGCGGCCGTATTGATCACCCACGACATCGACGAAGCGCTGTTGCTGTCGGACCGCATCCTGCTACTGGGTAACCGCCCGGCGCGGACGTTGGGCGAGTGGGCTATCGACCTGCCGCACCCTCGGGAAGAGCAGGTCGAGGCCATTGGCGCGCTGCGTATCGAGATTTTGAAAACCTTACGGCAGGCGAGCCGCCCTCAACCCAACCCCCTTGAACAACAGGAGTTTACCCATGTGTCTGGATGACCTGACCCACTCGCGCCGTGACTTTCTCAAGCTCTCTGCCGTGCTCAGTGCCGCGGGCGCCTTGCCCCTGTTGAGCAGCCTGCAGGCGCGCGCCGCCAATGAGCCCGACGCGCCGGTCCGCATCGGCTACTTGCCCATCACTGACGCCACGCCACTGCTGGTTGCCCACAACAACGGCCTGTTCGAAGCCGAAGGCATCAAGGCCGAGCGCCCGGTGTTGTTGCGTAGCTGGGCCCAGGTGATCGAGGCGTTTATCTCCGGCCAGGTCAACGTGATACACCTGCTGTCGCCAATGACCGTATGGGCGCGCTACGCCAGTAAGGTCCCGGCCAAAGTCGTGGCATGGAACCATGTGGGCGGTTCGGGCTTGACCGTATCCCCAGGCATTACCGACGTGAAGCAACTGGGCGGTAAGTCGGTGGCGATTCCGTTCTGGTACTCGATCCATAACGTGGTAGTGCAGCAACTGTTCCGCGATAACGGCCTCACACCGGTCACCCGCGCCACCGGCAGTTCGATTGCTGCCAATGAGGTCAACCTGATCGTGTTGCCGCCCTCGGACATGCCTCCGGCTTTGGCGAGCAAACGCATCGACGGCTACATCGTCGCCGAGCCGTTCAATGCCTTGGCAGAAAACCTCAAGGTCGGTCGCGTGCAACGCTTCACGGGTGACGTGTGGCGAAACCATGCCTGCTGCGTGGTGTTCATGCACGAGCACGACCTGGCCAACCGTCCGGAGTGGTCGCAGAAGGTGGTGAACGCCATCGTCAAGGCCCAGGTGTGGACCCGCGACAACCGTGAAGAGGCAGTGAAGCTGCTGTCCAAGGATGGCCCGAACCGTTACACGCCCCATGCCGAGCCGGTTTTGAGCAAAGTCCTGGCGCCGGCGGCCAGCGACCGCGCCTCCTACGTGGCCGACGGCGCGATCCAGCACGCCAACTGGGACGAGCACCGCATCGACTTCCAACCGTACCCGTTCCCCAGCTACACCGAAGAACTGGTGCGGCGCTTGAAGGACACCTTGATCGAAGGCGACAAGAAGTTTCTCGCAGGCCTGGACCCTGCCTTCGTGGCCAAGGACCTGGTGGACGACCGCTTCGTGCGCAACGCGATCGAAGCCGTGGGTGGCATGCAGACCTTCGGTTTGCCGGATGGTTATGAGCGGCACGAGGAGATCGGCGTTTGAACAACAGCAGAATCCCCGGCTGGTGGCTGGGGCTGAGTGGCTTGGCGGGTTTGCTGGTGCTGTGGTGGCTGGGCGTGAACGTGTTCGGCGAGGCTGATGGCCTATCGGCGCGCTTTTCCCTGGAGGCCACCGCCAGCAGCTTGTGGGAATTGCTCGGGCGGGGTGAGTTGTACCTGCATATCGCCGTGAGCCTGAAGCGTATTTTCGTCGGGCTGTTTATCGCGTTGTTGGTAGGCGTACCCCTCGGGTTGCTGGTGGGCAGTTCGCGTAACCTAGAGGCGGCGACCACGCCGGCGTTCCAGTTTCTGCGGATGATTTCACCACTGTCCTGGATGCCGATCGTGGTGATGCTGATGGGTGTGGGCGATCAGCCTATCTACTTCCTTCTGGCCTTTGCCGCTGTCTGGCCGATCATGCTCAACACCGCAGCGGGCGTGCGTCAGCTCGACCCGCGCTGGTTGCAGTTGAGCAAGAGCTTGAGCGCGACGCGTTGGGAGACATTGCGTCGGGTGATCATTCCTGGCGTCGTCGGCCATGTGCTGACCGGCGTGCGCCTGGCCATCGGCATCCTGTGGATCGTACTGGTGCCCTGCGAAATGCTTGGGGTCAGTGCGGGACTGGGGTATTACATCCTCGATACGCGTGATCGCCTGGCGTATTCGGAGTTGATGGCGATGGTGGTGGTGATTGGGGTGCTGGGGTTTGCGCTGGATGCGTTAGCGCGTTGGTTGCACCAGCGGTGGGTGCATGGCGGCTGATGGGCTCGAACGTTGCCTGCGTGCTACGCAGGCAACTATTTAGCGTGTTATCAGGTTGCTGGCGAAAAGATTTGCAGATCTCCCGCCAGATCGTTGTCAGCGTTCAGGGTACCCAGCGGGCCCGGTTTGGCATCCGTGGAGTTCGTGCCGTAGCCCACCTTCATGCCTGTTCGTTCGTAAACACCGATGCCAATGCCTCCGGTCGCCTCAGCCAAGCCGGTGACGCCTTGAGTGGAGTTGATGTGTTGGCGGCCCACCAAGGCGATCACTTTACCCTTATGCTTGTGTTGTTCAATGACGCGTGCGGCGTAGTAGTTGAACTCTTTGAGTCTTTTCAGGTTTCGTTCGGTTTCGCTTAGCGTCGTGTAGGCCTTACGGTCATGCCGGTGGCGTGTCAGATAAAAGTGGTCAAGGGGCACGACTTCTATTCCGGCATCCTTGAATTTTCTGATCAACGTATGCAGATTGAATTGAGGGTGGGCGGGCCGCAAACCGTGGCCTGTATGGCCCATGCCATCGTCCTTGAGTAGTCCATTGTTGTCATAGACGACACCTTCAATGCCGACCACCTTTACATTTTTGCGCTTGAACAGGTCGATGCTTGCGTCAATTTCGCGGAACATGGCCAAATGCTGGTGACTCTCGCCGAATACCACCACGTCGGAATTGTCCAAGGCTTTTTCGATCAGGTCGGGCACTGTCTCGTAAGGTTTCGTTTCTGGAATTATGGGGCGATTTTGTGGGTTCAACGGGTCCAGTTTTTGATGGAAAGCTTCCATTTCTGCGTTGAACCGCTCTTGTGTCGGTTGCCTTCGGCTGGGTGTGAAGTGGCCTTCGTTGGGGGCGCCTTTAATATGTTTTACGTATTCGTCTTTGATGGCGTCCAGATGATCGGTTTTGTTTACGATCGTCGGCGTGTGTCCATTGATGTTCGGCGCTTTTGGGGTGGGTCTTTTGTAGGGTTGAAATCGCGTGTTTTGCCGAGCGTTCATGTGCCCCCGAGGGGAAAAGTCAGCATGGGGTGAGGGTGGCATCAGCGTATGTGCAGGATCAAAAGCTTGAGGCGCACCGTAAGCCTCCTGCTTATGCACATCGTAGGGGTACCATTTACCGTTGTGTTTGACGGCAGAGCCATGAACCCGCTGGTTGCCCACCTTGAAGGTCCCGGTTGCCGCTGCCTCGTAGCGGCTTGCGGCGCTGATCAGCGCTTCGTGGCTTGCGCTTCCCTTCAGGGATGGCACCGCACCAGCTATCGCTTCAACGCTTTCGTAAATGAATTTACCCGAGCCCTTTAGCAGATCACCCACGCCGTTTAACGGGTTCAACTCCTTGAGCAGGGCTGGCACCATGATTTTCGTTGCCTTGAGCGCCTTGCTCACTGCTGACCCAGCCGTACCCAGTACTTTTCCGAGTTTGGCCGCCAAGCCGATGCCGGCGGTGACCAAACCGAAAATATCCAGGGTGACGTCAGTGATCCCCTCGCCGTAGTTGCCGTCCATGAAATTGACGATTGCGGAACGGAAGGGAATAAGGTCGAGCAAAAACTCTTTGAAGTTCGTCAGCTTTTCATGATTACGCTCAAAGGTCGTGGTCCCCGCAGCGGCTTTCTTGATGGCGGGATTGTCCAGGTCCAACGCCTTGAGCACGGAGTCGGCGATATGGTGAGTGCGTGGGTTCAGGAACATATACGGCTGGGGTGCCGTGGAGGGCTGTTCGCGATCCAGCTTGCTTTCCTTCAAATCACCCAGGTCGATCCATGAAAACGGCACAGGGTTGGCCGGGATACTTGCGAGAATCGATTGCCCGCTGTCGACGATCTTGACGTTGTCTCTGTCCGGATAAAATGGCTCTTCCCTGATTATCTCGTTGGAGAACTTGACAGGGGCCGCCGGTGTTTTTCGGTTGCCCCGGCTTCGGATAACGCCGTTTACCGTATCGAACTCATAGGTGGTGGTTTGTCCATTGTTTTGCGCGGTGACCAGTACCGTAGGGCTGGTGTGAAACAAGGTGTCACCTTCGAAAGGGATCATGCCCACCTTGTAACTTTTTTCTTGAAAATAATTGAGCTTGCCCTGGGTCAAGTTTTTTCTGTCTTCGGGCGGCAGGTTGCTGAGCGCGTTGAGGAGAGCTGTTTTTTTAACGGTCTTATGATTGTCCAAGGCGGTAGAAAAGGCATCCTCAAACGCTCGTTGAATATTGAATGGCGCGCTGTGGGTGAAGGCAATAACGGCATCAAGGTCCACGCCGGTATTTTCTTTCGTGAGTACCCAGCGACCCTCCATGACCCGTTCTTCCATGACGATTTCCACCAGTGAGCGCGGCGCGCTGGGCGTATCGCCATTGTATCTGGAAAACATCTTGAGCTCGAAGTCCATGCCAGGGCCGAATGTCTTCACGAGGAGGTCCAGCGCCATGTGTTTACGGCTTGGAAAACTCCCGCCGATGAGCGATGAGGCTTCTATCAGCGTATCGAGTTGTGCTTTGAACAGCGCCTGGGCTTTTTCCAGGTCGGCTGGCTGATACAGGGCATCGTCTTTCGCTGGAAGAATGTCATTGGCCACGGCCCAATCCAACATCACTGCGGCTTGCGCAGAGGCGGGCACGGCGCCAGCAGTGTCGGCGGTGATCATCACTTCGGCATAAGACAGGGCGGCCACGCGGCCTGGAGTCTTGGCTTCAATGGCGGCTACTGCAATGCAAAGGTTCGCCCACGCGGCGCTGCCGTAAACTACCGAATCAGGAATGTCCTTGACCAGCAATTGCGGCGCAGTGCGTCTGAGTAACAGATGTGCGGCCGCGCCAGCGAGCTCAGGGGATTCGCGCCCCGTGTCAATCAAGTGTTGGCGCAGGCTGTTGGTGATGGTCGAAAGCGGTTTGCCCCAATGACTTTTCTGCGCCAGGTCGAAACCCGCCACATGGTTTCGCACAGGCGCCGTCAACGACTCGGGGTCCAGCATCAATTGGATCGCCGCCAGGGCATAGTCGTTTGCGCTGGTGTCGGTGGCGATACCATTCATTTTGGTTTGCATGGCTTGGCCGAGAGCCTGGCCATCCTTGGAGCTGATCAGGGTTTCGAGCACCTTGACCGGGTCCGCCAGTGCCTGCTCGGAGAAACTCAGGTTTCTACCCAGATGTTCCAGTACGCCGCGCTTGGGATTCCCCTGCGGTAAGTCGGGATCGCTGTTGGCATGTTCGACGGCGGCCGTGCGCAGCGTGTCTTGTTGGCTGACATCCAAGGGGATCGGCCAGGACAGGCCCCCTGCGAAGTTGCCCAAGGGGTGTTGCTGTGCGCGTGCTTTTGCGCTTTGCGCCAAGGCCAGCAAGTCGACCACGGTCTTGGGCAATGGCACGCCGTTTTCAAGCAGGAAGGCTTCGAGGCTTACGGACATGCCAGGTGTCCGTATGTAGGCTTGGTAATGGGCTGAGTCTGGCGCGATATTCATCGGCGTATTTTTCAGCAGGGCCGACACCTCACGTTCTGTCGGGCTTTGCGGCAAGGCCTGGGCAGACTCGTTGAGTTTTTGCGCAAGGTATCGCCAGTTTTTCTGATCACCCAGGCGTTGATCCAATGCCTGGCGCGCGTCGATGCTGTTCGCGCGCTCGTCCAGCCATTGCGCACGCGCCAACAGGGCGCTGTTGCCGTCGAAATGCGGTCCCAGGTCGGCAGCCTCAGGCAGGCCCGTCTCAGTCAGAAGATGCCCCCACGGGTCGACAAGCGTCGGCTCAACGTTGTTCGACTCATACAACGCTTGCAGTGCGTTACTCACCTGATGCCGCTGGCGCTCCAGCAACTGCGGCACGCCTGTGGCAATGACGTCGCCGGTCACTGGGGAGAGGTCCTGGCTCAAGTGATTTTTCCAGTCATCCTTCAAGCCGTTTTGAACCTCCACCGGCAAACTCTGCAGTAGCTGCGCTGCGGCTTCGGGGTCGTCATTAATGCGTTGACGCAAGGTCGCAAGTGCCTTGGCCGGGCTGTCGAAGGTTTCGTAGCCATCGCGAGGTGTGTAGAGCACCGTCAGGCCTTGCTGTTGGCCAGGAAGTAAGGTGCGGTCTGTCTGTGCGCTACTGAATGGGCGTGTCGCCGACGATCCATCGCTGCTGGTGATCAGGAAGGCCCCTGCCAGCAGGCTTCCCTCTGGGCTTGGGGTATCCAATTTGAGCGGGTAGACACCGGGCCTTTCGCCATCCCTCATCGCGCTTTCCTGAGCCTGCAGGGTTGGATACTCAAGCGCCTTGTCGATCAATGATTTGGCGGCGGGCGTTAACGCACCGTCTTCCACGCCCAAGGCGGCGAGGGTGGACAGCATCTCTCGGTGGATACTGAGCAATTCGTTCTGGGGTGACTCGGGGTTGGGTTCGCCCGTGCGTGGCTCGGTCCAGAATCGGGAAAGGCTCAGGGGCAGTTCTTTTTCGATGGTTTGTGCAATCGAAAGGAGGGTGTCGCGAGCGTGCAATTGCTGGCTGCTTTCGCTTGGCGAGGCGCTGGTGTAGAAGCCGACTTCCGTGCTGGCAGTACTGGTCGAGGCCTGGGCGCCGGGAGGTGCCTTGAGCTGGCGCAGTGCGTTGAACAGGGCTTCGGTGATGCTCTGCACCGAGATTAATGTGCGTTGGCCGTGTTCATCAGTGTGATAGCGATGCACATACAGTGACGAGGCGTCTACAGGCGGTGTAGTACCGAAGCTGCGATTCAATTGCTGCTCGATAACACTGCTGAGCGTCGGCTGGCGCAGCAGCAGTGCCTGGATGTCCTGGTTGAGTTGTTGGTATTGATTGAGCAACACGCGTTGATCAGTTATTTGAAGGCCCTTGATCAGGTCAGAACGAATCGCACTGACCGGCGTGATCGCATCCACGTCCGGAACGGCTATCGTCTGGACCGTCCCTGGCATCGGACGGGTGTGGGCAGGAGCGGCGATTTCATCGCTGGAGACGTTTCGGCGCAGGCGATGGTGGGCGATACCTGAAATCAAGTGAGTTATTCCAATGGCATTGGCCCACGCGTCCTGATGATAATCCGAGGGATGATTCTTCCTTGTTTGGGCCTCGAATGATTGGGATGAGAGCGTCGGAAGGTTCCGAAGGCGCCCGGGGAAATGTTATTAACGAATATGTAACGCGTCGGTGCAGCAACACGGGGAAAGTGGGCTTGCTGCACACAGTGAGCACGCAGGGGCAGCTCGTTAGGGCGGAGTACTCCCGAGGGGATCAGCGACGTTCGTAAACTCGGCCGCCATCATCGTGGCGATCATGCCAGCCACCGCCGCGCGGGAAGAAGAAACAACCGCCCAGGCTCAGCATGATCATCAAGGGAACCAGCAGGATGAGTCGTCGAAGCATTTCACAATTCTCCAAGGGGCTTCAAAGGTCTGTCAGGCGTAGGACAAGCCAAATCTGTTCATCGCCTGTAACATAAGACCCCGCCGACGCCGTGCCATCCCCGTAGTTGGGTATGTGCTTGGCATGCGCGGCGATACACAGTGGATACATCCTTCAGGTCCAGGAATTCGTCATGACCCAAAAGCAACGCTTGAAATACTCGCTTCTGATTGCCCTGGCTGTACTGGGCGCGATGTTCGGCCTGTCTTATCTGCAGAACACTGGCTTGATCAGCGAGAAAACCTTCCAGTACCTGGCCATCGCGATTGCCGTGGTCGTCGTGGTGATCAACGGCATCATGCGCCGCAAGGTCAAGCCTAACTTCTGACGCGTGTCAGTCAGGCACGACCTTCGAGTACCTTGGCAGCCTCTTCATGGAGGCTGTAGCTCTTGTCGGCGTTCAGGGTGATCACACCCTCGCTGCACAGACGCTTGAGTACCTCGCGCACGCTGAGAAACGACAACGGAATGCCCAGCTCCAGCAGGTGGCTGTGCACGCCGCGTACCCCGAGGGTGCGCTGGTTGTCGGCAGCGGTGAGGAGGGCGTCGATGACCTTCAGCCGGATCAGGCTGGTGCGCAAACCGAAACACTTGAGCAAATGGCGGATGCGCTGGTTGCCCTGCTGTTCGGGCGCGTTGCCGAACGCCCGTGTGTCGTTGCCAAAGTGAGTATCGGTGGCCTTTGAATGTCCATCCGTGGGCACTTGCGGGTTATACATGCAAAAACTCCTTTTCTTTTCAGAGCCTGATCAGGAAAAGATGGTGCTCTTGAGTAATAAGACGAACGAGTGAGGCAAATCATGAAACGATGAATGTAGAAAATTTGTCGGTATCAGATTTGTCACCTTTCAAGCGCTGACGATATACAGCCTTGTGCGGCTAAATTATTCCGGTCGATTTGCGTTCTTACGGTGGGGTAACCATCCCTTGTGAGGGTGTTCAATTTGACTGTGGAGTCGGCGTGATTATTTCCAACGGGTTGTCCAGAGTGGGCGTGGCAGGGCTGTTGCTGGGGTTGAGCCTGGCCGTATCGGCACGGGAACAGGTAACGCAGGCGTCGGCGGATATCCGGCGTACCAGTTATGGCGTGCCGCATATTCGCGCCTTTGACGAGCGTGGCCTGGGGGTGGGTATGGGGTACGCCTATGCCCAGGACAACCTGTGCTTGCTGGCCAATGAAGTGGTCACGGTCAATGGCGAGCGCGCCAAGTTTTTCGGGCCGGACCAAGCGACCCTGCAAGAGCGCAACAACCTCGCCAGCGATGTGTTCTTCAATTGGTTGAATACCCCCGAGGCAGTGGCGGCATTCTGGAAAGCCCAGAGCCCGCAGATGCAACAGCGCCTCGAAGGGTACGTGGCCGGCTACAACCGTTACCTCAAGGAGCAGGGCGCACCCGCGCATTGCCAGGCCGCGTGGGTACGGCCCTTGGTAGTCCAAGACCTGGTCAAGTTGACCCGCAGGCTATTGGTGGAAGGGGGCGTCGGCCAATTCGCCGAAGCCCTGGTCGGGGCAACACCACCCCAAGCCACCGCCGATGTCCAATCCGACGCCAAAGGCTTTGCACTGGCCGCGGCCAACCAGCAACGCTTCACGCTGGACCGAGGCAGCAATGCCGTCGCCGTGGGCCGTGACCGCTCATTCAATGGCCGTGGCATGCTGCTGGCCAACCCGCATTTTCCTTGGCTGGGCGGCATGCGTTTTTACCAGATGCACCTGACCATCCCTGGCCAGCTGGATGTGATGGGCGCCGCATTGCCAGGGCTGCCCGTGGTGAACATCGGTTTCAACCAGCATGTGGCGTGGACCCACACCGTCGACACCTCCAAACACTTCACCCTGTACCGCTTGACCCTCGACCCCAAGGACGCCACCCGTTATCTGCTGGACGGCAAGTCCATCCCACTGGAAAAAACGGCCGTAACAGTCCAGGTCAAGCAAGCTGACGGCAGCCTCAAGGCCGTGTCCCACAACGTCTACAGTTCGCAGTTCGGCCCCGTGGTGCAATGGCCGGGCAAGCTCGACTGGGACAGCCACTACGCCTTCAGCCTGCGCGACGCCAACCTGAGCAACGACCGGGTGCTGCAACAGTGGTACGCCATGAACCGCGCCAGCAGCCTCAAGGAACTGCAAAGCTCGGTGCATACCCTGCAAGGCATCCCCTGGGTCAACACCCTGGCCGTCGATGACCAGGGCCAGAGCCTGTACATGAACCTGTCGGTGGTGCCCAACGTCAGCGCCGCTAAACTGGCAACATGCAGCGACCCACGGGCCGGCCTGCAAATGATCATGCTTGACGGCGCCCACAGCGCCTGCGCCTGGGATATCGACCCGCGCGCGGCCCAGCCCGGTATCTTCCCGGCCGACCAGTTGCCCCAACTGCAACGCACCGACTACGTGCAACACTCCAACGATTCCGCCTGGATGGCCAACCCCAAGGCGCCGCTAACGGGCTTTTCGCCGGTGATCAGCCAGGACAACATCGGCCTCGGCCCGCGTGCGCGCTTCGCGCTCCAGCGCCTGCAAGCCCTTGAGCAGCAGCCGATCAGCGTCACCGACCTGCAAGACATGGTCATGGACAACGAGGTGTACCTGGCGGGCCAGGTCATGCCCGACTTGCTGACATTCTGCGCCAACCAACTCGGCACCGACGCCAACGCGCTACAACCGCTGTGCACCAGCCTGAAAAACTGGGACCAGCGCGCCAACCTCGACAGCGGCGTGGGCCTGGTGCACTTCATCAACCTGATGCAACACCTGCAGCAAATCCCCGATGCCTGGCGCGTGGCCTTCGACCCGGCCCATCCACTGACCACCCCAAGCGGCCTCGCCATTGACCGCGCCCCTGTCGCCAAGGCCCTGCTGGAAGCCATGCTGGCCTCCAGCGCTGAGGTCAGCAAACTGGGGCAGACCCGCTGGGGCGATATCCAAGTCTCCGGCCAAACCCCCATCCACGGCGGCCCGCAAGAAGTGGGCATCTACAACGCCATGCAAACCGTGCCCCGCGCCGACGGCAAACGCGAAGTCGTCAGCGGCACCAGCTACCTGCAAATCGTCAGCTTCGACGACAAAGGCCCCAACGCAGTCGGCGTCCTGGCATTCTCCGAGTCCAGCAACCCGGCGTCCGCTTATTCAAAGGACCAGACCCAAGCCTTCTCCGAGAAAAAACTGCACCCGTTGCCCTTCACCGAAGCCCAGATCAAGGCCGACCCGCACTACCAAATCCAAACAGTGAAGGAGTAGGGCAGACGCGCAACCCCTTGATGCCAAGGCAGAATATTTTTTGAAATCAAGGGGTTGCAGGCCTAGGCAAATGAGTACATAATGGCGCCCATCGAACGCAATGAAGCATCAAAAACTTCAATGTATTCAATGGTTTAGAGTAGAGGCAGGCATCACGTAGCCCACTCAAGTTTGTATGCGGTGAATGTCAGCAACAAGGGCATTGATCGTTTGAGGCCGAGTAGCAAAATGGTTATGCAGCGGATTGCAAATCCGCCTACGCCGGTTCGATTCCGACCTCGGCCTCCACTCTTAGAAACCCCGTAGATTAGCGTCTACGGGGTTTTTTATTGTCTGTGATTTGCCTGCACTTCCAACGCCTCGTGAAACTGAACCAAACAAATGATGTCCGATTGCTATCGGCCAAGGACGAGGTCCGCCAAGCGCGCATTGGGTCTACGCTCAGTAAAGCCTCAAGCGACCTCCTCATGCCGGTTTAGCCGCGCGCTTATCCTGCCAGCGCAAGATAACGCCCGCACTCATCAAAGCTGACAGAGTGACCCATGAAACAAAAAATTCTTCTTGTAGCCGTGTGTGCTGCACTCATCCAAGGCTGTGCCGCCCCTTCCAAAAGCCATGAAGAATCACCTTCAATGCCTACTACCTCAGCAGCTGTAGCCCAGCCAACCTTATCCGCTTACGACTGGAACCTGGTCTCGGCAACGGACGCGTCGGGCAAGCCTCTTGTGGCGATGAACAAAGGCATCGAGCGCAAGTTGCGCGTTGCCTTCGGTGACAAGAACCTGAGCATCAGCGGTGGCTGCAATCGTCAGTTCGGCGGCTTTCACTATCAGGACGGGGTTCTGAAGGTTCAGCCACTGGCCTCTACGCTGATGGCCTGTGACAAGAGCCTGATGGACCTTGATGCCCAGGTAGGGCGGCTGTTCAAGGGTGAGCTGCGCGCTGTGATCACCGGCGATAACGTGGCGCCGATGCTGCAACTGACGACAGCGGATGGCTCGGTGCTCAAGCTGCAAGGCGAGGCCACCCCGCAGACCCGCTACGGTAGCGAGGGTGAGGTCAAGTTTCTGGAAGTGGCGGCCAAGACGGTCAAGTGCAGCCATCCTTTGATTCCAGATTATCAGTGCCTCCAAGTGCGCGAGCGTCGTTATGACGACGCGGGCCTGCAACTGGCGACCCAAGACACCTGGCATCCGCTGTACCAGCCTATCGAAGGCTTTGTGCATCATGACGGCGTGCGCACTGTGCTGCGGGTCAAACAGTACGAATGGAAGAATCCGCCAGCGGATGCGCCTTCGACGGTCTACGTGTTGGATATGGTGGTCGAGCAGGACGCTTCTGGCAGCAAATAAGCGAAAAGAAACCCCGTAGATTCGCGTCTAAGGGGTTTTTTATCGCCTGTGATTTATCCGTGTTTTCGACGAGTGACACGTCTAGATCAAGGGTTCTGGGTCGAACGGGGGTTGTCACCTGAGCTTTTGCAGACTACCCTGAAAATGTTTGAATTATTACAAACAATTTCGGTGTGGCTGTTTTTTCGGTCACACGGCTTCAGGACGAGGAACGAAAAATGTTTTCACATGAAGGTACCGCACTAGAGCTGTTGGTCTTGGTTTTTGGCGTCACTGGGGTGTTGTTGGTCGCCTGGTTTATTCACCATCAATACGAGCTCAGGTCGCGCAAGCATGTAAAAAAACAACATGCCTCTGACCAGCAGCGTGAAGCTCAAATCCGCTAACCGTCCCTTCACCTGTGCCAGCCTTTACGGCTGGCTTCAGAATCCGACTTTCAATGGCCTGCAAGGTTTTCCCGAGCCCACTGCTCGGCAGTGGTGACCGGAATCGACTGTTGCTCGTTGAAGGTGGCCGCCTTAGGCCAGGCCACACCCTTGCCTTGTGCGAATACGGCACGGTACTTCTTGATGTGGTGTGTGGGGTCTTGCTCCAGTGCCTGCATGAGATAGTCAACCGTCCACACGTTGCGTTTGAACGGGCGATCCAGAACACGCTCCAGCATGCTCGCAACCTGCCCATACGTCACGGTGTCGCCGGCCAGGTAGACAATCTGATTGCGCAGGCGGGGTTCGAAGAACACGATGTGTGCTGTCAGCGTACCGATGTCGTCCGGTGTGGTGAGCGTCACGCTGTTCTCCAGACTGCCCAGGGCGTTGACTGTGTTGTTGTCGAAGTCGACGACCTCGAACACCGGCTCGAACAGGAAGCTGGTGAACATGCCTGTCGAGATGATGACCCATTCAGTGTTGTGCTGGGCGCGCAGCAACTCGCGCACATCGAGCTGGGCATCGAACAGATCCTGGGGGCTGCCCCGACCAATTACTTCGAAATCCACGCCGAACTGCCAGGGGAAGTAGCGATTCACGCCGGACTTGAGCGCGGCGGTCGCCAGCTTCATCGGGGTTTCTCGGCCCGCGACCATGCCTGCGCAGCCGATCACGGTATCGAAGCGTGCGAAGACCTTGGCAAGTTGATCGATTGAGTCGTTCACCAAGTCTGCGGCGACCATCTGGATGCCCAGGCTGCGCAGCTCGTCGACCTCTGCCTTTTTTTCGGGCATTTGCGTGTTGATGGTCGATTCCCTGAGCAGCACGCTAATAGTGGAACCGGGCGCGCGTTTGGCCTCACGCGCCAGGTTGCGCAAAACCGGCAGGCCGAGTTCGCCGGCGCCTAGAACGAGGATCGATTGAGAGGGAAGTGGGGGCATTTCAGGCATGATTTCTCCGCAGACCTGTTGGCGATAAGATGAGCCCATGCTGGCACGATTCGGCAGCGCTCATAAGAAGGCACACGTGTGATACCAGGGGTAGAAATGACCGATCATGAAACGCTCAGCCAGGCAGAAATTATCTGCCAGTCGCTCAGGGAAGAAGACGATGGCGTCAGGCGTGAAGTCCTGGCTCACGCCGGTAGCCGCTGGTCATTGGGCATCCTGCATGCCTTGGGTGTGTACGGTGCGATGCGTCATGCCGAGATAAAACGGCAGATGACGGGTGTGACTCAGCGCATGTTGACCAAGACCCTACGCGCCATGGAGCGCGATGGTTTTTTGGTTCGACGCGAGTTCGGTGAGATTCCGCCACGCGTCGAGTACGAGCTGACGCCCCTGGGCAGGGAGCTTTTGATTCGCATGTCGCCTGTCTGGACCTGGGTGGTCGAAAACGTGGAGGACTTTCGCAAGGCGCGGCGTATGTTCGACAGTCAGGAGGGCAAAAAACCGGCATGGCAGGTTCCCACACCGGTTCCCGACGCGTCTCGGTAAGCGCTTAGGCTGTGCAAGTGTATGCCTCGATCCACCCCTAGCTGTACGGGGCGCAGCGCGCCATAACCCACTACTGTCGCAGGCACATCACCACCGCTTGGATGCCGCGCCATGATCATGTCTACCAGCCTGTTATCAGCTTTCGTGCTGTTCGCTTTTGTCTCTTCGATCACCCCGGGGCCCAACAACACCATGTTGCTGGCCTCAGGCGTGAATTTCGGCTTTCGCCGTTCGATGCCCCATGCGCTGGGGATCAGCATCGGTTTCATGCTGTTGGTGATTTGTGTGGGGCTTGGCTTGGGCGAGGTGTTCAAGCTGTTTCCGTGGGCCTACACGCTGTTGCGTTATGTCGGCGCCGCGTATTTGTTGTATCTGGCGTGGAAGATTGCCAATGCGGGCGGTATGTCTGATAACCAGGATGAACATGGCAAGCCGATGACCTTCCTCGGTGCGGCGGCCTTCCAGTGGGTCAATCCCAAAGCCTGGATCATGGCGTTGGGGGCGATTACCACCTACACGCCGGCCGAGGGTTATGTCACCAATGTGCTGGTGATCGCCCTGGTTTTTGCGGTGGTCAACCTGCCGAGTGTGTGCGTATGGGTGGGGTGTGGCAGTGGCTTGCGCAACTTGCTGCGCGAGCCGCGCTGGTTACGGATGTTCAACTGGTCCATGGCCGGGCTGTTGGTGCTGTCGCTGTATCCGATGCTGTTTGTGGGTTGAGGCGGGCGTAGGTAACCACGATGCGAAGCCTGCGTTCGGGCACACCGAGCCAAGGCGAGGTGCCGAGGGTGGGGCAAGAGCCCTTTGGTTACTTTGGGCTGGGCCGGCATTCCGGCTCTTTTCCAAAGTGACCCGCCGTCAGGCGGAACCCTAAGTGGCCGTTACCGCAGCGATGGATATGCACACAATCCAATTGTGTCGGCTGTCAGGCCGCCTTCGCGAGCAAGCCCGCTCCCACAGTTTGATCGCGGGGTGTCAGGTAGATAGGCGTCGGCTGTCAGGCCGTCATCGCAGGCAAGCCAGCTCCCACAGTTGGATCGTGGGGCGTCGGGTATGAGGCCGTCACGGGAGCAAGCTCCCTCGCCACGTTGATGCGGGCTTAGACCGGTGAGATGGTCGCCAACATGCCGATGCCAATGGTCAACACCAAAAAGCCAAACAGGAAAATTGCCATCTTGGTCATAAGGCCTCCGAGGGGAAGGGGACGACAGGAATGTCGGGATGGGGCTATTGTCCGCCTCAAGCGGTTTTCAATACAGGCGCAGATTGAAAAGAAAAAACCGTATCAGATCAGCGCGCAGCGCCTGGGCCGTGGCTTTTCAAGCGAACAGCTTTTATCAAGATCAGCGCCATGGCCGCTACCCGCCTTGAGCGTCACCTGAGACAGGCACTGCATTTGCCCCTAAGATAGCGCCCACTGCACAACAATAAGCGTGGGCCGACCCTCGATGGAAAGACGCCAGTTCAGCGGTGGCATGCAAGGCAAGAACCTGCGCTACCTCAGTGATAACCCCCAGCAATCAACCTCGGTCACCCGTGTCGGTTTTTTGCTGCTCGAACACTTCTCCTTGCCGGCCTTCACCCAGACCCTCGACACGCTGGTGACCGCCAACCTGTTGCGCCCTGATCTGTTCGCTACGCGCACTTTCGGGTGGGGCGAGGGCGAAGTCATCAGCGACCTGGGCCTGGTCATTCGCCCGGATGCGAACCTGATGCTGGCGACCTTGCAGGACTTGGACCTATTGGTGATCTGCGGTGGTTTTCGTACCGAACTCAAGGCCAGCGAGCCATTTGTCCAATGGCTGCGCAGTGCGGGTGAAGCGGGCGTGCGCCTCGCCGGTTTGTGGAACGGCTCGTGGTTCCTCGGGCGTGCGGGGCTGCTGCAGGGTTATCGCTGTGCCATCCATCCCGAGCATCGGCCGGCACTGGCCGAAGTGTCCAAGGCGGCGCAGGTCACCAGCGAACCCTACGTCATCGACCGCGACCGCCTCACCGCGTCCAGCCCCTCGGGGGCTTTCCATATGGCCCTGGACTGGATCAAGAGCCTGCATGGCAAAGCCTTGGTCGAAGGCATCGAAGATATTCTGGCGTTCGAAGAATCGCGCTACCGCCGCATCAAACCCACCGAAAACATCTGTGTCAGCGCGCCGCTGCGCGAGGTGGTGAAGCTGATGGACGCCAACCTCGAAGAGCCCCTGGAACTCGATCAGCTCGCCGTCTACGCCGGCCGTTCCCGCCGCCAGCTGGAGCGCTTGTTCAAGGAACAACTGGGTACCACGCCGCAACGCTACTACATGGAATTGCGCGTCACTGAAGCGCGACGCCTGTTGCAGCACACCGAGTTGTCACAGGTGGATGTGCTGGTGGCGTGCGGGTTTGTCTCGCCGAGCCATTTCAGCAAATGCTACAGCGCGTATTTCGGCTATCGCCCCTCCAAGGAGAAGCGGTTGGTCAAGTAGCAGCTCGAGCCCTGGGCGATACAAACGCTGCGGTTTTTCAGGGGCTGCGCGGCGATCCCTTCGCAGCCTCGCTGGGGCTCGACAGCTCCCACATTGGGTTCTCGGTATTCTCAGAATCGTTCCAGGCGGTAGAGGTGCAATTGCGGCACCTGCTCACCCGCCACAAGCTGCCCAACCCACTCGGCCGTCACCGCCGCTTGTGTCAGTCCCAAATGCTGGTGACCAAATGCAAGCAGCACTTTGCCTTCGCACACCCGGTCAATGATCGGCAGCGAGTCGGGCAGGGAAGGGCGAAACCCCATCCAGGGTGTGGCTTCGCTGTCGCTCAAGTCGTGTTGGAACAGCCCTTTGCTCAACCGGTGCAACTGCCAGGCCCGTTGCATATTGGCCGGGCGGTCGAGGCCGGCGAATTCGACCGTGCCGGCCAGGCGCAGGCCACCGGTCATGGGCGTCATGATGAATTTGCGCTCCAGTGAAGTGACCGCGAAGGGCAGGCGCTGTTGTTCGTGGGGCAGCATCAGGTGGTAACCGCGTTCGGTGTCCAGCGGCACTTGTTTGCCGGTGAGAGCTGCGGTGAGTTTGGCCGAGTGGGCGCCGCAGGCGATCAGCACTTGCTGCGCTGTCAGTACGCCTTGGTCGGTCATCAGGGAAACGCCGTTACTCTCCAGGCGTCCGTCCAGAACGCGCTGCTGAAGAAATTGCACCCCCTCAGCCTTGGCCGCGTTCACCAGTTCGCCAACCACCGTGTACGGGTCCAGAAAATGTCCGGTAGCGGGAAAGAACAAACCGCCTTGTATGGCGTCGCTCAGTTGCGGCGCAGCCTTGCGCACCGCATCGCCGCTCCAGAAGTCCACGGCGACGCCTTGTTGCCGCATGCGTTGCTGCACTGCATCCAGTGCAGCGCGGGATTCGCCGCGCTCATACACCAACAGCGAACCGTCTTCACGCAGCAATGGCGCTTGCCCAATCGATTGCAGCAAGCGTTGCCACGCGCCCAGGCTGCCTTCGTTCAGCGCGCGAAGGCCGGCTACGGTGCGCTGATAACGCACTGGCCGCAGGTTCAGCAGCAGGCGAATAAACCAGGGCAGGGCGCGGGGCAGATAGGTCCAGTCCAGGCGCAGCGGGCCCATGGGGTCCAGGAGCATGGCGGGCAAGCGCTTGAGGATCGACAGGTCGGCGATGGGGAACACCTGCTCCGTTGCCAGGTGGCCGGCGTTGCCGTAGGAGGCGCCCATGCCGGGTGCCTGCGGGTCGAGCACGACGACTCGGC
The DNA here is from genome assembly GCF_058725345.1 of Pseudomonas sp. DW-iso17. Taxonomy (NCBI): domain Bacteria; kingdom Pseudomonadati; phylum Pseudomonadota; class Gammaproteobacteria; order Pseudomonadales; family Pseudomonadaceae; genus Pseudomonas; species Pseudomonas sp. DW-iso17. The sequence goes on along the minus strand of NZ_JBZXEA010000006.1, from coordinate 41,304 downwards.
GGCCTTGGCGTGCCAGCTGCAAGGCGCAGGCGACGCCGATAATGCCGGCGCCGACTACTACGATGTCTGCTTGCTTGGGATCGGCCATGATCATGCTTCTCGCTGGCCGTCGAGCAGGCGCCGCAACCGCAGCGGGTTGTCGTGCTGCAGCGCGGTGGGCAGCAAGGCGTCCGGGACGTCCTGGTAACACACCGGGCGCAGGAATCGCAGGATCGCCGCCGTGCCCACCGAGGTACTGCGCGCATCCGAAGTCGCCGGAAAGGGCCCGCCATGCACCATGGCGTCGCACACTTCTACGCCGGTCGGCCAGCCGTTCACCAGCAGGCGCCCAGCCTGGCGCTCCAGCACCGGCAGCAATGCCCGCGCCTGTGGCAAGTCGTGGTCATCCATCTGCAGGGTGGCGGTGAGTTGGCCTTCCAGGTGTTCGGACACCTGGCGCATGTGCTCGACATCACGGCACTGCACCACCAGCGAGGCGGCGCCGAATACTTCGGCTTGCAGGTGTTCATTGTTCAGGAACGCCTCGGCCTGGGTCACGAACAGATGGGGCTGGCCCTGGTTTGGCCCGGTCGCTGGCAAGCCTTTGGCGGCTATGGTGGTGTGCTGGGCCAGGGTCTTCAGGCCGGTTTCGCAGGCGCTGAAAATACCCGGTGTGAGCATGGTCTGGGACGGGCAACGCGAGAGACGCTCACTGGCGGATTGGACAAAACGGTCCAGAGCGGCGCCTTGCAGGGCGATCACCAGGCCAGGGTTGGTACAGAACTGGCCGGCGCCTTGGGTCAGCGACGCGACGAACCCATCGGCCAAGGCTTCGCTCCGAGCTTCAAGCGCAGCAGGAAACAGGTACACCGGGTTGATCGAGCTCATTTCCGCGTACACCGGGATCGGCTCCGGGCGTGCCTGCGCCGCTTGGCACAGGGCGATACCGCCACTGCGCGACCCCGTGAAGCCTACGGCCTTGATGCGCGGGTCGCGCACCAATGCGATACCCACCTCGTTACCCGCGCCGTAGAGCAGTGAAAACACACCCTCCGACAAGCCACACTCTTTAACCGCCTGGGCGATGGCGCGCCCCACCAGCTCGCTGGTGCCGGGGTGCGCGTTATGCGCCTTGACGATCACCGGGCAACCGGCGGCAAGGGCCGATGCGGTATCGCCGCCCGCCACGGAGAAGGCCAGAGGGAAGTTGCTGGCACCGAACACGGCTACCGGGCCCAGGGCGATATGACGCTGGCGCAGGTCGGCACGGGGCAGGGGTTGGCGCTGGGGCTGTGCGGTATCGACGCGCACGTCGAGCCATTCGCCCAGGCGCACGGTGCGGGCAAAAGCGCGCAGTTGCCCGCAGGTACGGCCGCGTTCACCTTCAATGCGTGCGCGAGGCAAGCCGGTTTCGGCGCAGGCGCGTTCGATCAACTCATCGCCCAGGGCTTCGATGTGGGTGGCGATGGTTTCAAGCAACGTGGCGCGATCTGCCAAGGTGGTTTCGCGGTAAGCGTCGAACGCGGCCCACGCCAGTGCGCAGGCCTGGTCGACGTGCTGCTCATCCCCGCCAGCGTAGGCGGGTTCCAGTGGGGTGTTGGTAGCGGGGTTGATCGCCCGGATCGCATCGCGATGGCCGCAAACGGATTGCTGACCGATCAGCATCTTGCCTGTCAGAGTCATGGGGGCATCCAGAAAAACAGAGGAGTGTTGTAGGCGCGAGCTTTTGTGGCGAGCAAGCTTGCTTGCGCTGGGGTGCGAAGCGCCCCCAATAAAAGCCGGAGGCTGCTGCGCAGTCAGCGGGAGCAAGCTCCCTCGCCACAGCAAGCTCGCGCCTACAGAAAATCAAGCGACGTTCTGTTCGGCCGACCAGTTGGCATACCACTGGCGGAACAGCGCGTACTGCTGCTCGGCATACCGGCGCTGGGCAGCGCTGAGGTCGTCGGTTTCGTTGAAGTGCAGGGCGTAGCCCTGGTCGCCGTTGAGCACCATCAAATGCTTGTAATACAGCACCAGGTCGCAGCCCTCGTCGAACGACGACAACACCGCCAGTGCAGCTTCCAGCTCGCGGGCCTGGCGACGCGCCTTGGCATCGCCCTTGGCGGCTTTTTTGCTCAGCGCCACCAGTTGCAGCACTTCGCGGGGCAGTGCGTTGCCGATGCCGGTAATGGCGCCGGTGGCGTTGCAGTTGACGAAGCCGTGCACCACTTGGGTATCGACGCCGACCATCAGGGTCACATCGTCATCCTGGGAGGTGATGTTTTCGGCGGCGTAGCGCAGGTCGGCGGCGCCGCCGAACTCCTTGAAGCCGATCAGGTTCGGGTGCTCGCGGCGCAGTTCGAAGAACAACTCAGCGCGGGTGGCGAAACCGTAGTAGGGGCTGTTGTAGATCACCGCCGGCAGGTCGGGCGCGGCGTTGAGGATCGCTGCAAAGTGGGCCTTTTGCGCAGTGGCCGAAGCACCTCGGGACAGCACGCGGGGAATCACCATCAAACCATCGGCGCCGACTTTGGCGGCATGGGCTGCGTGAGATACGGCTTCACGGCTGTTCACCGCACCGGTGCCGACGATGGTCGGCACACCCGCAGCCACCAGGCGCGCCACGCCTTCCTGGCGCTGGGCCTCGGTGAGCAGCGGCCAGTCGCCCATGGAGCCGCAATACACCACGGCACTCATGCCGATGTCGATCAGCTCGCGGCCCTTGGCCACCAGTGCATCGAAGTCCGGTTGGCGCTCGGCGGTGCAAGGGGTCATCAGGGCGGGCATGCAGCCGGTGAAGATGTTGTCGCTCATGGTGCTAACTCCGGTTTCAGTTGAATGAATAATGGGCTCAGATGCCCCAGGCAAACGGGTCTTGTTCGTCGATCAGCAAGGTGCTGTCGGCGGTCATGTAGGCGCGGCCGGTGATGAATGGGCGTACGTGTTCGCCGTCCCACTCATAGCGGCCGAGGAATTGGCTGCCGGTGATGCTGGCTTGTACCCAAAGTTCTCCTGCGGCCAGTTTTGCGTCGGCGGCCAGGCAGGCGAGCTTGGCGCTGGTGCCGGTGCCGCAGGGGGAGCGGTCATAGGCTTTACCGGGGCACATTACGAAGTTGCGGCTGTCGGCGTGGGCGTCGTCGGCGAACAATTCGATATGGTCGATCAGCGCACCGTCTGCGCCACGGATGCCTTGGGCTTCGAGGGCCTTGAGCATGGCCCAGGTGTAGTCGGTCAGGGCCTCCACGTTATCCATCTGCAACTCATGGCCGTGGTCCGACACCAGGAAGAACCAGTTGCCGCCCCAGGCGATGTCGCCCAGCACCACGCCATGCCCAGGCACCTCAACCGCCACCTGCTTGCGGTAGCGGTAAGCGGGCACATTGCGCAGGGTCACGCTGCCGTCTTCGTGCAAGGTGGCCGCGACCGGGCCGACCGGCGTGTCGAGGCTGTGCACGCCCGGTTGGATCAGCCCCAGGTGGTGCAGCGAGGCAATCAGGCCAATGGTGCCGTGGCCGCACATGCCGAGGTAGCCGGCGTTGTTGAAGAAGATCACCCCGCAGGTCGCCCCCGGCGTGACTGGCGCACAGTACAGCGCGCCCACCAGCACATCGTTGCCCCGGGGCTCCAGCAGGCAGGCGCGGCGCCATTGATCGTGGTGGGTGCGCAGGTGGTCCAGTTGATCGGCGATCGAGGCACCCGCCAGTTCGGGAAAGCCGTTCATGACCAGGCGTGTAGGTTCACCGCCGGTGTGTGAGTCAATCACGTGCAGTCGTTTCATAAGGCGCTCCATCAGTGGGTAGTCGGGGACAGTGGGGCGCTGTAGTGCGCGTCGCTGACGGCTTCGCTTTCGTCCTCTTCCTGCTCCAGGCGTACCAAGTGGGCGGGTACGCCGGTGGCGGCGCCCCAGTAGTAAATGCCCAGGGCGCAGGCCGCCACCACCAGGGTGTCAAACGGGTGGCTGATCACACCAATACCGCCAAAACTGCCGAGCTTGGAGAGCAGGATGGTCACGGCGTAGAAGCCGATCAGCCAGGCCGAGGAGCGTACTTGTTGCTTGAGGTTCAGGTGCGCGGTCGGCACCCAGCGCGCGCACAGCAGGTACACCACAAACATCAGGATTTGCAGGCCCAACAGCCACGACACCGTGCTCCAGCCCGACCAGTAGACGATCAACGCAGCGATGATGAATGACAGCGGGCCCAGCACCGCCATGCCCTTGACCCGAAACGGGCGCGCCATGTCGGGTGCATTGCGGCGCAGGGCGGCGACCGTCACCGGGGCCACGGCATAACTGAGGATCAGGGCGGCAGACACCACGTTAATCAGCGCTTCCCAGGACGGGAACGGCAAGGTCCAGAACACCGACAGGCCAAAGGTCAGCCACAGCGCCGGGCGCGGGATGCCGGACTTTTCATCGATGCGCGTGAATATCTTGAAGAAGGTGCCAGTCTGCGCCCAGCCATACACCACGCGCGGGGTGGCGTTCATGTAGATATTGCCGCAGCCGCTGGGAGAGATCACCGCATCGGCCACCACCAGGTAGGCCAGCCAGCCCACGCCCAGCGCCAGGGCGATATCGCGATAGGGCAGGGCCAGTTCCTTGCTGATGCCGGCCCAGCCATTGGCGAGCATGTCGGTAGGCACGCCGCCGAGGAACGCGGTTTGCAGCAGCACATAGATGGCCGTAGACAACAGTACCGAGAGGATCAGGGCGATGGGGATGGTGCGCTGTGGGTTTTTCACTTCGCTGGCCACCGAAATGATCGGCGTCAGGCCCAGGTAGGCAAAGATCACCCCGCCTGCCGACACGGCCATCTCGATACCTGATAAGCCGAACGGCGCGAAGCCATGCACCTGGAAATTCGCCGGCTTGAAGAAGGTGAACAGCACGCCGATCACCAGTAACGGCACGATGAACTTGAACACGCTCACCAGGTTATTGGCGATCGCAAAGGTCTTCACGCTGCGGTAGTTGAGCACAAAGAACAGGCACAGCAGGGCAAATTGCACCAGCCAGCCCAGGGTGGTGGGGTCGCTGGAACCTGCCTTGGTCAGCTGCGGAAACCAGGCTGCGGCGTATTGGCGCGAGGCGACCACTTCAATTGCTACCAGGCTGGAAAACGCGATCAGCGTGATAAAACCCATCAGGTACCCGAGCAGCGGACCGTGGGAATACACCGGGTAGCGCACCACGCCACCGGCGCGGGGCAGGGCGGCGCCGAGTTCGCAGTAGACAATGCCCAGCAGCAGCACGGCGAAACCACCGAGCAACCAGGAAAAAATTCCCGCCGGGCCTGCGATGGCAGACACGTGGCTGGCGGCGAACAACCAACCCGAACCGAAGATGGCCCCCAACCCGATAAAGGTGAGGTCCATCAGTGACAGCTGTTTCTTGAACTTGCCTTGGCCTGACATAGCGGCGCCTTCTTGTGAGTTATTGGATAGGCATGCAGTGGCGCTATCCTGAACCCACATGCCCGGCTGACGATTGATGTTTTATGCGGCGATGGATGACGAATTCAGCACAATTTGCCGCGCTCGACAGCGCTCGTTCCATGGCGCAATCTGCTGGCTGTCGACGAAAAAAAGGGCAGATAAAGTCATGTTGCAGAGCGCGTTCGCGAGCCTTTTCCAGGGCAGCCGACCCCACAACATCGAGCAGCTATTGAGCGGGGTAGAGCAGTTGCTGCCGATGCTCGATGTACTGCCCAACGCCGCGATTTTCATCAAGGACATCGACGCGCGCTACGTGCTCGCCAACCGCACCCTGGTGCAACGCTGCGGCCTCAAGCAGCTGCAACCGCTGCTGGGCAAGACCAGCGCCGAAGTGTTTCCCGCACAATTGGGCCCCGGCTATACCGAGCAAGATCGGCGTGTGTTGAAGCAGGGGCTGGTACTGGAAGATCAACTCGAATTGCACCTCTACGGCACCCGCGAACCCGGCTGGTGCCTGACCCACAAGTGGCCGCTGTACAACCAACTCGGCGCGATCATCGGCCTGGCCGGAATTTCGGTGGACTTGCAGTCTGCCAGCGAAACCCACCCGGCCTATCAGCGCCTGGCGGCGGTGGACGAACACATCCGCAGCCACTTCAACCGCCGCGTCACCCTGGGTGAATTGACTCGCATCGCCGGGATTTCCGTGGCGCAACTGGAGCGCTACTGCAAACGCGTGTTTCACCTCACGCCTCGGCAAATGATCCAGAAAGTCCGGCTTGAGCATGCCCGGCGGTTGTTGCATACCGAGCTGCCAATTACCGAGGTGGCGCTGCAATGCGGCTACACCGATCACAGCGCGTTTACCCGGCAGTTCAAATCTTCAACCGGGTTCACCCCGAGGCAGTACCGGCAAGCGACGCAAGGCGGCAGGCCAGATGAAAATCTAATGTGGGAGGGGGCTTGCCCCCGATAGCAGTGTGTCAGTCAGGCTATTTTTATCTGATCCACCGCCATCGGGGGCAAGCCCCCTCCCACATTAGGATGAAGCCAAGTCGATGCAACGAATGCCGCGCACGCCCCTCATATGCTTACACCGACCCTTTTCACCACGACAGGTACCGAGCTTATGACCGCGGCGAACAACGACCATGTGAACTGGCTGGTGCAACATTCCATGCTCCACGTAGCGCGGCAGCGGGCCAAGCTGTATTCGGGGCAAGGCCGCCTGTGGCAGCAGCCCTATGCACAGACCCGGCCGCGTGACGCTTCGGCCTTGTCGTCGGTGTGGTTCACGGCCTACCCCGCCTCGATTGTCACCCGCGAAGGCGGCACCGTGCTTGAGGCGCTGGGGGACGAAACCTTGTGGCATACCCTGTCCAAGATCGGCATCCAGGGCATTCACAACGGCCCGTTGAAGAAGTCCGGTGGCTTGTCTGGCACCGAGCACACCCCGACCATCGACGGCAATTTCGACCGCATCAGTTTCGACATCGATCCGCAACTGGGCACCGAGGCACAATTGCAGGCTTTGACGCGCATGGCTGCCGCGCACAATGCGGTGATCATCGACGATGTGATCCCGTCGCACACCGGCAAGGGCGCGGACTTTCGTCTGGCAGAAATGGCCTATGAGGACTATCCCGGCCTGTACCACATGGTCGAAATCCGCGAGGAAGACTGGCCGTTGCTGCCCGACGTGGCCGCCGGGCGCGATGCACACAACCTCAGCCCCTCCCAGGTAGACGCACTGCGTGACAAGCACTACATCGTCGGCCAATTGCAGCGGGTGATTTTCTTCGAGCCCGGCGTCAAAGAAACCGACTGGAGCGCCACGCCGGTGGTGCTCGGCGTGGATGGCAAGCCGCGGCGCTGGGTGTACCTGCATTACTTCAAGGAAGGCCAGCCGTCGCTCAACTGGCTCGACCCTTCGTTTGCTGCGCAGCAGATGATCATCGGTGATGCGCTGCACGCCATTGATGTGATGGGCGCGAAAATCCTGCGCCTGGATGCCAACGGCTTTCTCGGCGTGGAGCGCAAGCTCGATGGCACGGCCTGGTCCGAAAGCCATCCGCTGTCGATCACCGGCAATCAGTTACTCGGCGGCGCCATTCGCAAGGCGGGCGGGTTCAGTTTTCAGGAACTCAACCTCACCGTGGACGACATCGCGTCGATGTCCCACGGCGGCGCTGACCTGTCTTATGACTTCATCACCCGGCCGGCCTACCAGCATGCATTGCTGATGGGCGATACCGAATTCCTGCGCCTGATGCTGCGCCAGATGCACAGCCTCGGCATCGACCCCGGCTCGCTGATTCACGCGCTGCAGAACCATGATGAACTGACCCTGGAGCTGGTGCATTTCTGGACGCTGCACGCCCATGACAGCTTCCTGTTCCAGGGCCAGACCTTCCCCGGCAACATCCTGCGCGAGCATATCCGCGAGCAGATGTATGAACGCCTCACCGGCGAACATGCGCCGTATAACCTCAAATTCGTCACCAACGGCGTGTCCTGCACCACCGCCAGCATCATCACCGCAGCCCTGGGTCTCCGTGACCTGGAGGCGATCACTTCGGCGGATATACAGCAGGTTCGCCAGATCCACTTGCTACTGGTGATGTACAACGCCATGCAACCTGGGGTGTTTGCCTTGTCCGGCTGGGACCTGGTGGGCGCGCTGCCGTTGGCGGCCGAAGAGGTGGCGCATTTGATGGCCGATGGCGACACCCGCTGGATCCATCGTGGCGCTTATGATCTGGTAGACCTGAACCCCGACGCCGAACTGTCGGCGGGGCAAATGCCGCGCTCAAAAAGCCTGTATGGCAGTCTGAACAGCCAGCTGCAGGACCCGGACTCCTTTGCCTCCCAACTGCAAAAAATCCTCGCCGTACGCCGCGCCTACGACATCGCCGCCAGCCGCCAGATCCTGGTGCCGGACGTCGAGCATCCCGGCTTGCTGATCATGGTCCACGAACTGCCGGCGGGTAAGGGCACTCAAATCACTGCGCTGAACTTTGGCGCCACGCCGATCACCGAAACCCTGCACCTGCCCAACATCGCACCGGGGCCGGTGGTGGATATCATCAATGAGCGGGTGGAAGGCGATTTGACAGAGGAGGGTGCGTTCACGATCACGCTGGACGCGTATGAAGGGTTGGCGTTGCGGGTGGTGAGCAGCACGCCGATGTAAAGGCGACGAAACGGTAACTGTGGCGAGGGAGCTTGCTCCCGTTGGACTGCGTAGCAGTCCCAGCCTCTTTGAACAAAAGAGCGGGGCGGCTTCGCGCCCCAACGGGAGCAAGCTCCCTCGCCACAGGTTAGTGTTTGGTGGCTAACAGCGCCGTGCCACGCGATCAGTGGTGCTTGTTCTTGTGCTTATGCTTGTTGCCTTTGTGCTTGGCACCGCCTGAACGATGGCCGCTCTCGTCATCGGCCAGGTTATTACCCAGCGCACCACCGGCTGCGCCCCCCACGCCGGCGCCGATGGTCGAGCCGGTGGTGCCGCCCAGGCGATTGCCAATCAGCGAACCGCCTGCCGAGCCCAAACCGCCGCCAATCGCCGCTTCGGTCTTGTTGCCCTTTTGCGCCCCCACCGCACTCCCGGCGGCGCCCCCCACGCCGGCGCCGATGGCCGCACCGGTCGAGCCACCAAGCTGCTGGCCTACCACGTTGCCCAACACACCGCCGACACCGCCTCCCAGCGCGGCTGTACCATCTCCAGCGGCCAGGGCCCCTTGGGAGATCAGAATGCCCAATGCCAGGGCCGGGAATGTCATTTTCATTTTTTTGTACCTCAAGGGCTGTCTCAGGCGCTCACGGGGTAAAGCACGCCTGGCATTTTGATTAGAGCACACGTCATAACACTTGGGCTTCGGTGATCGCCCCTTGCACAAGAAAAATTTTTTCCAGCCCTCTTGAATTCCTTTTGCGCGTCCATAAATTTTGGATCACGCGATGCCGAATCCGGGTTGCGTACTAAATCACTTGGAGAAACTCAGGAGATTTTAAAATGGCTACTACCCTGTCGTTGGCCCCACTGTTCCGTCAATCGGTGGGCTTTGATCGCTTCAATGACCTGTTCGAGTCGGCGCTGCGCAGCGAGGCTCCGAATTCCTATCCACCTCACAACGTGGAAAAGCACGGTGACGACGCGTACCGCATCGTGATCGCCGTGGCTGGCCTGACCGAGGAGGATCTGGATATCCAGGTCGAGAGGGGTGTATTGACGGTTTCCGGCGGAAAACGCGAAACCGACGATAAGGTCGCTTACCTGCACCAGGGCATTGCCCAACGTGCGTTCCGGTTGTCGTTCCGCTTGGCGGACCATATCGAAGTACGTGGCGCATCCCTGACCAACGGTTTGCTCAACATCGACCTGCTGCGTGAAGTGCCTGAAGAGGCCAAGCCAAAACGCATCATGATTGGTGGTGAGACCAAACCCGAGCTGCGTCAGGTCAGCTTGCAGTAAAACAATCGGCGGTAAAAAGGCGCTCTACGGAGCGCCTTTTTTGTGCGCGCTTCAAACGCAGGCCGGCTAAGCCTGGGTATTGGGTGCAAACAACTGCCTGGCCTCGGCAAAACACTTCTCTGCGATGACCGAGCGCGGTTCGGTCTTGCGCATCACCATGCCCAGGGGCGCAAGGACACTGGCGTCTGGCAGGTGGATAAATGCCAGGTTTTCGATGGGGTTTTCCAGGCCGCTGTCCAACGGCATGATTGCGCAACAGAAGCCTTCGTGGATGGCCTGGAACAGTTGATAGGTGGAGTCGCTTTCCAGAATCGGCTGGGGATCGAGACCGCGACTGCGGAAACTCAAGTCGATGGATTTTCGGTAGTGCATGCCATTGCTGATCATCCCCAGGGGCAGTTCGGCGGCTTCTTCCCAGCTCATCTGCGTGCCTTCGAAGTGGAAGTGGCGAGTGTCGTACAGCAGGCCGACACGGGTTTCGCCCAGTTCGAAAAATTCCAGGTAGTTGGGGCTCACGTGGTCCAGGTAGCACACGCCCAAGTCCAGTTGATTGGTGCCCAGCGCTTCGATGATTTTGTCCGAACTCATGGAGGTGAGGCTGAACTTGAGTTCCGGGAAGCTGTGGGACAAGCCCTGGATGAAGCTGATCGGATTGAAGCCGCTCAGGGGCACCAGGCCCAGGCGCAGGTTACCGACCAACTGGCCGCGACACGCAGCGGCTTCGGCGAACAGGCCGTCATGGGCGGCGAGCAGGGTCCTGGCCCAGGCCAACACGCGTTCGCCGGCCTGAGTAAAGCCTTCGAAACGTTGGCCACGGGTCACCAGTTCCAGGCCCAGTTCGTCCTCCAGGTTGCGCAGGCGCATCGACAGGGTGGGCTGGGTGATGTTGCAACGGGCGGCGGCCTGGCCGAAATGGCGGGTCTGCTCCAGCGCGATCAGGAATTTAAGTTGTTTGATATCCATGAAGGCACCTGCCTGGAAATAAGTGAACGGTCATGATTGGCGCAAGTGCCTGAAATCCACGGGATGGAGCCGATGATCGCATTGTAACGACTGGCACGTCCAAATGAGCTTGCCACCGTGCGGCTGCATTGTTCCATTTTTGAGATGGAGCGGCCCGTTTCAGCCACTACCTAACCCTGAGCGCGATGCTTAAGGTGGTCCCACTGTTTTTTTGGGTGGGCCTGCTGACACACGTCCAGGTCGTTGCCCAAGCGTATCTGTACAGGAAGTACAGGCACGGCCGGGCGCAGTTCCGGCGCACACGCCAGGGAGGTATCGCCAAGCAAGAGGACATGCAAATGACTGCATCAGGTAACGCTGCAAACTTCAATGGGCAAAAGCCGACGATTGACCCCGCTGACACCGCCATGTTGCTGATCGACCACCAGAGTGGTCTGTTCCAGATCGTCAAGGACATTGATGTTCCTCAATTGCGCGCCAATGCCATCGCGCTGGCCAAGGCCGCGACCCTGCTGAAAATACCGGTCATCACCACCGCCTCGGTGCCGCAAGGTCCCAACGGCCCGTTGATTCCGCAAATCCACGAAGCCGCGCCGCACGCCCAGTACGTAGCCCGCCGTGGCGAAATCAACGCGTGGGACAACCCGCAGTTCCATGCCGCCGTCAAAGCCACCGGCAAAAAGACGTTGGTGATCGCCGGCACCCTGACCAGCGTGTGCCTGGCATTCCCGTCCATTGCGGCGGTGCATGAAGGCTACAAGGTGTTCGCGGTGGTCGATGCCTCGGGCAACCACTCCAGGCTGGCCACCGACCTGACCGTCGCACGCCTGGCCCAGGCCGGCGTGGTGCCGATCGACATCATGGGCACGCTGTCGGAGCTGCAAGGCTCCTGGAACCGCCCGGATGCCCAGGAGTGGGCTAACGTCTACACCCAGGCCATGCCGCATTACCAGCTTCTGATCGAGAGCTACATCAAGGCTCAGGAAGTGGCAAACAACCACGAAGTACTAGACTCACAGCGCAAGTAAATACGCTGGGGCCTTTTGCGGCGAGCCCATGTTGGGCGCTGCCTATTTATCAGGAGTATGAAGATGTCTACACCTTACGTTCGTTTGGACAAAGACAACGCCGCGGTACTGTTGGTCGACCATCAGGCCGGCTTGCTGTCATTGGTCCGCGACATCGACCCGGACAAATTCAAGAACAACGTGCTGGCCCTGGCTGACCTGGCCAAGTACTTCAAGTTGCCGACCATCCTCACCACCAGTTTCGAAACCGGCCCCAACGGCCCGCTGGTGCCCGAGCTCAAGGCCCTGTTCCCGGATGCGCCGTACATTGCGCGCCCAGGCCAGATCAATGCCTGGGACAACGAAGATTTCGTCAAGGCCATCAAGGCCACCGGCAAGAAGCAATTGATCATTGCCGGCGTCGTGACCGAAGTGTGCGTGGCGTTCCCGGCGCTGTCGGCCCTGGCCGAAGGCTTTGAAGTGTTTGTGGTCACCGACGCCTCCGGCACCTTCAACGAACTGACCCAGCAGTCCGCCTGGGCCCGCATGTCCGCCAACGGCGCGCAACTGATGACCTGGTTTGGCCTGGCCTGTGAGCTGCACCGCGACTGGCGCAACGACATCGAGGGCTTGGGGACGTTGTTCTCCAACCACATTCCGGACTACCGCAACCTGTTCACCAGCTACAACGCGTTGACTGAAGGCAAGTAAGCCTGATGGAAGGCGGCCGCTAGCCGTGGGGGGAGCGGTAGAACGCCTATTTCCCTGACACCCCTAGGTCCAACTGTGGGAGCTGGCTTGCCTGCGATGGCGGCATTGCGCCCGACACCTATTTACCTGACACACTCGCGATCCAACGGTGGGGTGTCAGGTAAATAGGCGTTGGCTGTCAGACCGTCATCGCAGGCAAGCCAGCTCCCACAGTTGGATGGCGCAGCATCAATGGGATCAGCTTCGACCGTCACGGGAGCAAGATCAGTACCGCTAGAGGGATGACAACACTGTAGTCGTATTTTGTTACTAACCCATGCCCTAAAAATACAGCGCTGTGGCGGCAAAGCGGGACAAAACACCCTCTCGCCATTCAATTTTCATAAAAATGTAACAACCCTGCTTCACAGTTCGGGAGCCCGTCACCACAACGAGTTCCTTTTAATGAAAAGCTTGATGAAGTCCGCAGCACTCGCCGTTACGGTATCCCTGTGTGCCTCCTCCATGACCTTCGCCGCCGAAAACGTGCGCCTCACCGGCTCTGGCGCCAGCTTCCCTGCACCGATCTACCTCACCTGGTTCAAGGATTTCAGCAAGAAGACCGCTGGCGTCACCGTGGATTACCAGTCCAAGGGCAGCGGCGCAGGTGTGCAGGACTTCCTGAATAAAACCGTCGACTTCGCCGCCAGTGACTCGGCCATGAAAGACGAAGACATCGCCAAGGTCGCCGAGGGCGTGCAACTGCTGCCAATGACCGCCGGTGAAATCGTGCTGGCCTATAACCTGCCGGGCAATCCCAAGGGCCTCAAGCTGCCACGCGATGTTTACTCCAATATCTTCCTGGGCAAGATCACCAAGTGGAACGACCCACAGATCGTCGCCGCCAACCCGGACCTGAAGCTTGGCGACACGCCGATCACCGTGGTGGTGCGCGCAGACTCCAGCGGCACCACGGCGGTATTCACCAAACACCTGGCGACCATCAACCCTGAATTCAAAACGGCACTGGGGGAGGGCAACACCGTCAACTGGCCGGCTAGCGACAAATTCATCAAGTCGCCCAAGAACGATGGTGTGACTGCCACCGTACGCCAGACCCCAGGCGCGATTGGCTACATCGAATACGGCTTCGCCAAACTGGCCAAGGTTGACTTCGCCCAGTTGCAGAACAAGGCCGGCCAGTACGTAGTGCCGAACGCCGAAAGCGGCGCCGAGGCCCTGGCCGCCGTGAAGATGCCGGAGAGCCTGGTGGCCTGGTTGCCGGACCCGGACGGTGCCAAGTCTTACCCGATCACCTCGTACACCTGGATGATTTTCCGCAAGGACAACGGCAACCCTGCCAAGGCCAAGGCCATGCGCGAAATGGTTGAGTACAGCCTGACCGAGGGGCAGAAAATCGCCGACTCGATGGGGTACATCCCGCTGCCGCCATCGGTGGTGGAGCAGGTACGCAAAGCCTCCGCCAACATTCAGTAACACCCGTGAGGCCGCTCTCGGTGTGGGCTGTTTGCCGCGCCGGGGGCGTTTCCCCCCTGTTCCGGAATTAGCCAATGAACAAACCTTTCGTCGTACCGGTTAACCGGGATTCTGCTTGCCAACCTCCCTCGGCCAAAGACTTCCTGGTCGATCGCACCTTCCGTGGGCTCGCGCGAATCGGGGTGGTACTGATTCTGGCGTTGGTCGCAGCCTTGGTATTCGAGGTGGGACGCAAGGCCTTGCCGGGCATGGAAAAGCACGGGTTCGATGTGCTTTTTGGCAGCGTCTGGGACGTTAATCAGGGCAAGTACGGGATCTTGCCGGCCATTTGGGGCACGCTCTACAGCGCTTTCATCGCGCTGCTGATTGCAGGCTTTTTCGGTGTCAGCATGGCGATTTTCCTGACTCAGGATTTTCTGCCGGCCAAGCTGGCCGCTGTGTTTCGCACCATCGTTGAACTGCTCGCCGCCATCCCCAGCGTAGTGTACGGCCTGTGGGGCATCTACGTGGTGATCCCGGCCATTCGGCCACTGACCACCTGGTTGAACAGCGAACTGGGTTGGATCCCGTTTTTCGGCACGTCCTTGAGCGGGCCGGGGTTGCTGCCGGCGGCGCTGGTGTTGGCCATCATGATTCTGCCGACGATTGCCGCCGTGTCCCAGGACGCGCTCACCAGCGTGCCGATGAAGACCAAGCAGGCCGCCTACGGCATGGGCACCACCCATTGGGAGGCGATTCTCAAGGTGATGGTGCCATCCGCCGCCACCGGTATTTTTGGCTCCCTGGTACTTGGCCTCGGCCGTGCGCTGGGCGAAACCATGGCGCTGGCGATGCTGGTGGGCAACGCCAACAACATTTCCCTGTCGCTGTTCGCGCCGGCCAATACGTTGGCAGCCTTGTTGGCGCTGAACTTCCCCGAAGCCGGGCCCAACGAGGTGGAGGTATTGATGTACGCCGCTCTCGTCTTGATGTTCATCACGCTGCTGGTGAATGTCATCGGTTCCATGATCATGCTCTACGCCCAACGGGGTAACCGATGATGACGAATCTCACATCCCCTATCACCGCTGTACCGAGCTTGCAGCGCAAGTTCGAAGGCCGCGCCTTGCGCAGCCTGGTGTTGACCACGTTGGTATGGTTTGGCGCGCTGCTGGCCAGTGTGCCGCTGATTTCCGTGCTCTACATGCTGATCACCCGTGGCGGCGCACGCCTGAGCCTGGAGGTGTTCACCGAACTGCCGCCCACCGGCTTCGAGACGGGCGGCGGTTTCGGCAACGCCATGGCAGGCACCTTTGTGATGGTCGGTATCGCTGCGGCGATTGCGGTGCCGGTCGGCATCATGGCCGCGATCTTCCTGGCCGAACTGGGGCCGGACAGCAAATTGGCCAACGCTGCACGCTTTGCCGCCAAGATGCTCACCGGCTTGCCTTCGATCCTGGCCGGCGTGTTTGCCTATGCCTTGGTGGTCATGACCACCGGCACCTACTCGGCACCGGCAGGCGGCGTAGCCCTGGCGGTACTGATGCTGCCCATCGTGGTGCTGACGGCTGAAGAGTCGATGCGCATGGTGCCCAAGATCATGAAGGACGCTGCCTACGGCATGGGGTGCACCCGCTCGCAGGTGATCTGGAAGATCATCTTGCCGACCGGCCTGCCGGCGATCCTCACCGGCGTAATGCTTGCTGTGGCTCGTGCCGCAGGCGAAACCGCGCCGTTGTTGTTCACCGCGCTGTTCAGCAACTACTGGATCTACCACGACGGCGACCTGGCGGTGATGAACCCCACAGCCTCCCTTGCCGTGCTGATCTACAACTTTTCCGGCATGCCCTTCGACAACCAGCTGGAGCTCGCCTGGGCGGCCTCGTTGGTGTTGGTGATGATCGTGCTGGTCGTGAATATTGTGAGCCGTATCTTCGGCAAGCCTAAGTATTAAGAACGGGAGCATCTGAATCTTGAACGTCTCAACTGCGCAAATAGCCGCTCCGTTTGTTACCCAATCGCCTGTGGTCATGGACTGCAAGCTGGACAGGATTTTCTACGGCAACTTCATGGCAGTGCGTGACAGCCATGTGCCGATCGAGAAAAACAAGATCACCGGTTTCATCGGCCCGTCCGGCTGCGGCAAAAGTACGGTACTGCGCAGCCTCAACCGCATGAACGACCTGGTGAAAGGCTTTCGCTTCGAGGGCCATGTGCACTTCCTGGGGCAGGACGTGTACGGCAAGGGTGTAGACCCGGTGGTGGTGCGCCGTTACATCGGCATGGTGTTCCAGCAGCCGAACCCGTTTTCCATGAGCATCTTCGACAACGTCGCCTTCGGCCTGCGCCTGAACCGCTACAAAGGCGACCTGGGCGACCGCGTCAAGCACGCCCTGCAAGGCGCGGCGCTGTGGGATGAAGTCAAGGACAAGCTCAAGGTCAGCGGCCTGTCGCTTTCCGGTGGCCAGCAGCAACGGCTGTGTATTGCCCGCGCTATCGCCACCGAGCCGGAAGTGCTGTTGCTCGATGAGCCGTGCTCGGCACTCGACCCGATTGCGACTCGCCGGGTAGAGGAGCTGATGGTGGAACTGAAGAAGGATTACACCATCGCCCTGGTCACCCACAACATGCAGCAGGCCATTCGCGTGGCGGACACCACGGCGTTTTTCTCGGTGGATATTTCTCAGGGCACGCGTACCGGCTACCTGGTGGAAATGGGCCCGACCGCGCAGATTTTTGGCAGCCCGCGTGAACAGATGACCGAGGATTACATCAGTGGCAAGTTCAGCTGAGTAACTCCATGTTCGATAGAAACCACAGGTGCGCCACCGTCAGCCCAGGATTGCCAATGTCTGCAACGCATCGTCTTGATTTGTCAGCGATTGAACGCGCGCTCCGCAAAGTGCAGAGCCGCTTTGCCGAGCTCAGCACGCAATTTACCGAGCCGCGCGACCCCTTGACCGACGAAGTGCTGCACAACGTGCTTGAAGGCTATGCGCTGGTTGACGACTATGTCGCACGGGGCGTTGACCTGTTTGACCTTCATCATCTGGACCTGATGCTGGAGATCAACGCCACGGTGCTCTGCGGTAGCGACCCGGCGCGCCGCGTGGAATACGCGCAGCACCTGGCCGCCACCGAGGAGCACTTCTTCAACAACGTTGAAGGCGGTATCAAGGACTTGTTCAATTGGTACTGCGCGTATCGCAGTGAATCGGTGTGGAAGCGTGCGGCCGGTGTGTATGTGCGCATCCTCAGCAAGCCGCAGTTGTTCATCGAAGGCAACAACCGCAGTGGTTCGCTGATCGTCAGTTATCTGCTGATGCGGGCCGGGTTGCCACCGTTCGTGCTGACGCTGGAAAATGCCGAGGGTTACTTCAATCCTTCCTCGGTAATCCGCAACTCGGCCAAACATGGGGTCAAGGCGTTGTATGAATTGCCCAAGATCAAGAAAAAGTACGCCGCCTTCCTGGAGGAACAGGCGCCGGATCCCAAGGCGTTTTTCTTGAACGACGCACCACAGCCTATTTATCAGGGAGGCCATTAATGCGCCGGTATCCAACACTCGCCAGCCGAGCCGTGCAAGCCATCCAGCAGGCGCTTCTCACGCGTGCCGCCAAGCGCCCGCGCGTACGCATCTCCTTTGATATCGACGACACATTGGCTTGCCAGCTCCACCACGCTGACGTCGAGAGCAGCTGGCTACCGGCTTGTGCTCATCGTTGGTGGGGAGAGCCGCTGCGTATCGGCACTCGTTCGCTGACGCGGCAACTGCGGCGCCAGGGTTGCAGTATCTGGGTCTATACCTCATCGGGAAGGGCGCCTTCCTACATCAGGCGTTGGCTGATGCTGTACGGCATTCGTGTCGACGGCGTAGTCAATAGCGAGCGGCATAACCACGCCCTCACGGTGCATGGGCTGTCGAACACCCCCTCGAAATTTCCGCCGGCCTTCGACATTGATTTGCACGTGGATGATTCCGAGGGCGTGCGCCTTGAAGGCAACGACCACGGCTTTCGCGTGGTGGTGGTCGACCCGCAGGATGAGCACTGGGCACAACGAGTGCTTGAAGCGGTCGCGGGCGTGCAGGCGCAACTGGCCCGGCAGCAATTACCCAGGTTCAAGCAGCCTGTATGCCAAGGTGCTGAGGTTTATTCTTCCTGAGTTCCAGAGAAACCTGAACTTCTTGAGCACTTATTGCAGTTCACAACTTGCTATAAGGGTTTGATTTTCTTTGACTCGCCAGTCACGAACAACACAGAACTTCACCTCGTGTTCGATAAACAGCGCTTATGGCGCTTTTGTCGTCTATCTCCCTAAGTACATACCCTTATCATCCGATAGTCGGTCACTTTAACGCGGCACTTCTAGGCTAGTGTTGACGAGCTTCCTTAATGGTCAACCTCGATATTAAGCAACGAAGCAGCCTGAACAGAATGCACAACAACAACTTCAATGCATATTGTTTAGCCCGACGCATCAGGTATTACCGTTGACTTTCGGTGTTGATCGCTGGGCTCAAGGAGTACTGACATGGCTATATTCGATTACAAGGGGCAAGATGCCCGCGTCCTGATTTCAGATGCCTGGACCCTCGCCACCTACACCAGTGGTGTAGCGACCGTCGGCGCGCTCTACAACATTCCGGGGCTTGTGCTGGGCGAGGGCAACACTTTCGCGCTGCCCAAGGGCTGGCGTGAGATCGGCGCGAGCGAACTGCAGGTGGATAGCAGCCACATCGACATCACTGGAAGTTTTACCGGTGACGGCGTGTTCGGCTCCCAGGCCAGGGTGTTTGGTCAATACGATGACAGCGGCCAATTAGTCAAAATGGGTTTTTCCATTGCCGGTACTAACTCACCCATTGATCTGCTGGGTTGGCCGGCGATGATCGATAACTCTTATATCAACGGCTACGACTACCTGCTCAATTCAATCAAGGATTACGCCACCGACCACAACCTGAGCGGCAAAGATGTTCTGGTAACCGGCTACAGCCAGGGTGGTTCTGTCACCAACAGCATGTATATCGGCAAGGACACTTTGGCAGACGGTTTTTTCAAGGATTCGGACTACTTTGGCATGGAGTCGCCCAAGTCCAGCAACAGCGACGGAATCTTCAACTTCGGTTTTGAAAACGATGTGGTCCACCGCCTCACGGGGCAAGAGACCAACGTGGGCAGCGCCATTATCGATGCGCTTCAAGGCAGTGACGCCAGTTACACTTCGACGACTGACAACATCGTGCTGTTCGACACGATCTACGCGCTGCCAACCTGGCCCAATGGTCCGTTCTCGATTGCCAACCTGTCAGGCTGGGCCGCGCATCTGGAAGGCATTTTCATCAACCCTATCCAGCGTATCGCCCAATCGACCTTCTACGATTACATCGAACGCGACAGCACCATCATCATCAGCAATCTCGACGCCATCAGCCGCAGCTTTACCTGGGTCAGCGACAAACAGACCGCCACCTCCAACCATTACGGCACACCGGCCTTCCTGCTGGGCACCGACAGTGCGGACAAGCTGCAGGACGGGCGCAGCGATGACTTCCTCGACGGGTTCAAGGGTGACGACAGTTTCCGCGTGAGTACCGGTACCGATATTGTCGTCGGCGGTGAAGGCAACGACAAAGTCTTCCTCAAAGGCACTGCATCTTCCTACGAAGCGGTGAAACTCAGCGATGGCACGTTGTTTCTAAACGACAGCAGCGGCCAATATGGCCTCAAGGAATTTCACGGCGTAGAGCATGTGGAGTTCGAAACCGGCCTGGCCAATAGCCTCGGCCAGGTGCCCGTGTTCGGCGGGCTCTTCGGTGGCATTGGCGAGGTCCTCACGCCGGCCTATACGGTGACCAGTGGCAAACTCGACTTCGAAGGCCTGTTCGGCGCCGATAAGGCGTATGCCAGATCCATCGAAGGCAGCCAACTGGCCGACACCCTCAAAGGCACCGCCGCGCGCGACCTGATATTCGGCCAGAACGGCAATGACCGGCTCGACGGTGGCGCTGGCAATGACCTGCTGCACGGCGGCGACGGCAACGACACATTGCTGGGCGGCACGGGTAACGACGCGCTGTATGGCGCCAGCGGCAATGACGTCCTGATCGGCGGGTTGGGCAATGACCAACTCAGCGGTGGCGTGGGCAGCGACCTGTTTGTTTTCGATCAACGCGGGTTTGGCCACGACGTGATCAGCGACTTCAACATTCACCAGAATGGGCAGGACCTGCTGGTGTTCGCCAAGTCGCTGTTTGCCAGCGCCGATGCCGTGCTCGGTGCCACTACCCAGCATGGCAGTGACAGCGTAATTCTGGCGGGGGACAGCAGTGTCACCTTGGTGGGGTTCAATGCGGCGCAGTTGAGTGCAGAGATGATCAGCGTGGTGTGATGCGACACCTGCGAAACGGAAGGTAAAACCTCACAGGCTCCCCGAAGCTGTGGGGTTTTTTATGGCCTGCTGTTTGACGCAATGACTCGGTACCACACGCAGCATCAGTGCCTAGCGGTCGGACTCAAACGGGCAAAAACTCTTCATTTTCACGCCTGAGCCGCTCTGCGTGAAGGGTTGAACGAGTTTGCACTGTTAATTGACGCCATCAAAATGACATCTTATCATCGCCACATTGGATGGCATAAAGCCATATAGAGGGATCTATACAGTGTGGCGTTTACCGCGTCGGACCAGGTTAAGCCTGCTGTCCGCTTTTTTTTGCCTGGGCACCTCCGGATGGGCGCAAGCGGCCACGCCGCAGAACGCCCCCGGCATCACCGACCTGATCCGTGACCGCCAGGACCGCCTGCTCGAAGAGCAGCAACGGCGCCTTGAGGAGCTCAAAGACTTGCCGGGTAAAGCCGCCGCGCCGGCAACCTCGGCAACACCTGTCGACACCCGCTGCTTCCCGATCAAAACCATCGAGCTGGGCGGCGCGGATGCGCTGACTGAAGGTGAGCGAGCTCATCTGATCAAGCCCTACCTCGGCCAATGTCTTGGTGTGCCGCAACTCAACGCAGTGCTCAAGGTGATCACCGACCGTTATCTGGCCAAAGGCCTGGTCACCAGTCGCGCGTATTTGCTGCTGCAAGACCTTTCCAGCGGCAATCTCAAGATCCAAGTGGTCGAAGGTAAGCTGGAGAGCCTGAAGGCTGCCGAAGGCAGCGGAATCACTGACCGTCAATTGACCATGAGCTTCCCCGGCAAGCAGGGCGAACTGCTCAATCTGCGCGAAATCGAGCAGATGGTCGATCAGTTGAACCGCTTGCCGTCGAACCAGGCGCAGATGGAATTGGCGCCGGGCAAGGCCGTGGGGGGCAGTGATGTACTGGTCAAAAACACCTCGCAAAAGCCCTGGCGTGTTGGCCTGTCGCGGCACAACGGCGGCCAGCGCAGCACCGGTGAGCAGCAGTGGGGCGCCAGCCTGGATTGGGACAATCCGTTGGGCCTGGCCGACCAGCTTTCGCTACGTGGCGGCCACGATGCCGTCAGCGATCACCAGAAAACCTCGCGCAATTCGATGCTCAGTTACAGCCTGCCGTTCGGTTGGTGGAACCTCTCGTACAGCTACATCGAAAGTGAGTACCGCTCCCAGGCCGAGGCCAACCACTTCAAGTTCAAGCAGACCGGCGACAGTCAGAATCACCAGTTGCGCCTGGAGCGGGTTATCCATCGTGATGCGTTGAGCAAAACATCTCTGAACACTGGCATCGCCTATCTTCGTACCAATAATTTCATTGAAGACAGCAAGCTTGCCTTGAGCAGCAACCGCCTCAGCGAAGCGCAAGTGGGTATCAACCATGGTCGGCGTATCGGCGGTTCATTCCTCAACATTGACCTTGGCATGCAAAACGGCATCGGCGCATTCGATGCCCAGGCCAATCACGATCCAAAGCCTGGGCAGCCCGATGCGCGCTACCGCAAGTACACCGCCACGGTGAGCTATCTGTATCCATTCAAACTGTGGGGTGAGTCCCTCAGTTTCAGCAGTTTGATGACCGGTCAGCACAGCGAAGACGTGTTGTTCAGCCCACAGCGCATGAGCCTCGGCGGGCAGTCGTCGATTCGTGGCTACAAAGACCAAATGCTTGCCGGCGACAGCGGCGGCTACTGGCGCAACGACCTGCGCTGGAGTCGGCCGGTGACTTGGGCCTGGATGCAGCCGGTGCTCACTGAATACGGCACCAGCCTGGGCTACGACCAGGGCGTCATCAGCCATGGCCGCTACAACGCCGAGCAGCATGGGCGCATGAGCAGCAACTCGGTGGAGTTGTTTGCGCGCGGCAAGAACGTCGCGGCCAGCGTGACCTTTGCACACTCTTTGGAACGACCGGAAGCGATCACGGACCGTGAAGCGCCGATCTATTTCCGTCTGGACTTTTTCCTTTAAATTTTTGACCGCCTTCGGGCTTCGAGACATGACATGGACGTTCGCCAGTACGCATTCCTCGCGCGCCAGCCTTCTGCTGCCGTAAAAAGCCGCGCCCATTTCCTGGGGCTGCCTAAACGTGGGTTGGCATTGATTTTGGCCAACGCCATGTTCTGGCACCCGTTGCTGGCCCAGGCAGACGGCATTGTGGTGAATGCTCCAGGTACTTCGCTCGGACAAGCGGGCAATGGCGTGCCCATCGTCAACATCGCCACGCCGAACGCCAACGGCCTCTCGCACAACCAGTTTCATGACTACAACGTTGGCGCCAACGGGGTCATCCTCAATAACGCCACCGACCGTACCCAGTCCACCCAACTGGGCGGCATCATTGTCGGCAACCCCAACCTCCACGGCACCGCGGCCAATATCATTCTCAACGAAGTCAACGGCGGCAGCCCCAGCCAACTGCGCGGCTACACCGAAGTGGCCGGGCAGTCGGCCCATGTGATCGTTGCCAACCCGTATGGCATCAGCTGTAACGGTTGCGGCTTTATCAACACCCCGCAAGCGACGCTCACCACCGGTAAAGCCGTGATTGAAAACGGCCAGATCAATCGTTACCAAGTGGACCAGGGCAGTGTGGCTATCGAAGGCGCCGGCCTGAACGCCAGCAACGTCGATCAGTTCGAAATCATCACCCGCGCCGCCACCATCAATGCGCAGATCCAGGCGAAAAAACTCACCATCGTCGCTGGTCGTAACGACGTCGACGCTCGCACCCTGAATGCCACGGCGCGGGCAGCGGATGGCAGCCAGGCGCCGGATCTGGCGATTGACTCGTCGGCACTGGGCGGCATGTATGTGGGCGCAGTCAAGCTGGTGGGGACCGAGGCGGGTGTCGGCGTGAAGTTGTCGGGGGACATGGTCGCTGGCGGTGATATTCAGATTGATGCCGGTGGCCATGTGGTCATGGGCCAGACAACGGCGGCCGGCGCCATTGACGTGAAGGCCCGCAGCGTTGAAGCCCAGGGCGTGGTCGCGGCGGGCAGTGTGCTTGAGATGAAGACGCAAGGCGGCTTGCTCAATCAAAAAAGCCTGGCTGCGCGTGATCGCGTGGCGCTGCAAAGCGGTGGGGTGTTGACCAACAACGGCGTCATCGAAGCGGGTGTCAACGCTGATCGGACGCGCAATGCTCAGGGCGATATCCACGTCACTGCCGCCCAGTTGAATAACAACGGCAAGACCGTCATCGCCAGTCGTGACCTAGCCGTGAATGTGGATGGCACTCTCGACAACCGCGGCGGCACCCTTAGCGCGCAAAACCAGCTGAAGGTGACGACCGAAGAACTGGATAACCAACAGCAAGGTCGCGTGTTGAGCGCCTCACGCCTTGAGCTCAATGCCGGGCAGTTGCTCAATACTGACGCAGGCCTGGTGGTGGGCGACCGAGGGCTCAGTGGCCGCATCGGGCAGTTGGTCAATCGCAAGGGCGAGCTCTCAAGCCTTGCTGACGTCACCTTGCAGGTCGACAGCCTGGACAACGTCGCCGGCCTGATATCTGCGGGCCAGGCGCTGCGCTTGACTGCCAGCGCGGCGGTGAACAATCAAAACGGTCGCCTGGTGGCCGGGCAGATGGTGCGGGTCAACGCGGGGCAACTGGACAATAGCCAGTCAGGCATCCTCACCAGCCAGGGCGAGCTGGGGCTGAATATCGCCGGCACGTTGGATAATCAGCAGCAGGGCCGCATCGAATCGGGGGCCGCTGCACAGGTCAATGCCGGGAACTTCAATAACCAACAACATGGCGTGCTCGCCAGTGGTGGCGCCCTTGAACTGGCGGCCGGCCCGGTCAATAACAGCCAAGGTGGATCAATCTACAGCGCCAAGGCTCTCAATGCCCGTGTCACCAGCCTCGACCAGCATGACCAAGGGCGCATTTACAGCAATAGCGACCTAACCCTGGACCTGAGCAACGGCCACCTCGACAACCACGATGCAGGTTTGATCAATGCCAGTGGCCAGCTGGCGCTGAATAATCTCAATAGCGTCGACAACCGCAGTGGCGAGATTTCCAGTGCCCGTGGGTTTAGCGTCGCGGCGAACAGCCTCGACAACCGCGCCGGCAAGCTGCTCAGTGATCAAGCCTTGGGCTTGCGTATCGCCCAGGCACTGAACAATGGTGCCGGTCAGATTGCAGCCAGCGGCCTGGATATTGACGTTGCCAGTTTGCTCAACGACCAACGCGGTCGAGTTCACAGCCGTGATCGGCTTAACGCCCGGGTGGGTGGTTTGCTCGCCAATCAAAGCGGAAGTTTCAGTGCCGATTCAGGCGCACAGTTGACCGTAGGTCACCTGGACAACAGCAATGGCGGCCAACTCTTCAGCCAAGGCGATTTGAGCCTGAACCTCAATCGGGGTCACCTCAACAACCAAGGCGGCTTGATCAACTCCCCAGGCCAGTTGTTGCTGACTCAACTGAACAGCGTCGATAACCAGGGCGGCGAAATCTCCAGCACCCAAGCCTTCGATCTGAATGCGGATCAACTCAATAACAGCGCCGGCAAGTTGCTCAGCGAGCAAGCCTTGAGCGTGCGCATTGCCCGCGCCCTGGACAATACCAAAGGTGGGTTAACCGCCAAGGCCCTGGAGGTACGTGCGGGCACACTGATTAACCAGGCCGGTCGACTCGCTGCGGTGGAGGGCCTCAACCTGCAAGTCGATGGCGAGCTGGATAACCGCAGCGCGAAGGTGCTAGGCAAGCACCTGGTGCTTGGGGTTGGGACGCTCAATAACGACCAGGGCCTGGTGCAGGGTGATGGAACGCTGGTGCTCCAAGCGGGTGGCGCGATCAGCAACCAGGCAGGCACATTGGCCGCCGGGCAAAGCGTGACCGTCAACAGCGCCAGCCTGGATAACCGTCAGGGCACCCTGACCAGCGATGCGTCGCTGACGGCGCGTATAGCCGCGAATATGCTCAACCAAGCGGGGCTGGTGAGCGCCGGCACTGACTTGCAGGTGAACGTTGCTGACTTGAACAACTCGCTCAACGGTCGTATTGCCGCTGAGCAGGTACAGATCAGTGCACAAGGCATCGATAACCGCGCGGGCGGTAGCCTGTACGCCAAACACCAACTGGGCGTCGATGTTGGCGGTCAGTTGAACAACGCCCAAGGCACGCTGCGCAGCGATGCTCGCCTGACCATCAATGCCGGTGGTTTAACCAACGATGACGCAACGCTATCGAGTGCTGGCGAGCTGAAGATTGCAACGGGCAACCTGAGCAACCAAGGCGGAGAACTGCGCAGTGCCACTCAGTTGGGGATGACCGTTACTGCACTGGACAACAGCCGTAACGGGCATGTCGCAAGCCAAGCCGATGTAAGCCTGGATATGCAAGGTGGTTACCTAAACAATAACGGTGGTTTGATCAACGCGCCGGGGCAATTGCTGCTCAAGCAACTGGGCAGCGTTGATAACCAGGGCGGTGAAATTTCCAGCGCCCACGCCTTTGAGCTGGCGGCAACCGCCTTGAACACATCGGACGGCAAGTTACTCAGCCAACAAGCCTTGACCCTGCGAATCGCCCAGGCACTGGATAACACCCGTGGCCTGATTTCCGCGGCAGCCTTGCAGGTCAGCAGCGCCAGCCTGGACAACCAGGGCGGCAAACTGAGTGCCGTTTCCGACCTGAACCTCGGCGTAGAAGGTGTGCTGGACAACCGCAACGGTGAATTGCTGGGTCAGCACTCGACAGTCGAAGTGGCTGCGCTGAACAACAGTCAAGGGCGCATCCAGGGCGATAACCGCTTGACCTTGACCAGCCACGGCGCGGTCAACAATGACAAAGGCACGCTAGCTGCCGGTCAGATGCTGACGGTCAATGCTGCCAGCCTGGACAACCAGTCCAAGGGCCGTCTGACCAGCAAGGGTGAGGCGCACCTTGTGGTGGGTAGCGTGGATAACCGAGGTGGCAGCATCACGTCGGTCGGGCAGTTGCAAGTCAAGGGGGACGAGCTGGACAACCGTCAGGCCGGGTTGCTCAATTCGGGTAAAGCCATGAACCTGTCCATCGGCAAGCTGGACAACCGAGGGGGTGAAGTTTCCAGCGTTACCGAACTGACGATGATGGGCCGTGAGCTGGACAACAGCAATGCCGGTCGCGTACTGGCCAATAGTACGCTCCAGCTGACGCTCGACAGGCTGAACAACCAGCTCAAGGGCCTGATTTCTGCGCAGCAGGATGTCAACCTCAAGGCCACCAGCCTGGATAACAGCGCCCAAGGCAGTGTCTACGCCAAACGCAACCTGGACGTGACCCTGGCCGGGCAGGCTGACAACAGCCAAGGCGTCATGCGCAGCGACGCCGCCTTGCAACTGCGCAGCGCCAGCTTTGGCAACAACGGCGGGCGTATCAGCAGCGGCGGGGCGTTACTGTTGAGCGCCGCCAATGCCCTTGCCAATCAGAACGGCGAGGTGCTCAGCGCTGATACGGCGACGGTAAATGCAGGCAGTGTCGACAACAGCCACGGGCGCATTGTGGCTGACGGTGCGCTGCAACTGACCACAGGTGTATTGCTTAACCAACATCAAGGCCGTGTCACCAGCGCTGATCGCCTCAACCTGACAGCGACCGACGTAGACAACCGCTTCGAGGGCCGTATCGCCAGTGGCCAGGCGCTCAACGCCAGCCTCAGCAGCCTTGACCAGCGCGGAGCCGGTGAGTTTTACAGCAACAGCGAACTGACCCTGGACATGAACCAGGGGCACTTGAATAACGCCGATGGCTTTATCAACGCGCCAGGGCAGTTGTTGCTCAAAAACCTCAAAAGCGTCGACAACCGTAACGGTGAAATTTCCAGCGCCAAGGCCTTTGCCTTGCGTGCCGACACCCTGGACAACAGCGGCGGCAACTTACTCAGCGACCAAGGCTTGACCCTCAAAATCGAACAGGCGTTGCTTAACGTCAAAGGGCTGATTTCAGCCGCCGGTGTCGAGCTGGGTGCCTCGCGCCTGGACAACCGTGAAGGCAAGGTCAGCAGCGCTCTGGATGCGCGCCTAGCGGTCAATGAGGACCTGCTTAACGACCAGGGCGAAATCGTCAGCGCAGGCCACACGCAGCTGAAGGCGGCCAGTTTGGATAACACTGCCGGGCAGGTGCTCGGTGATGTCAGCCTGGATGTGAAGGTCAAGGGCGCGCTGAATAATCAGGCCGGCACGCTCGGGGCCGGCACCTCGTTGAACGTGCAGGCCGCCAGTCTGGATAACCGCCAGGCCGGGAAACTGGGCAGCGACGGCCAACTCAAGGCCACGATTGATGGGTTACTGGACAATCAGGCCAAAGGGCAAGTGTTGGCCAAAGG
The DNA here is from genome assembly GCF_058725345.1 of Pseudomonas sp. DW-iso17. Lineage (NCBI taxonomy): Bacteria > Pseudomonadati > Pseudomonadota > Gammaproteobacteria > Pseudomonadales > Pseudomonadaceae > Pseudomonas > Pseudomonas sp. DW-iso17. Next base: position 13,575 of record NZ_JBZXEA010000006.1, on the reverse strand, counting down.
CGCGATGGAACTGCGTGCCGGTCGTCTGGATAACCGCGAAGGGCGGCTGACCGGGCAGGACCTGTTGACGCTGCACAGCGCGAACGTCGACAACCGTGGTGGTGTGATCCTTGCCCAGAAGGACCTTCAGCTCAATGTGGGTGAGTTGGACAATCAGCAAGGTTCGCTCAGCAGCAAAGCGGCCCTGAGCTTCTCCGGACAACAATTGCGTAATCAGAAGGGGCTGGTGAGTGCAGCAGGGCCCCTGCGACTGACTGCCGATAATGTGCAAAACGCGGCTGGCCGAATCGCCAGCCAGGCGGATCTACAGGCAACTATCGGTGTACTGGCCCAACAGGGCGGTGAACTGGTTGCCCAGGACGAGCTGAGCTTGAGCGGGGCCTCCCTGGACAATCGCGATGGCGGCCTGGTAGGCGCCACAAAAGCGCTGACACTGACGGTCGACGCCATTGATAACCGTGCGGGCGAGATTTCCAGCCAGAGCAGCATCGACTTCAAGGCGCAGCACCTGGATAACAGCGCGGGCAAACTGATCGCCGGTACCGCATTGGAACTGGCCGTGGCCCATGTGATCAACCAGGCCCAAGGGATGATTTTCGCCCGGGACAACCGCTTCAACGGCGCGCGCCTGGATAACGGCCAAGGCACTTTCGCGGGCCAGCAATCGCTGAGCATGTCGCTGGTCGTCATTCCCGGCACTGAACTGGATGGTCGGCTGGATAACCAGCTGGGCAAAATCAGCAGCGAAGGTACCCTGCAGGTGAGCAGCGCGACGCTCAACAACGACGCGGGTGCCGTCTCTTCGGCGGGCGCGCTCACACTTGCTGCCAGCGGTGCTATCACCAACCAGGGCGGCGTCATGGAGACCGATGCCGCCCTGACGCTCACCAGCGCGAGCCTGGACAACGGCCCCAAAGGCCTGCTCAACAGCCGTGGCGCGCTGACCCTGGCCACCGGCACGCTGAACAACACTGGCCGTATCACCAGCGCTGATCGCCTGGACCTGGCAGCCACCCAGGTGGCCAACAGCGGACGTATCGCCAGCAGTAAAAATCTTACCGCCGCGATCACCGGCCTGAATCAACAGGGCGGTGAACTGTTCAGCAACACCCAGCTCGACCTGGACCTGAACCACGGCCAACTGAGCAACGTGGGTGGCCTGATCAATAGTCCGCTGCTGATGTTGAAAAACCTGGCTGATATCAATAACCAGCGCGGCGAAATTTCCAGCCAGCAAGCCTTCGTGCTGGCGGCTCGCAACCTGGATAACGGCGGTGGCAAGCTGATCAGTAACCAGGGCCTGACCCTGCAGATTCAAGACGCTTTGGGCAACGCCAAAGGTGCGATCAGCGCAGCCGCCCTCAACGCCAACAGTGCTCGCTTGGACAACACTGATGGTTTGCTCAACAGTCGTGGCGTCATGGACGTCTCTGCCACCCAGGCGCTGGATAACCAGCGCGGAACGCTGATTGCCGACGGCGCCATGCGGCTGTCTTCCGCTCGACTCGACAACCGTGACGGTGATGTATCGGGCAAAGCCTTGGTGACGGTTGATATCGATCAGGTCGGTAACCGCGGCGGTCAACTCATCAGCACCACAGCCGTGGATGTGCGTGGTGCGGTCCTGGACAACCGCAAAGGCCTGGTTGGCGCCGATAAGGCGGTGAAACTGCTGGTCGATCGGGTCGACAACCGTGGTGGCGAACTATCGACCAACGCCGACCTGACCGTTACAGGGCACACCTTGGATAACAGCGATGCGGGTCGTGTGCTGGCCGGGCAATCCTTAAACCTTACGCTCACCCAGCTGCTTAATCGCAACCAAGGCCAGCTCAACACTCAGCGGCTGATGCTGAGCGCTCAGGACCTGGACAACAGCAACGGCAAACTGCTCGCCCAGCAGCTTCTGCAACTTGAGCTGAAAGGGGAGCTGAATAACACTCAAGGCGTGCTCAACAGTGAAGGGCGCCTGCGCGTCGATGCGGCGAGCGTAGTCAACCGTCAGGGGCGGATTTCCAGCGCCGACGCGTTGGTGCTGGGTTCGCAGGGGGCTCTGGACAACGAGGGCGGTGAGCTCGTGACTGACAGCACGCTGCAACTGCGCAGCGCTAGCCTGGGGAACCAGAAGGGCGTGCTCAGTGGCAAAGGGGCGGTCAGTGTAACCACTGGCGCGCTGGATAACACTGGGGGCCGTCTCACCAGTGGCGACACCTTGGAGCTGAAGGCTGGGCTACTGAACAACAGCGCCGGCAACATCGGCAGTGCCCAGGCCCTGACGGCCAGCGTCGATGGGCTTGATCAACAAGGTGGCAAGCTGTTCAGCAACGCGGGCCTGACCCTGGACCTGAACAATGGCCAGCTCAACAACCAGCAGGGCCTCATCAACGCGACCGGGCCGCTGGTGCTCAACCATCTCAATGGTGTGAACAACCAGGCCGGTGAAATCTCCAGTGGCCAGGCCTTCAATATCGTGGCGCGCAACCTGAATAACAGCGGTGGTCGCCTGCTCAGCAACCAGGGCCTGACACTGCGTATCGACCAGGTACTCACTAACATCAAGGGTTTGGTTGCAGGTGCAAGCCTGAGTGCGCAAGCGGCCGTGGTCGATAACAGCGGCGGTACGCTCACCAGCCGTGGTGGCCTTGAATTGACCAGCACTGGGCTGCTGAGCAACGGGCAACAAGGTTTGATCAACGCCGCGCAGGCATTGACAGTCAACGCGGGCAACTTCAATAACCAGGGCGGCAGCCTGCTGGGTACCAGCGCGCTGACGCTCAATGCGTTGGCCGTGGACAACAGCGCCAAAGGCCTGATCAACAGCCAGGGCAGCCTGGAACTCAATGCCCTGAGTTTAGACGCCAGTGACGCCGGCGAGGTATCGGCCAAGGGTGATATGGACCTCACGCTCACGTCCATGGCCTTGCGTGGCGGCAGGTTGATAGGTGAGCAGCGCCTGAGCGTCGACTTGGCAAACGGTGATCTGGATAACCGCAAGGGCCTGATCTTTGCCAAAGGCCCGTTGACCTTAAAACGCCTACGCGACCTGCAAAACCAGGGCGGCGAACTGTCCAGCCAAAATGCACTTAGCTTGACGGGGCGCAGCCTGGACAACAGCGCCGGCACGCTTATCAGCCAACAGTTACTCACGCTCAATGCAGGCGACGTGGTTAACCGCGGCGGCCTGATATCGGGTTGGCAGGGCCTCAACCTGATCGGCACTCACTTGAATAACCGTGACAAAGGCACGCTGTCCAGTCGCAACGGCGACCTTGACGTGCGCCTCAGTGGCAGCTTGCTCAACAGTGGCGAAGGGGCGTTGGCCAGCCAAGGGCAGTTGAGTGTCAGCGCCGCGAGCCTGGATAACAGCAACAAAGGTGTTATCTCCAGCGGCGCGCAGCAGACCTTGAACGTGATTGGCGCATTGAACAACACCCAAGGTGGGTTGATCGACAGCGGCTCGACGCTGGATCTGAGCGCGGCCGACCTCGACAACAGTGCCGGTAATATCACGGCCCTGCGCAACCTGAACTTCCTGGGTGGCAACTTGCTCAACACCGGTGGCTCGCTGATGGGTAACGACCATCTGGTGCTCAACCTGCAAGGCAACCTTGGCAACGTCAACGGCAAGATCGCAGGCACTGGGTCGTTGGTACTCCAGCGCGCCATCGAGGTGGATAACCGAGGCGGCCAACTGGCCAGCCAGGGACGCCTGTCATTGGCCATGGGCGGCCTGAACAACAGCCAAGGCGGCACCGTCGCGGCCAAAGGTCCGCTGGCCATCGATGCCAGCGCCATCGTTCAAAACAACGCTGACGGTTTGATCTACAGCCAGGACGGCGACCTGCGCATCAACGCCTTTGGCCTGACGAACGCGCAGGGCAAGTTGCAGGGGCAGAACGGCCTGCGTGTCGAGGTCAATGGCCATCTCGACAACCAAGGCGGCAATATCATCAGCCAGACCGGTGACGTGCACCTCAAGGCCGGGAACCTCGACAACCGTAGCGGTGTGCTCGCCAGTCTCAAGGGCGCCATTGAAGCCGGTGTGGTGGGAGTGCTTCGCAATGGCCATGACCTCAATGGCAGCCCCAAGGGCGGCTTGATTCAAGGCCAGCGCCTTCTACTCAATGCCGGTCAATTCGATAATCAGGGCGGCTATCTCGGCGCGCAAACCAGCGATGCATGGCTGACGGTTGCCACCCTCAATAACCAGCAGGGCGCGTTGTATGCCAAGGGCCTGATGCGCATCAATGGCAGCGCCCTGGAAAACAGCGCCGGCCAGATTGCCGGTGACCAGATCGCGCTTGGCCTCGATGGCCAACTGACCAACCACAACGGCCTGATCGAAAGCACCAACAACCTGACCGTGGCCGCCAACGCCATCGATAACCAGGGCGGCAAGTTGCGCGCCCTGGGACGCGCCGGCAAGACAGAGTTCCAGATCGGCAGCGTGTTCGACAACCGTAACGGCGCCGTGGAAACCGCCAACCAGGACCTGACCCTGGCGGCCGCCAGCTTCCAGAACAACGGCGGCCAATTGCTGCATGTGGGTGAGGGCACATTCGACATCTCGTTGCCCAACGTAACCGGCGCGGGCGGCACTGTTGTAACTCGTGGTGGCCTGACTCTGAACGCGGATACCTGGACCAACACCAGTGTCATTCAGGCAGGGCGATTGAACGTCAACGTCAATCACTTTACCCAGACGGAAACCGGGCAGTTGCTGGCTTCGACGCACCTGGAAGGTAAGGGTGGCAGTTGGGTGAATAACGGGTTGATTGCCAGTGATGGCACGCTCAGCCTGGGGCTAACGGGGACCTACGGCGGCAGTGGGCGTATCAGCAGCGTAGATACCCTGAACGTCGGCGCCGCTTCGTTAAACCTTGATGCTGCTTCAAGTATTACGGGGGGCCGGGGGGCTACCATCAGCGTCGCAGGCCAAATGACTAACTCGGGCCGTATCAGCGCCATGGGCAATTTGGCGATCAGTGCTGGAGCGCTGACTAACGCGGGCACTCTTGGCAGCAGTGAGGGCATGCTGATTGACACGCAGACCTTGCTCAACGAGCGCGGCGCGATCATCAGCGGTGGTGACATGTCGCTGCTGGCCGAGAGTTTTACCAATAAAAACGCGGATGTTTACAGCCTGGGCAAACTCTTTGTCGCCCGGGATATACAGGGCAATTGGGCGGGCACCCTGAACAATATTTCGGCCAACCTGGAAAGCGCGGGCGATATGACGCTCCATGTGGGCGCGATAGAAAACAAAAAAGAATTCTTCAATGTTTCATCGACATTGGTTTCCGGCGCTATCGGGATGAGAGGCACGTCGGCACGGGCCGGGCACATGGTATTGATGGAAGAATATGAATCCAAGGTGGATGCGGAGTCGGTGTCCGCAAGCATCTCGTCCGGCAGGAACCTGGATGTTCAGGGACGTAGCCTGTTGAACTCTGCCTCGGTTATTTCGGCCACCGGCAATATCAGTGCTGCGCTGGAAAACTTCAGTAACGTTGGCGCCACATTAGGAAAGTATTCGGTTCTCAAGTCTTTCGACCTTCCTAACCTCAAGGAAGACAAGAATATCTCCCGTTTCTGGCGTTCGATCATGGATTACAACGCTGCGAATGATCCGTCCTATACGCTTCAAGGCTCCGGTTCGAGACGCGCGGGAACCCTGCATTTCTGGGATCAAAACTGGAACGAGTCGATGGTGACGCCCTACACAAGAATGGGGGGGACGGCTCAGCGACAAACCAACCTGACGTTTGGTTGGAAAACGTACACGACCTTCAATGTCAATTTCCAAGCCCTGTTTCCTGCGCCAGCCTACAACGCGGGCACCAGGTCGGCATTACCGGCCACTCTGAGTGGAGTCAATTTCTACGATCAGCGGATGATCTCCAAGCCCGGCAGTGCAGGCACTGCCCAAGCCATCGTTCAGGCTGGCGGTGCGGTTCAAATCAATGCCAGCAAGAATCTGGTCAACAGTGTCATCCAAGAGGGCCAGCCGATATCGTCAGGTTCCGGACGTGGGTTTGATGCCACTCGTCCAGTCAATAATGCTGTTGTTGCAATCGACTTGAATGCGCAGCTGCCACCGGACTTGGCCCAACAACAAGTCAACCCCTTGACGCTACGCGGGTTCACCTTGCCCACGGGCACTCACGGACTGTTCCGCCTCAGTAGCCGGGCGGGTGAGGATGCCCAGGCCACCCAAGCCACCAGTGGCCCACAAAGCTGGACCATGGGCGGTGCGACCCTCGGCCTGGCTCAACGCCAGGATGCACAACCGGCGCTTGAAACGCGCACCTTCGATTTCAAAAGCGTCACTCAACAGGGCGCAGCTACGCGTCAGGTGGACTCCACTGCACGTCAGGTCAGTGGTGTCACCGCCACCACCAGAACACTTAACGTTGCCGGGGCCGGCGATGTGGCCAACGGCAGTGGCTGGACGCCCAGCCAGATCACCCCAGGTGAAATCGCCCGGGGCGACGGTATCAACGCCCAAGATCCGTCCAGCGGTTCAACGCCGCCAGTGGCGAAGGTCACAGGGCCTGCGGATCAGCCAGACCTGGCGCTGACCCAAAGGGACACCCACGTTCAGGTCGCCACACCGGGCGAGCCCGCTCGGCCGACGTTGAACATCCCTGGCGTGACGCCGGTTATGCCAGGCGTGCAGCCGGTGGTGAACACACCCGTCGCACAAGGTGCGGGCAGCAGCCCAACCCAGGTCGCGGAGGTGATTGCCCAGCCGGTCAATGCGCTGGCGCAAACCACTCCGGTCGCCAGCCAGACCATCAACCGCGTGCAAGGCTTCACGCCTACCGCGCCAAAGTCGCAACCACATAAATACCTGATCGAAACCAACCCGGTGCTCACCGACCTCAAGCAGTTCATGAGCTCCGACTACTTGCTCGCAGGGCTGGGTTACAACCCGGACGAAAGTGCCAAGCGCCTGGGCGACGGGCTCTATGAACAACGCTTGATCCAGCAGGCCGTGCAAGCACGCACAGGGCAGCGTTTTATCGACGGCCAGAACACCGACGAAAAGCTGTTCAAGTACCTGATGGACAATGCGATCCAGAGCAAGCAGCAACTGAACCTGGCAGTGGGCGTTACCTTGACCTCGCAACAGGTCGCGGCGCTGACCCATGACATCGTCTGGCTCGAACAGCACGAAGTGAACGGTGAAAAGGTGCTGGTGCCGGTGCTGTACATGGCCCAGGCCGACAATCGTCTTGCACCCAATGGCGCATTGATCGCAGGCAACGACCTTAACCTGATCGCCGGCGAAAACCTGGAGAACGCCGGGACCCTGCGTGCCACCAACAACCTGTCCGCCAAAGCGGGCAATGACCTGATCAACAGCGGCTTGATCGAAGCCGGCAACCGCCTCGACCTGCTGGCGGGTAACAACATCGTCAACAAGTCCGGCGGCATCATCGCCGGACGCGATGTCACGCTGACGGCGATCAAGGGTGATGTGATCAACGACCGTGCAGTAACCCGTACCGGCAACGGCACCGCTGAGCGCCGCGACTATCTCGACAGTGCGTCACGCATCGAGGCAGCTAATGACCTGACGATGAATGCAGGCCGTGACATCGCCAATACCGGTGGCGTGCTGCAAAGCGGGCGTGACACCACATTGGTCGCTGGCCGCGATGTGCACATCGATGCCGTTGAGCAACGCAATGGTTTGGACCTGGGCAACCGCCTGCGTACCGAAACCGTGACGCAAAACGGCGCCAGTGTGGAGGCCGGCCGCGACCTCAAGGTATCGGCAGGGCGAGACTTCAGCGCCATTGCCAGCCGTATCGACGCCAAGCGCGACTTGAGCATCACGACGACTGAGAACCTGAGTATTTCGTCGGCTGCCGACGAACAGCATTCCTCCAGCAAGACGAAGAAAGTCACCCAGTCCAAGGACCACATCAGCCAGGTTTCCAGTGTGCTGACGGCCGGCGGCGACGTGTCGCTCAATGCCGGTAAAGACCTGGAACTCACCGCCAGCCGAATCGCCGGCGGCGGCAACGTGGCCCTCGACTCACAGCGCGATGTGAGCATCCTGTCGGCACTGGACGAAGACGCCTCGTTCTACTCGAAAAAGAGCAAGGGCTCGTTCGGTCGTAGCAAAAGCCAGCAGCGGGAAAGTTACGACAGCACCAACGTAGCCTCCGTCGTGGAAGCCGGCAAAGACCTGACCATCAATGCCACCAAGAAGACTGATGGCGGGATGAGCATCGACGGCGGGCGTGACGTCACCGTGATTGGCAGCCAGTTGAAGGCTGGTGGGGACATGTTGCTGGGGGCCACGGGGGACGTCGCGGTGTTGTCGGGTGTCGAGGAACATGGCTCCTACAGCAAGAAGACCAAGTCTGGATTCCTGGGGCTGTCCAAAAGCGGCAAGAGCCAGTTGAAGACCACTGCCAGCCAAGTGGGCAGTGAGTTGGAGGCGGGCAATGATGTTGTGGTGGCGGCGGGTAATGATGTACGGGTGCGGGCCAGTGAGATAAGTGCAGAAAATGATGTCGAGTTGAGGTCTGGACTGGTCAAGGAAACGGGCGATATCAACCTCGTCTCTGCTAACGACACCGCCTATAGCCGTAGTGAAAAATACGAGAAGAAAACCGGCACGATCTCCGGTGGGTTTATTGCGATCTCCTCGGCCAAAAAAGCTGGTCAGGAAGCCCAAAGCAGCACCAGCGTGGGGAGCCAGGTGTCCGCGGATCGTGATGCGAACTTGCACGCCGAGCGAGATATTAACTTGGTGGGCAGTGGGGTCAGCGCCGGGCGTGATGTCAGTCTCAATGCGGGGCGCGATGTCAATGTACTTGCGGCCCAAAGCAGTACCAGTGAGCGCGATTGGCAAAAAAGCAAACAGACCGGTATTGGCGTATCGAGTGACGCCAATGGTGTGACCTTGTTTGTGGGCGCTGATAAAAGTGCAGAGAAAAATAGACTTGAGCAGCAAACAGCAGCCGCCAGCCAGATCAATGCAGGGCAAGATTTGGCGATCAATGCCAAGCGCGATATCAACCAGCGTGGGTCGGATATATCGGCTGCCAATGATGCTGAGCTGACGGCCGGGCGGGATATCAACATCGATGCGGCGCGTGAGCGTTTGCTGATGGAGCAGCAGCGGGAGACGGAGCGTAACGGGTTGAGTGTGGCTATCAACCACAACTATGGCAACACCAAGGATGCGGTGAGCGGGGCCGGGAAGGGAGAGGACAACATCAGCAAGGGCTCCAGTACGCTGAAAGGTGTTGATGCAGTCGGCCAATTCCTTGCTGGTCCTACTGGGGACGTAAAATTCGGCAATAGCAAGCACAGCACCAGCACGCAGCTGATTGAAGAGACCAATCGCTCATCGACCCTGAAGGCCGGTAAAGATCTCAACTTGGTCGCCGGGAATGATGTGGCCATCAGCGGCGGCCAGTTGAATGCCAGCCGTGATATCAACATCAAAGGTCGGGATGTTTCGCTTGATGTAGCGAAGGGCAGCATTAACCAAAATGACAGTGAGAGTCAGAGCTGGGGTGGCATCCATGGCGGTACCAGTGGTGGCATAAAGTTAGGCGTAGGTGGGAGCCATGGCGTTGCTAGTGAGAAGGGTAGTAACGGTACTTCTACCGTCACGACAGCTCAGGCCGGGCGCGATATTAACCTGAACGCGAGCAATGACCTGAGCCTGGTAGGTACGCAAGCCAAGGCTGGTCGCGACATCGATCTCAAGGCAGGAAACGACTTGAGCATCCGTGCTGCGCAGAACGACAGTTCAAGCGACAGTAATAGAAACAGTGGTGGTGGCGAAGTCGGGTTTACCTTTGGTAATGAGGGGGTCGGCGTTTATGCCAGCGTCAGCATGGGCAAAGGGAACCTGGACCGGGAAGGGCAGCGTCAACAGGATGCCTATCTCTATGCTGCAGATCGTTTGGGCTTCGAGAGCGGCCGCGATACCCAGGTCGCAGGTGCCGACTTACGGGGAGATAAAGTCATTGGCCGGGTCGGCGGTGACCTGAATGTTTCTTCTGTCCCAGACACCGGCAAAGTCAAAGGCAAAGAATTTGATGTAAGTGTCACCGTCACCATCGGGCCGGGCGCCGGTGTCAGCGGTTCGGTTGGTTACGGTCAGACCTCTGGAAAAACCAATTGGGTCGAAGACCAGACGCGGATCACCGCCAGCGACAAGCTGGATATCCGTACGGAGAAGCACACACAACTCGATGGCGCTTTAATCGCTTCGGACAATGGCAACTTGAAACTGGACACCGGCACGCTGGGGTTCAGAGACATCTCTGGAGAAGATAAAGAGCACGGGTATTACTTGAACGTCGGTGGCACCTATAAAAACGGTGAAAGCACTACCCAGGATCCGAGCCAGGTCGGTAAAGGCAAGACGGGGCAGACGGGGTGGAGTGTTACTGGCTGGAAGTACGATAAGGACCGCGAGCAATCAGTCCGCGCGACAGTGGGCGCGGGTGAGATCGTTGTGCGGGATGTGGGCGATGCTACATCTGCAGTGACGGGGCTCAATCGCGATGTTGATAAGGCTTACGAAGTTACCAAGGACCAGGAAAAACGTACGGATCTGTATGTAACTGACTCTTCGTTGAAAGCGGTGACATCCCCAAAGGCAACATTAGAACAATGGAAAACCGACGCCGCCAAGTTAGGTGACAGAACCGAAGAGACGATTTTCCAGATGGTGGACCTGCTCGGCGCTGGTTCGGAGATTGCGCAAGGCACAAACCCTGATTGGGTTGGCCGCATGATGGAAGGCAAGGCTGCTTTTAGGCAGCTAGGTAGTCGCCACGTAGACGAACGGTCCGCTATCGTCAACCGAGTGCTTGGCAATATCACAAATAACGACCACTCTCCTGAAACTCAAGCACTGGCAGATAAGATCACTCAGATAGCAGGAGACGACCCGCAAAAAGCTCAGCAAGTGTTGACGTTGCTAACGAGCTTGAATAAAAGCGGTCATGGAGAAAATAACTTCTTACCGGCGATACCTCTCGCTATGGCGGGCATCACAGCCATAGGAGGCGCGTTAGTTGCAGCTAACCCAACCACTCAGGAAAACTTGCGTATTGCGGCAAACTCCATGGTTGAGGCAGCAGCCAAAACTGGAGAGAATGCTGCGCAAAGCATGAAAAGCAGCATACTGATCTGGGATGTGATTGTCGGTACGGCATTCCCGATCCACCTGCTTGATCCTAGCAATCGCAGTCTGGTCAATCCGATCCTGACTGACATCGCCGTGCATCCGAGCAGTGGCGGATTTGGTGATGGCAGTGTGGTTGCTCCGACGGTTCATACCGGTGGGACGCCGCTGGACGGGCGACAGGATGATGGCAAGTATGTGACGCCGGAGCATCGACTTGATCCGGGAAACATGTACAGTGAGGAGAACGGTGCAAAAGGTAATAGCGTTGCTGAGTCATTAACTAGCGTTACCCAGAAGCAGCTCGATAAAAAATTCAAGCATGCTTCTGATTTTGGTGTGGTGACTACAAAGAAAAATCCTGAAACTCTTGCTCAGTATGAGTCTGCAATCAAAACTCACATGGGGTCCCCTTCTACGACTCAGCAAGGCACATACGGATTTGTAAAAGACTCCAAAGTGTTCTTTAATTCGACTACCAACAACGCTGTTGTGCTCGATGCGTCAGGAAATTTTGTGACGGGCTTTAAGCTCTCACCGGGAACTCAGCAGTTTGAAAACTTTATTAAAAATGGAGTTCTGCGATGAGTCTTACTATCTTGGAATTTGCAAGATCGTATGTAGCGGGAAGGCTGAAAGCCGAAATTTTTTCTGAAGCGTATATGGAGCTTTGGAAAATTGAGCGGGATAGCAATGTCCTTCAGCTTGATGAGCCTTCGTTGAGCGAGTGCTTGTCCAGTATCTTTTGTGCTGCGGATATGTACGAACCAAAAGAATCAAGGGAAGAGTATGAATTTGACGATGAAAGACTTAGAGTTGAAGTCGCAAGCTTGCTGCAAAAAATAGTCGCTGATTAGTTGGTGCAAAAGCAACCACAAGCTGGCAGGGTTCAGGCCCTGCACCTGGAGTATTAGGCTTGGAGCCGGGTTCGGTATCATCTAAGGCTATACAGAATTATTTTCCTAGCACAAAAAACGGTTCCATTGAGTTTGTTTTTGATCCTAAAACGAATACTTTTGCTGTCGGTAAATCAACCAATAACCTTGGAGTCTCTCCTCATCAACAGTTGGCAGAGACAATAAAGTCCGATGGGTCGACTCTCGTTGGTGGTATGTTTCGGCGAGGGCCCAACGGGGAGGTAATCACTAATGAATTTAGTGGGCACTACTGGAAGAACTGGACGCCTGAGGTCAGAGCTAAATTTGAGCAGACTCTTAAGCAGTACGATCTCAATGTCAAACATCATCCTGGAATGTAATTTATGACTGATTCTGAAAAAACTATCTTGGGTAGCGATTTCATAATTTACAGAGATGAGTCTGGTTGCTGGAAACTTGTAAGTAATGAGATTGTACTTCCTCTAGTTAGTTCGTCAGACTTTAGGCGGATTATCTCATTGCTTGAGATGCCTATTGAAAGTGTTAGGCAAGCGTTAGGTCTCGACTTTCCCTGCATGAGTGTGGCAGAGATAGGGCTGAAGCACGACTCTGACTATTGGATAAAACTCGCCATTTCTTGGATCGCGCACAGTTCGGTCCAAGAGGCCTCTTCCTTTGTGGATGATCTGAAAAGATTGTCAACAGATAAGGCTGTCTCACAAAGTAATCGGCACTTGGCAAAAAAGGAGTTAAAGCGCCTTCTTAATAGTTAATTTGTGCAAAGGCGACAGGCGAACTGCCAATAACTTTGAAAAAAAAGGGGGCAGATTTATTTATAGGTTTGACGAGTCCTTTCAGATATAAGGAATGAGTCTCTGGAAAATAAATCTGTCCCCTTTTTTCCTAACGTCTCAGGCGCTCCAACATCGACAATCAAAATAAATGTTCGGGATGGTGTGATTCAGACTGCATTCCCGTACTAGTTAGGAGTGGTTATGAGCAGTGGCGGCACAATAATAGAACGATTTGTCGCCCAAGAGTTGGACGACAGCGTTCGCTCTATTTTGAAAGATGCCTTTGATGAGCGGATTTGCTCAAAGAGCGTTCTGTTCAGGGAGTTCGAGTTTAATTGCTTTGACGTTTCTTTGGACTTTGAAAAAGGCATCGTCACATTGCAAGATGTTCTTTCCGCTGGAGAGAGTAGCTTTCTTGATATACCGATACGTGATTTTATCTCTGCTTGTGGTTTGAATGTCTTTTGTTAATTGTAGGGGCCTAGATGTGATCTGACGCCGGCTTAGCGCCGGTGTTTTTGCACCCAATCTGCACCCTTTTTGCCGCCTTCTTGCATCCTTTCTGCAGTCAAGTTGCATCCCTTTTGCACCCACCCTGACGACCTACGGTCTAGCTGCTCAATACGCCCTTTTTGAGCATGATTTTTCGCCCCTTAACAGTCTCTGGAAAATAAATCTTGGGCCTGTCCCGTGACAACGGACGCCAAGAAGCGATACTTAAATCGTTCTCTTG
>NZ_JBZXEA010000005.1:123229-152498 GCF_058725345.1 Pseudomonas sp. DW-iso17 | reverse complement strand
AGCTGGCTTGCCTGCGATGACGGCCTGCCAGCCGACACCTATCGATCTGATGCCCCGCGTTCAACCTGTGGCAGCTGGCTTGCCTGCGATGGCGGCCTGACAGGCGACCCTGTTATACCGAGTACATATCCATTCCTGCGGTAACGGCCACTTAGGGTTCCGCCTGACGGCGGGTCACTTTGGAAAAGCCGGAATGCCAGCGTGGTTTAACGGGGCGCCTGAGATCAAGATCAAAAGCAGATCAAAAGCTACTCGCTTCGCATCGTGCTTACCGTTGGCTGCTTTAGCCTGCAAAGTTGTATAGGTACTTATGCTGCGATAGCGGTGGGTTAGTTTGCTGATTATGCGCTGATACTCCGCCATCGCAGGCAAGCCAGCTCCCACATAGAGACGCGTGTTCCCTAGGGCGCCATTCATCACACCGTAAACAAACCTGTCCATATCCCCTGCGAGGCTGGGTGGATGACTGATATAATCCCAGGCCTTTCGTGGAGAACAGACTTTTATGCCAACGTCCTTTCTGGAAATTGTTGAACTGCCTGACGGCCGAATCGAACTGCGCCGGGCTGAGGACGAGGGTTCTCTGGTTATTCTGGATTTCTCCGAAGACGCCAAGGTCTTCCTGCAAGGCCAGCACGTCGAAGTGGCTAAAGCCATGTTGAGCGTGGGCGTGCAGATGGCAGGTCGCCTTGCCGAAGGCGAGCCGGAGAAAGATGAAGGGCCGCGCGTTCTTCACTGAGTCCTTTGTGACGGCTGCTTCTGTGGCGCGCCATCATTACCCCAATCGAATATTCAAACTCTGTGCATCACCCGTGCGCGCAGCACTGATCAGTTGCTGCTTGGCGCTGGCATTCAGCGGGTTCAACCAGCTCACCACCGTATGGCTGCGGCCCAGGCGCAAGGCTTCGCAGGTTAGCTGCTGGGCACTTTGCGCGCCGCGTGGTTGCAGCAACAGGATACGCTCACGGTTGAGCCCAGCGTCCCGCAGCCAGGCCTGGGTGAGGCTGGCGGGCGGGGCGATCAGTGTCAGCCAGCGGGCGTCCTGATCTTCGCTCAATTCGCGCAGGATAGGTGCCAGCAGGTTCAGGCAGCTCTCAGCCGCACCGCGCAACGACAGTTCACTGAACGCCTCAGGTTCGCCGCCCCAGGGGGCTTCGACCGTTTCCTTGAGGATTGGCGCAAGGGGCTGGGCCATGAAGGCCTCGAACAGCGACAGTTGTGTATGTTGTGGGGTGTGCACGAGCTGCATGATGCCTCCTTTAGCGGCGAATGACGCCGACACTCAAGCCTTCGATCACCAGGTCCTGGTCTTTCAGGTTGACTTCGATCGGGGCAAACTCAGGGTTTTCGGCCAGGAGCCAGACCTTGCTGCCTTCGCGCTTGAAGCGTTTGACCGTGACCTCGTCGCCGATACGGGCCACGACGATCTGGCCATTGCGGGCTTCGCGGGTGGTATGCACGGCCAGCAGGTCGCCGTCGAAGATACCCACGTCCTTCATGCTCATGCCGTGCACACGCAACAGGTAGTCGGCGCGAGGGTGGAAGAAGGTCGGGTTGATGTTGCAGGATTCCTCGACGTGCTGCTGCGCCAGGATCGGCGCACCTGCGGCGACGCGACCGATGATCGGCAATGTCGACTCGTCGGCCTTGGCTTCGAAGCCAGGGATGCGGATACCTCGCGAAGCACCCGGGGTCATCTCGATCGCACCTTTGCGAGCGAGGGCCTTGAGGTGTTCCTCGGCGGCGTTCGGGGACTTGAACCCCAGTTCCAGGGCAATCTCCGCACGGGTAGGCGGGTAACCATTGTCATCAAGGCAGCGCTTGATAAAAGCCAGAATCTCAGCTTGGCGTGGCGTCAGTTTTAGCATGTTGATCGCTCTGTCTTTTTATACAGTGACTGGGATTATATACAGTGAACTGCGCTTGGCAATCATCCTTTTTAGTGGCCCCGCTGGACGGTCATCCGTCAGCCGTCCTACAGAGCAGAAGCGGCGCTGCCTACACAGCTGCAAGGATGTGATTAAATAGCGACGAATCAGATGACTGACCAGCCGCAAAGCGGACCCGCAGGCTTGACAAGACACACTCTGAAACGTATGTTTCAAACAAGTGTTTGTCAGGCGGAGTAGCCATGGCCCAGTCGGAAACCGTTGAACGCATTCTCGATGCTGCCGAGCAATTGTTCGCGGAAAAAGGATTTGCTGAAACTTCATTGCGCCTGATCACCAGCAAGGCTGGGGTCAACCTGGCCGCCGTGAACTATCATTTCGGCTCGAAAAAGGCCCTGATCCAGGCGGTGTTCTCACGCTTTCTGGGCCCGTTCTGCACAAGCCTCGACCGTGAGCTGGAACGCCGCCAGGCCAAGGCCGATCACAAGCCGAGCCTGGAAGAGCTGCTGGAAATCCTCGTGGAGCAAGCGTTGGTCGTGCAGCCTCGCAGCGGCAACGACCTGTCGATCTTCATGCGCCTGCTGGGCCTGGCGTTCAGCCAGAGCCAGGGCCACTTGCGCCGCTACCTGGAAGACATGTACGGCAAGGTGTTCCGCCGCTATATGCTGTTGGTCAACGAAGCGGCGCCGCGTATTCCACCTATCGAGCTGTTCTGGCGTGTGCATTTCATGCTCGGTGCCGCAGCTTTCAGCATGTCGGGTATCAAGGCGCTGCGGGCAATTGCCGAGACCGATTTCGGTGTGAACACGTCCATCGAGCAAGTCATGCGCCTGATGGTGCCGTTCCTTGCCGCTGGCATGCGCGCCGAAACCGGCGTCAGCGACCCGGCCATGGCCGCCGCCCAGTTGCGCCCACGCAGCAAAACCGTACCGGTCGCCGCCAAGGTTTGATCGCTGCGGGTGGGCGCGGCCGCTTGCATCCGCTAAGCTAGCCGCCATGCCGATTTCAGCTATTTATTCGCAACCCGTCGTCCTTGCCGTGCCTGGCAAGGACGACGGGTTGTGTGCGTTATTTAAGGAAGGTTTATGACTGCTGCCCTGCAAGGTTCTTTGATGGTCGACGTCGCCGGTACCTGGCTCACGGCCGAGGATCGTCATCTGTTGCGCCAACCGGAAGTGGGCGGCCTGATTATTTTTGCGCGCAATATCGAGCACCCGCGCCAGGTTCGCGAGTTGAGCGCCGCGATTCGTGCAGTGCGCCCGGACTTGCTGTTGGCCGTGGACCAGGAGGGCGGTCGCGTGCAGCGTCTGCGCCAAGGCTTCGTGCGCCTGCCGGCCATGCGTGCGCTGGCGGATAACCCCAACGCTGAATACCTGGCCGAACAGTGCGGCTGGATCATGGCCACCGAGGTGCTGGCGGTGGGCCTGGACCTGAGTTTTGCCCCCGTGCTGGACCTCGACTACCAACGCAGCGCCGTGGTCGGTACCCGTGCTTTCGAAGGCGACCCCGAGCGCGCTGCCGTGCTCGCGGGTGCCTTTATCCGTGGCATGAACAGCGCCGGTATGGCCGCCACCGGCAAGCACTTCCCTGGCCATGGTTGGGCCGAGGCCGATTCCCACGTTGCCATTCCCAATGATGAACGCAGCCTGGAGCAGATTCGCGCCAACGACCTGGTGCCTTTCGCACGCCTGAGCAAGCAATTGGCCGCCGTGATGCCGGCGCACGTCATCTACCCGCAGGTCGATGCCCAGCCTGCTGGTTTTTCGCGCCGCTGGTTGCAGGACATCCTGCGCGGTGAGTTGCAGTTTGACGGGGTAATCTTCAGCGATGACCTGTCCATGGCCGGCGCCCATGTGGTCGGCGATGCGGCCAGCCGTATCGAAGCGGCGCTGACCGCCGGTTGTGACATGGGCTTGGTGTGCAATGACCGTGCGGCGGCCGAGCTGGCGCTCAGTGCAGCACAGCGGATGAAGGTCACGCCATCGGCGCGGATTGCGCGTATGCGTGGGCAGGCGGTTGCCTCGACGGACTATAAGCAGGACCCGCGTTGGCTGACAGCGCTTACTGCGTTGCGCGATGCGCAGTTGATCGACTGAAAACCGAAGCGCGGCCATCGCAGGCAAGCCAGCTCCCACATTTTGATTTGTGAATACAGTCAGGTGTGGGAGCGGGCTTGCTCGCGAAGGCGGCCGAACAGTCAGCGCTTTTCTTGCTTATTGGGCAACGGCGCAAACAACGCTTCAATCTCCTCATTGCCCAACTGCCAATCCCCCGTGGTTCGCCCATCCAGCACGCCCGCAGCCAGATCGGACTTCTCCTTCTGCAAGTGCTGGATTTTCTCCTCTACCGTGCCCCGGGCAATCATCTTGTACACGAACACCGGCTTTTCCTGGCCGATGCGGTATGCACGGTCGGTGGCCTGGTTTTCCGTGGCTGGGTTCCACCAGGGGTCGTAGTGGATAACCGTGTCGGCTTCGGTCAGGTTCAAGCCCACGCCGCCAGCCTTGAGACTGATTAAAAAGATCTGCAACTTACCGCTCTGGAAATCCTTCACCGGTGTACGTCGATCCCGGGTCTGGCCGGTCAGCAGGGCGTAGGCAATGCCGCGCTTTTTCAGTTCGGCCTCGATCAGGCTCAGCATCGAGGTGAACTGTGAGAACAGCAGGATCCGGCGGCCTTCAGCAAACAGCTCGTCGAGCATGTCCATCAGGCTGTCGAGCTTGCCCGAGCTGCTGCCACGGGCGGGCAGGGTGGCGTCGTTGACAAGGCGCAAGTCGCAGCACACCTGGCGCAGTTTGAGCAGGGCTTCGAGGATGATGATCTGGCTGCGGGCCACGCCCTTGCGGGTGATCTCGTCGCGGACCTTTTTATCCATGGCCAGGCGCATGGTTTCGTACACGTCGCGCTGGGCCTCGTTGAGGTCGACCCAGTGGATGATTTCGGTTTTGGGTGGCAGTTCGGTTGCCACTTGTTCCTTGGTGCGGCGGAGCAGGAAGGGTTTGATCCGACCGTTGAGGTGCTGCAATCGCACATCGCTGGCACGTTTTTCAATCGGCACGCGGTAATCACGGTTGAAGCTCTTCACGTCGCCCAGCCAGCCCGGCAGCAGGAAGTGGAACAGCGACCACAGTTCGCCCAAGTGGTTTTCCAAAGGCGTGCCGCTCAGGCACAGGCGCTGGCGTGCATTCAGCTCGCGTGCGGCCTGGGCCGCCTTGCTGGACGGGTTCTTGATGTACTGCGCTTCATCCAGGATCAAGACGTGCAAGGGCAGGGCGGCGAGCTGTTCAATGTCCTTGGGCAGCAGGGCGTAGGTGGTCAGCAGCAGGTCGTAGTCATTCAGGTTGGCGAAATGTTTCTTACGCCCCGCGCCATAAAGTGCCTGCACTCTCAACTGCGGGGTGAAGTGCGCGGCTTCATCCAGCCAGTTCGGGATCAGGCTGGTAGGCATCACGACCATGCACGGCCGATCAAGGCGCCCTGCGTTTTTTTCGGTGAGGATGTGCGCCAGGGTCTGCAAGGTTTTGCCCAGGCCCATGTCATCCGCAAGTATCCCACCCACCTCCAGTTGGCGCAGCGACTGCATCCAGCTCAGACCTTCCAACTGGTAGGGGCGCAAGGTCGCATTCAGGCCTTCGGGCGCCACGCAGGTGAAATCCTTGATATCGCGCAGGCGCTGGGCGAAGGTGCGGATCTTCTCGCCGCCTTCCCATTGCAGTGGCAGGTCTTCCAGCGGGTTGAGGCGTATGGCGTCGGCCTTGGCCAGGCGCAGCGCGGTGGTGCCGGCTTCCTGCAGGTAAAACTCGCCGAGGGTCGCCAGCACCGGCTTCAAGCGGCCGTAGGGCAGCGCCACTTGCAGCGGGCCGTGGCCGTTGGGCAGGCCGGGGATGTTCACCAGGATCAGCTCTTCATCGCGGCGCCGCGCCAGTTTCTCCGGGTTGAGGATCTCGGTGTGGGAGCGCATCAGGTTCAGCAGGATCGGCAGCAGGCTCAAACGTTCGCCGTTGACGATGATGCCCAGCTCCAGGTCGAACCAATCGCGTTCCGGCCCTTCATCGACCGTGGCATACCAGTCATCGACGGGGCTGAGATCAAAGCCGAAGTCTTCATCGATCTGCAGCTCCCAGCCCTCGGCACGCAAAGTGGGCGACACATTGAGGGTGAAGTTCAGCCAGGCACTGTCATTGACCATTTCGAAGAGCTCGCCGGCGCTTTCCGGCAGGGCCTTGCTCTGGCGCGTGGCGATCTTGAAGCCAAGCAGGCGCAGGTGTTCGCGATAGGCCTGTTCTTGCTCGGGATGGCGCTTGATCCGCAGGCTCTGCGTCTCTTGGCGCACAATGATGTCAGCATTTTTTTGCCCGCTGACATAGTTGCCCAGGTAGTTGAACGACAACGCCGCACGGTGCTGGATATAGCGCTGCATCTTGCCGTTGCGCGGTTCGAACGCGCTGAACTCCACGCTGGCCAGCCACAGGCGTGGCACCGGTTGCACGTCGTCCATCACCACTTGCGGCAGGACCACGCGGTTATCGAGCACCGCCTGGAGCTTCTCCAGCAGCTGCGCATCCTGAGCCGCTGCCGGGTAGGCCAGGGTTTCCTGGACCTTGAGCAGCACCGCCGCGATGTGTTTGCAGTTGGTGTGCACCGGGCACGTGCAGCGGCTGTCCACCAAGATCAGCAGGCCCTTGGCCGATTCGCGCAGTGAGATGGTCTGGCGGTAAACATTACCGCCCGAGCCTTCGCAACTGGCGGTGATGGTGCTGTCGCCGCACTCGACGATGCGCACGCGGTTCTCCAGGGCGTAGCGTCGCCCGCGCTCGAGGCTTTGCTCTTTGAAGCGATTGGCCCACGAAGGGGCCAGGGGTTTGGTCAACGACGACGTCAGGGGCATGGCGCGCAATCAGTCCTGAAGGTCGGGCGGTGGTGCGCTGGGTGGCTTGGCGGTCAGCGAGGTGATCTTGATCAGCAGCGCCAGGTGGCCGCCGTCCAGGTAGTTGAGCTGGTTGTTCTTGGTGCGCACGTCTTTCTGGCTCAAGTGTTCGCTGGCGATCACGCTGCCGTTGCCGTCGAACTGGTTGATCCAGAAATCCGCGTCGATATCGGTAAAGCGCCCCAGTTGCAGGCTCAACACCCCTTCGATAGGGAACTGGCCGAATTGCTCCTGGCCGTCGGTGATCGCCACCTTCACCGCTTGCTCGCCCAGGTTCTGCTCCCAGGCCTTGTGGGCGAGCACCGTGTAGTTGGCGTCGGCGCGCAGCTTGTCGACGATATTGCCCAGGCGCGGCGGGCTCATCCGCTCACCCAGGCGCGGCGCGCCCGCATCCCAGTTTTCCGGGGCGGCGCGGCTGTTGATCACTGGTTCTGCATTCTGGCGCACCAGGATCATTTCCACCTGATACAGGCTGTCGGCAAAGGCCGAAGGTGCGAGTACCACCAACAACAGGCTCAAAATGCGGAACACGCGCATGGGGGCGTCCTTAAACGGATTTCGGAATGAGGCGTTCAAACAGCGCCTCCAAAGTGTTGAAGCGTTCTTCGGCGCGTTCCATCGGCACCATGAACTTGAACAGCGTAGCCCCTTCGAACTTGTAGCGGTTGGGCTGGCCCTGGATCAGCTTGATCAGCACCAACGGGTCAACCGGCGTCTGCGCTTCGAATTCGATACGCCCGCCTTGCGGCCCGGCGTCGACTTTCTTGATGCCCAACTGCTCGGCCTGCAACTTGAGCAGGGTCAGGCGCACCAGATTTTTGGTCGGTTCAGGCAGCAGGCCGAAACGGTCGATCATCTCTACCTGCAAGTCCTTGAGGCCTTCTTCGTCGGCCGCCGAGGCAATGCGCTTGTACAGGATCAACCGTGCATGCACATCCGGCAGGTAGTCTTCGGGAATCAACGCCGGCAAGCGCAGGTTGATCTCCGGGCCGCCGCCCAAGGGTTGGTCGAGGTTCGGTTGTTCGCCTTTGCGGATGGCTTTTACCGCGCGTTCGAGCATCTCCATATACAGCGTGAAACCCACCGCCTGGATCTGCCCGCTCTGGCCGTCGCCGAGCAATTCACCGGCACCCCGGATTTCCAGGTCATTGGTGGCCAATACAAAGCCGGCCCCGAGGTCCTGGGTATTGGCGATCGCTTCCAGGCGTTTTTCCGCATCGGAAGTGATCTGCTGGCGCGGCGGTGTGAGCAGGTAGGCATAGGCCTGGTGGTGACTGCGCCCGACGCGACCGCGCAATTGGTGCAGCTGCGCCAGGCCGAACTTGTCGGCACGCTCGATGATGATGGTGTTGGCGCTCGGCACGTCGATGCCGGTCTCGATGATGGTCGAGGCGATCAGCACGTTGAAGCGCTTGTGGTAGAAGTCGCTCATCACCTGTTCGAGTTCGCGCTCGCGCATCTGCCCGTGGCCGATAGCGATACGGGCCTCAGGTACCAGTTCGGCGAGGTCGGCGGCGCATTTCTCGATGGTCTTTACGTCGTTGTGCAGGTAATACACCTGGCCGCCGCGCAGCAGTTCGCGCAGCAGGGCTTCCTTGACCGTGCTCTTGTTCTGCTCCATCACAAAGGTGCGCACCGACAAACGACGCGCCGGTGGCGTGGCGATGATCGACAGGTCGCGCATGCCCGACACCGCCATGTTCAGCGTGCGCGGAATTGGCGTGGCGGTGAGGGTGAGGATGTCGACTTCACTGCGCAGGGCCTTGAGCTGTTCTTTCTGGCGCACGCCAAAGCGGTGTTCTTCGTCGATGATCACCAGGCCCAGGTTCTTGATCTTCACATCGTCCGACAGCAGCTTGTGAGTACCGATGACGATGTCGATCTTGCCCTCGGCCAGGTCGGCAACGGCGGCGTTCACTTCCTTGGCGGACTTGAAGCGGCTCATCACCTCCACGGTCACGGGCCAGTCGGCAAAGCGGTCGCGGAAACTGTTGTAGTGCTGCTGGGCGAGCAGGGTGGTCGGCACCAGGATCGCCACCTGGCGACCGCCGTGTACCGCAATAAAGGCTGCACGCATGGCCACTTCGGTCTTGCCGAAGCCCACGTCGCCGCACACCAGGCGGTCCATCGGCTTGGGCGCGAGCATGTCGGCGCGCACCGCTTCGATGGTGGTTTGCTGGTCCGGGGTTTCTTCGAACGCGAAGCCAGCGCTGAAGGTGGCGTAATCGGCTTTGGGGTCAGCGAAGGCATAACCTTCGCGGGCAGCACGGCGGGCATAGATGTCGAGCAGTTCGGCGGCCACGTCGCGCACCTGTTCGGCGGCCTTGCGCTTGGCTTTCTGCCAGGTCTCGGAGCCCAATCGATGCAACGGCGCCAAGGCGTCGTCGCTGCCGGTGTAGCGGGCGATCAGGTGCAGGTTGGCCACCGGCACGTAGAGCTTGGCGCCCTCGGCGTATTCCAGGGTGAGGAATTCGGCGGCCTGGTTGTCGATCTCCAGGGTCTGCAGGCCCAGGTAGCGGCCCACGCCATGGTCGATATGCACCACCGGCGCGCCTTCGCGCAGCTCGGTGAGGTTCTTGATCACCGCGTCGTTGTTGGCATCGGCGCGTTTTTCCCGGCGACGGCGTTGCATCACGCGCTGGCCGAACAGCGGGCTTTCGGCGATCAAGGCCAGCGCCGGGTCATCCAACCGCAGCCCTTCGTCCAGCGGCGCGATGGTGATCGCCAGGCGCTCTTTGCTGGCGACAAAGTCAGGCCAGCTGTCGACGGTTTTCGGCCGCAACTTCAGGCGTTCCAACAGCTCTAGCAGCACTTCGCGACGCCCGGCGGATTCGGCGGTAAACAGCACGCGGCCCGGGAAGTCGCCGAGGAAGTTCGACAGCGCCTCCAGCGGTTGCGTGGCTTTGGCCTGGATCGCCAAATCGGGCAACGCGCTCGCCGGGAAACGCTCCCGGCCACTGCCGGCGTCCACGTCCTGCTGGCTGGCTACTACACGCGGCCAGTTTTTCAGGCGCGCGAAGCAGTCTTCAACTGGCAGGAACAGTTCAGCGGGCGGCAATAAAGGCCGGGATGGATCGACGCGACGTTCTTCGTAGCGGTTGCGCACATCGTTCCAGAAGTTTTCCGCCGCCTGTTCGATACCCGGCAGCGAGAACACCTGGGTGTCCTGGGGCAGGTAGTCGAAGAGGGTAGAGGTCTCGTCGAAGAACAACGGCAGGTAGTACTCGATACCGGCAGGTGTAATCCCGCTGCTCAAGTCCTGGAAGATCGGGCAGCGACGGAAATCCACATCGAAGCGCTCACGAAAGCGCGCCTTGAAGCGTGTTACCGCGTCTTTTTGCAGCGGAAACTCCCGCGCCGGCAGCAGCTTGATCGAGTCGACCTTGTCGATAGAACGCTGGTTCTCCGGGTCGAAGGTGCGCAGCGTCTCGATTTCGTCATCGAACAGGTCGATGCGGTACGGCAACTTGCTGCCCATCGGGAACAGGTCGATCAAGGCGCCGCGCACCGCAAACTCACCGTGCTCG
Source organism: Pseudomonas sp. DW-iso17 (assembly GCF_058725345.1). Lineage (NCBI taxonomy): Bacteria > Pseudomonadati > Pseudomonadota > Gammaproteobacteria > Pseudomonadales > Pseudomonadaceae > Pseudomonas > Pseudomonas sp. DW-iso17. The sequence goes on along the minus strand of NZ_JBZXEA010000005.1, from coordinate 142,155 downwards.
TACACCGTGTCGACGCAGCGGTAGCCGCTGGCTTCCAGGCGCGTGCGCATCTGCTCGACGTCGAGCTTCTGGCCCACGTCCAGCACCAGGCTGCTGCCGAGCAGGAACTTGGTCGGCGCCAGGCGGTGCAGGGCGGTGGTGATCGGCACCACCAGCACGCCGTGGGCCAGTTCCGGCAAGCGGTAAAGGCTGGCGATGCGCTGGGAGATGATGTCCTGGTGCGGCGAGAACAGGTCGTAGGGCAGGGTTTCCCAGTCGGGAAAATGCAGCACCGGCAAATCCGGGGCGAAGAAGCTCAGCTCCTGCTCCAACCGTTCGGCACTTTGGCTGTCGGCGGTGAGCAGCAGGGTAAAGCGCTTGGCTGCGCTGGCAGCCTCGGCAATGGCCAGGCTCAGGGCGGCACCGGGCAGGTTGCCCCAGTGCTGTTTACCTGCCGCGGCAGGGAGTAGCGGTAGACGCAGAACGGGCACGGAAGGTTGAGCTCCAAGCGTTGCGACAAAGTCGGTAATTGTAACGGCCCCAGGTGCCGCCTGTCAGTTGCTGACTGTGCCTATTACGGTTTGTAGGAAATGTAGTGGCTAAGACAAACAATGGCGGGTTTTGACTCAATATGTAGTGCCAAAATGCGCGAATGTTTAGGAGGGTTACGGACAAGTCGGCCTGGTCGCCAAACTAGTGGCCTTCTGGAACCCGCGTGTTTCCTGGGCTGTAGCGCGGTGGTATTTTTTTGCAAGGGCTTTTTGTTGCCCTTCGCGCATTGCTCAACGCTCAGTCGGGCGACATAATGTAGCCCCTTTTTTCTGCCCCTACATGTGGAAGGTTCCCGTGACTCAGAAGCCCGACCAGTGTCTTGGTGAATGGATCGACCGTGAAGCACTCGCTGAAGCGATGATTCCGCTTATCGGTCAGCTGTACCGCAATAACAATGTGGTGAGCTCGATCTATGGCCGCAGCCTGATCAACCAGTCTGTCATCGCGATTCTCAAAGCTCACCGCTTTGCGCGCCATCGCTCCGCCGACGACAGCGAACTCTCCGTCCACGAAACATTCCCGCTGCTCAAAGCCATGAGCGAGCTCAAGCTCGGCGCGGCTTCGGTAGACCTGGGCAAGTTGGCCTACAAATTCCGCAAAGAAGGCGCTGGCCGCACCGCCGAGCAGTTCGTGCGTGAAGAAATGGCCGATGTGGTTGGCCAGCAAAACGCTGCCGCCCGTAAAGGCACCGACGTGGTGCTGTACGGCTTTGGCCGTATCGGCCGCCTGCTGGCGCGCATCCTGATCGAGAAAACCGGTGGCGGCGACGGCCTGCGCCTGCGTGCCATCGTGGTGCGCAAAGGCGCCGAGAACGACCTGACCAAGCGCGCCAGCCTGCTGCGTCGCGACTCGGTACACGGCTCGTTCAACGGCACCATCACCATTGACGAAGAAAACAACACCATCACCGCCAACGGTAACCTGATCCAGGTGATCTACGCGAAGAACCCGACCGAGGTGGATTACACCCAGTACGGCATCCAGAACGCCCTGCTGGTGGACAACACCGGTGTATGGCGTGATGCCGAGGGCCTGGGCCAGCACCTGGCTTGCCCGGGTGTTGACCGCGTTGTGCTGACCGCGCCTGGCAAAGGCAAGCTCAAGAACATCGTGCACGGCATCAACCACGCTGAAATCACCGCTGACGACAAGATCGTGTCCGCCGCGTCCTGCACCACCAACGCCATCGTGCCGGTGCTCAAGGCGGTGAATGACAAGTTCGGCATCGTTAACGGCCACGTTGAAACCGTTCACTCGTACACCAACGACCAGAACCTGATCGACAACTTCCACAAGGGCGATCGCCGTGGCCGTAGCGCCGCGTTGAACATGGTGATCACCGAGACCGGTGCTGCCACCGCTGCTGCCAAGGCCCTGCCTGAATTGGCCGGCAAGCTGACCGGTAACGCGATCCGCGTACCGACGCCGAACGTGTCGATGGCCATTCTCAACCTCAACCTTGAGAAAGCCGCCACCCGTGAAGAGATGAACGAGTACCTGCGCTACATGGCGCTGCACTCCGACCTGCATAAGCAGATCGACTTCGTCAATTCCCAGGAAGTGGTCTCCACCGACTTCGTTGGCTCGCGCCACGCCGGTGTGGTGGACGCCGAAGCGACCATCACCCAGGACAACCGTGTTGTGCTTTACGTGTGGTACGACAACGAGTTCGGCTACAGCTGCCAGGTGGTTCGCGTGATGGAAGACATGGCTGGGGTCAACCCGCCTGCGTTTCCGCGCTAAGCCTTTGCGCTGAATGAAAAAGCCCCGACTGGTTCGGGGCTTTTTTATGCCTGTGGGTTTTGTGGTGTCTGGGAGGGCCTTATCGCAGGCAAGCCCGCTCCCACAGTTGAACTGCATTCACCTGTGGGAGCGGGCTTGCCCGCGATGACGATGGAAAGGTCAACACCTCCATCACTTGAGTAGCGTGTTGCGCAAACTGTCCGACAGCCCTTTGGGCGCCAGCCAGATACCCAGGTAGGCCTTCGCTAACTCAGCATCTGGGCTGCTGAACACCACCTGCCCATTAATCTCCAGATTCAACCCGCGCCCCGGACGAAAATCCAGGGCATAGCGATCACCGCTGCGAATATCCCGAAAGCGCGCGTGTAGCCTGGCTATCTCTGGGTTCAACCCGGCATTGGCTTGCTGGCGCTCCAAGGTGACGGTGGCCGCCTTGATCACATCATCGCGATCAATGTCGCGAAAGTAATACAGCGCCAGGCGCACAGCCTTCTGCTGGTCCCAAGCCTGCTTTGCCGGCAGGTCAGCGGGTGCATACAGCGCCGCGGCATACACATCCGCCCAGAGATAGTTGAACACCGCCTGGTTTTTCAGGGCCAGCCCCGCAACCTTTGCGGGGAAGCTTGCCTGCTTGAGCCGCTGTGCATCGTTGGCGTACGCCGTGAGCGACACCATCAGCATCAAACAGAAAAATAGTTGTCGCATAATGGCTCATCCTGAATTCGGCGCTGGTTTGCGTCCTGTAGTATGGCAACACTGGCCTACGACGCGACCAAGGGTTAATGTTCGCGGCGCTCGGCCTTCTATAGACTGTGCCCCGGTTCACACACTTGAGCCAAATTGTCCTTCATGCACGCTGGCCGCGGCATGATTTAGCCCGGCGTCCAACCGTACGCCTGGCCTGTTCTGAGGAGTACGCATGGCTGTCTACAACTACGACGTGGTGGTACTGGGTTCCGGCCCAGCTGGAGAAGGTGCGGCGATGAACGCTGCCAAAGCAGGGCGCAAGGTGGCGATGGTCGATAGCCGTCGCCAGGTCGGCGGTAACTGCACCCACCTGGGTACCATCCCGTCCAAGGCATTGCGTCACTCGGTACGGCAGATCATGCAGTTCAATACCAATCCGATGTTTCGGGCCATTGGTGAGCCGCGCTGGTTCTCCTTCCCGGACGTACTGAAAAGCGCTGAAAAAGTCATCTCCAAGCAAGTCGCCTCGCGTACCGGCTACTACGCCCGTAACCGCGTCGACCTGTTCTTCGGCACCGGCAGTTTTGCCGATGAGCAAACCGTCGAAGTGGTCTGCGCCAATGGTGTGGTCGAGAAGCTGGTGGCCAAGCACATCATCATCGCCACCGGTTCGCGCCCGTATCGCCCGGCGGACATCGATTTCCACCACCCGCGTATCTACGATAGCGACACCATCCTGAGCCTGGGCCATACCCCGCGCAAACTGATCATCTACGGCGCCGGCGTGATCGGCTGTGAATACGCCTCGATCTTCAGTGGCCTGGGGGTACTGGTCGAGCTGGTGGACAACCGCGACCAGTTGCTCAGCTTCCTCGACTCGGAAATCTCCCAGGCGTTGAGCTACCACTTCAGCAACAACAACATCACCGTGCGCCATAACGAAGAGTACGAGCGGGTCGAAGGCCTGGACAACGGGGTGATCCTGCACCTCAAGTCCGGCAAGAAGATCAAGGCCGACGCCTTGCTGTGGTGCAACGGCCGTACCGGCAACACCGACAAGCTGGGCATGGAAAACATCGGGGTCAAGGTCAACAGCCGTGGCCAGATCGAAGTGGATGAGAACTACCGCACCTGCGTGCCGAACATCTACGGCGCCGGTGACGTGATCGGCTGGCCAAGCCTGGCCAGTGCTGCCCATGACCAGGGCCGCTCGGCCGCTGGCAGCATTGTCGACAACGGCAGCTGGCGCTACGTGAACGACGTGCCGACCGGGATCTACACGATTCCCGAGATCAGCTCGATCGGCAAGAATGAGCACGAACTGACCAAGGCCAAGGTGCCTTACGAAGTGGGCAAGGCGTTCTTCAAGAGCATGGCGCGTGCGCAGATTGCCGGTGAGCCGCAAGGCATGCTGAAAATCCTGTTCCACCGCGAAACCCTGGAAGTACTCGGCGTGCATTGCTTCGGCTACCAGGCCTCGGAGATCGTGCACATCGGCCAGGCGATCATGAACCAGCCAGGTGAGCAAAATACCCTCAAGTATTTCGTCAACACCACCTTCAACTACCCGACCATGGCCGAAGCCTATCGGGTAGCGGCCTACGACGGTCTCAACCGGCTTTTTTGAGCGGCTCCGGCCGGTGGCCTGAGCCGGCCGGGGAGACCGATTTCAGTAATTCTCGAGGGTGGCAGTGGCCAAACCGGGAAAGTCTGTAATCAGGCTATCTACGCCGAAGTCGGCGAGCCTGCGCATCAGCGCAGGTTCGTTGACTGTCCACACGGACACATGCAAGCCCTGGCGCTGGGCTTTTTCCAGCCGCTCGGGGGTGCACAGCGTCCAGTTCAATGCCAAATACTCACAGCCGTAGTTCTGCGCGACTTTCAGCGGGTCGAGCCAGGCGTATTCAGCGACCAGGCCGCGTGACAGGTCCGGGGTGAGTTCCACGGCGGCCTTGAGCACTTCCCGCGAGCTTGACGTCACCGTGACCTTGTCCATCAAGCCAAAGCGCACAGCCATTTCGCGAATCGCCAGCACAGTGGTGGCGGCACGGGTACGCGAGGCGCTTTTGACTTCCAGTTGCCAGTGATCGAAGTCGCACTGTTCGAACAGCTCCTCCAGACGTGGAATCGGGCAGGGGCTTACCCAGCCTGGGCCGCCTTTGCGTGCGTCCATCTTCACCAGGTCAGCCGCCGAGTACTCGACGACCTTGCCGCGTCGGTCGGTGGTGCGCTTGAGGGTCGGGTCGTGGATGACCATCAACTCGCCGTCCATGGACAGGTGCAAGTCCAGCTCGCAGCGGCGTACGCCGTGCTTGAGGCACTCCTGAAAGCTGGTCAGGGTGTTTTCCGGTGCTTCGCCTTTGGCACCGCGGTGGCCGTAAATCAGGGTCACAGTTGCTCCTTTGCGCCAGGATGGCTGGCGTCGTGAATACGTATTCAGAGGTCTTCGCTTTGTTCTCGCGCCAGGCGGCGTTCCTGGGCCTGTTTCTGCAGGATATAGCGCGCCAGCAGTTGGCGTTGGGCATCGGTCATGGACTCGAATTCCGTGCCCACATCAAAGCCGTCGCCCTTGGGGTCGCAATGGGTCACCCGCGCGCGCAGCAGCAGGCCGAGCGCCTGGGGCATCAGCACCAGCTTGACCGCCAGGTGAGTGTCGGGAGCCAGCGGCGTGGGGTGCTGGAAGTCGATGCCGCCTTCGGAGAGGATCACCGGTTGCGGCGCGCCCACCTCGTTCAGCAACCCGCGGGCCATGACCTGGCTGAGCAGGTCCAGGCGTTTGTTCTGCACTTTGAGGAACGCCGCCAGGCTGCGGTCTTTCTCGTTGATCTGGCGCAGCAGGTGCTGGGCTTCAAATTCGCTCAAGTGCAGTTCGCTGAGCAGATTGAACAGCGGCGAATCATCCAGCAACACTTCCTTGCTCGCCGCGTCGGGGCCAGACAGGGGTTTGATTTGAAGTGCGATCATGTCATCGATACGGTAGTATTCGCGGCGCTCTTCTTCATCTAATGTCGACATGGCGAACCCCAGGTAACGGTAATGGTCTGAGTGTAAAGCTGCTGACCAGACCCCGCCACCGGGACGTCTTCTTTTCCTCCGAACAAGCCCCGACATGTTCAGACCTCTCTTCGTATTTATCGGCACGCGTTATACCCGTGCAAAGCGTCGCAATCATTTTGTGTCGTTCATTTCCTTGACCTCGATGATCGGTCTCGCCCTGGGCGTGGTCGTGATGATCGTGGTGCTGTCGGTGATGAACGGCTTCGATCATGAGATGCGCACCCGCGTGCTGGGCATGGTGCCCCACGCGACCATTGAAGGCGATGCGCCGATCAATGACTGGCAAAGCCTGGCCGCCAAGGTCCAGCAGAACCCCAAGGTGGTGGCGGTAGCGCCGTTTACCCAGATGCAGGGGTTGCTGACCAACGACGGCAAGGTGCAGAAGATCCTGCTCAACGGCATCGACCCGGCCCAGGAGCGCAACGTCTCGATCATCGACAAGTTCATGCTGCAAGGTAAGCTCGACGCGCTGGCGCCGGGCAGCTTTGGCATCGTCATCGGTGACAAGGCCGCGGCCAAGCTGGGCGTGGGGGTTGGCGACAAGCTGACCTTCGTCGCCCCGGAAGTCACCGTGACCCCGGCCGGCATGTTCCCGCGCATGAAGCGCTTTACCGTGGTGGGCACCTTCCACGTCGGCGCTGGCGAGATCGACGGTTACATCGGCCTGACCAATCTCACCGACCTGGCCCGCCTGCATCGCTGGCAGCCCGACCAGGTGCAGGGCCTGCGCCTGAAATTCAACGACCTGTTCGATGCGCCGCGCGGCGCCTGGGAAATTGCCCAGCACCTGGGTGAGACCGAGTACTACGCTCGCGACTGGACCCGCACCCACGGCAACCTGTATCAGGCCATCCGCATGGAAAAAGCCATGATCGGCCTGTTGTTGTTGCTGATCGTCGCCGTGGCGGCTTTCAACATTATCTCCACGCTGGTGATGGTGGTGAACGACAAGAAGGGCGACATCGCCATTCTGCGTACGTTGGGCGCCACGCCGGGGCAGATCATGGCGATCTTCATGGTGCAGGGCACCGTCATCGGCGTAGTCGGCACCTTGATCGGCACGGCGGTGGGCATTCTGGCCGCGCTGAACGTCAGCGCTGCCATTGCCCTGCTTGAAAAAGTGATCGGCCACAAGTTTCTCAACGCCGACGTCTACTTCATCGATTACTTGCCGTCCCAGGTGCAAACCCAGGACGTGCTGATGGTGGGCGGCGCTGCGTTGGTCCTGAGCTTCCTTGCCACCCTGTATCCAGCCTGGCGCGCGGCACGTACCCAGCCAGCACAGGCATTACGTTATGAGTGAATCGGGCATGAGTGAAAAAGCAATCCTGAGCTGCCGCAACCTGGGCAAATCCTACGAGGAAGGCCCGGAGTCGGTGGTGGTGCTGTCCAACCTGCAGCTTGAACTGCACCCTGGCGAGCGTGTGGCGATCGTCGGCAGTTCCGGTTCCGGCAAGAGCACCTTGCTCAACCTGTTGGGCGGCCTCGATACGCCGTCCCAGGGCAGCGTATGGCTGGCTGGCGAAGAACTGTCGGCGTTGAATGAAAAGGCCCGCGGCCAACTGCGTAACCGCTCGTTGGGCTTTGTGTACCAGTTCCACCACTTGCTGCCGGAATTCACCGCCCTGGAAAACGTGTGCATGCCGCTGTTGATCGGCAAGACCGCGATTCCTGAAGCGCGTCAGCGTGCCACGGCCTTGCTCGAACGCGTCGGCCTGGGCCACCGCCTGGAGCACAAGCCGGCGGAGTTGTCCGGTGGTGAGCGCCAGCGCGTGGCGATTGCCCGTGCCCTGGTGAACAACCCGGGCCTGGTGATGCTCGACGAGCCGACCGGCAACCTCGACTCCCACACCGCCCAGGGCATCAAGGACTTGATGCTGGAACTGAGCACCCAGATGCGCACCGCGTTCCTGGTGGTGACCCATGACATGAGCATGGCCCGGCAGATGGACCGCGTACTGCATTTGCAGGAAGGTCATCTGGTCGCTATCTGACCTGTTGCAAGCCCGGTTTTTTGAGGTCGGGCTTTTTCATTTTTCCAACGGTGCCCGCGAATGTTCAGACCGTTATCGATTTTTATCGGCACGCGCTATACCCGCGCCAAGCGCCGCAACCGTTTTGTCTCGTTTATCTCGATGACCTCGATGATCGGCCTCGCCCTGGGCGTATTGGCGATGATCGTGGTGCTTTCGGTAATGAACGGCTTTCAGCGTGAAATGAGCTCGCGCATCCTCGGCATGGTGCCCCACGCCACCATCGTCGGCGTAAAGCCGATTGATGATTGGCAGCCGGTGGCCGCCGCCGCGATGAAGAATCCGCAAGTCACCGCCGCTGTGCCCTTCACCCAGATGGATGGCATGTTTTCCTATAAGGGCGCGATGCAGCCCATCGAGATCAGTGGCGTCGACCCGGCCCAGGAAGGCAAGGTGTCGATCGTGGCCCAGCACATCGTGCGCGGCAAACTCGACGACCTCAAACCCGGCGAGTTCGGTGTGGTGGTCGGTGATATCACTGCGCGGCGTTTTCGCCTGAACGTGGGCGACAAGCTGACCCTGATCGTGCCGGAGCTCAGCAGCGCCCCGGGCGGTATCACCCCGCGCATGCAGCGCCTGAATGTGGTGGGCATCTTCAAGGTCGGCGCCGAACTGGATGGCTCCATGGCCCTGATCCACATGGCCGACGCCGCTGAAATCCAGCATTGGCAGCCCAACCAGGTGCAAAGCGTGCGCCTGGCGGTAAAGGACTTGTACGCAGCGCCCAAAGTCTCGGCAGATATCGCCGCCAGCCTGGGCGCGGCTTACAAACCGGATGACTGGACCCACACCCAGGGCAGCCTGTTCAGCGCGATGAAAATGGAAAAGACCATGATCGGCCTGCTGCTGCTGATGATCGTCGCCGTGGCCGCGTTCAACATCATCGCCACCTTGATCATGGTGGTGAACGACAAGGGCGCGGATATCGCGATCCTGCGTACCATCGGCGCCACACCTCGGCAGATCATGGCGATCTTCATGGTGCAGGGCACCGTGATTGGCGTGGTCGGCACCTTGATCGGCGGCGTGCTGGGGGTGATTGCGGCGCTGAACGTGAGTGAGCTGGTGGGCTGGCTGGAGCGGGTGAGCGGGCAGCATATCTTCAGCTCGGATGTGTACTTTGTCAGTAACCTGCCTTCGGAGCTGCAAGGTGGGGATGTGTTGCTGATCTGCTCGGCGGGGTTTGTGTTGAGCTTCTTGGCGACGATCTACCCGGCGTATCGGGCGGCGAAGATTGAGCCGGCGCATGCGCTCAGGTATTCGTAACCTTTAGGACCGCTATCGCAGGCAAGCCAGCTCCCACATTGTGACTGTATTCACAGCTCAAATTGTGGGAGCTGGCTTGCCTGCGATAGGGCCCGCCCAGCTTGCATCAATTCCCCTTGGGCAACTCAATCACAAACCTTGTCCAGCCCGCCTGCGACTCACAATAAATCCTCCCGCCATGCGCCCGCACAATCGACTGGGTAATCGCCAACCCCAGGCCTGCATGTTCACTGCTACCTGCACGCCTCGACGGATCGGCTCGGTAGAACCGGTCAAACAGCCGCGGCAATAACGGCGCAGGAATACCTTCCCCGTTGTTCTCAACCGTCAGTGTCACGCCACTCTCGATCCGCACCCGCACTTCACCGCCCGGTGGGGTAAACCGCAGCGCGTTATCCAGCAGATTCGACAAGGCCCGGCGCAACATACCGCGATCGCCCATCGTCTGGGCGGTGCCTTCGCGCACCAGCGTCACCTGTGCGTCCTCCGCTAGCAGGGTAAAGAACTCCAACAGTGCGTCGACCTCATCGCCCAAATCCAGAGCTTCTCGGCTGGGCATCAGCAAGCCGTGGTCAGCTTTGGCCAGGTACAGCATGTCGTTGACCAGTTGCGCCATCCATTGCAGCTCTTCCAGATTGCTGTGCAGCGCCTCGCGGTAATCCTCCAGCGGGCGCGGTTGGGTGAGGATGACTTGGGTCTGTGTCAGCAGGTTGGACAGCGGTGTGCGCAGTTCGTGGGCGATATCTGCGCTGAAGGCAGACAGGCGTTGGAACGCGTCATCCAGGCGCGCCAGCATGGCGTTGACGGCTTGGGCCAGTTCCGCGAGCTCCACCGGCATTTGTTCTTGGGGTAAGCGTTGCGTGAGGGAGTGGGCGGAGACACTGGCGGCCACTTCGCCCATGCGCCGCAGCGGTCGCAAGCCACTGCGCGCAGCCCAGGCGCCGAGCAGGGCAGTGGCCAGGGCCGAGAGGCCGACGGTCAGCCAGATCAAGCGTTGCATGCGTTGCAGAAAGTGCTGGTGGTGGGTGATGTCGAGGATCAGGGTCAGTTGTGGCGAATCCAGTTGGCTGGGCGTCAAGGGCGCGATGAATACGCGGTAGTCGGTGCCTGCGTATTGCAGGCTGTGCAGGCCGGGTGCTTGGGGCAAGGGAAGGTGTGGCGCGCCGTCCAGCCAACGTTGCCCAGCTCCGGTGATGCGCAAGGCGAGGTCGGGCTGGTGATCGAGTTCGGCGCGCAGTTGAGGGGTTCGCCGGGCGAGGTCTTCCGGTGAGGCGACACCCTGCAAGGTGCTGCGCAGGGCCACCAGTTTACTTTCGAGCTGTTGCTGGTCCAGCTCCATGAAGTGCGCCTCGCTGGCCCGGTTGAACAACACCCCGGCGATCAACGAGACCACCGCCGTGCAGGCGGCAAACAGCAGCGCCAGGCGGCTGGTCAGGGACAGGCGCTTGATCACGTGAACCGTTCCTCCAACACGTAACCCATGCCGCGCACGGTGTGGATCAGCTTATTGGGGAAATTGTCGTCGACTTTCAGGCGCAGGCGGCGAATGGCGACTTCGATGATGTTGGTGTCGCTGTCGAAATTCATGTCCCACACCTGGGAGGCGATCAGCGTCTTGGGCAGCACTTCGCCCTGGCGGCGTAGCAGCAGCTCCAGCAAGGCGAACTCCTTGGCGGTGAGGTCGATGCGCTGGCCGCTGCGCTCGACGCGCCGGCGGATCAAGTCCAGGCTCAGGTCGGCCAGTTGCAGCGTGGTCTCCTGCGGCGTGCTGCTGCCACGGCGCAATAAGGTGCGCACCCGCGCCAGCAGTTCGGAAAACGCGAAGGGTTTGACCAGGTAATCGTCGGCGCCCAGCTCCAGGCCATGTACGCGGTCTTCCACCGCATCGCGAGCGGTGAGGAACAGCACCGGGATGTCCAGGCCGGCACTGCGCACCGCCTGCAGGATTTGCCAGCCATCGCGGCCGGGCAGCATCACATCGAGGATCAACAAGTCATAGTCGCCCGTTAGCGCCAAGTGCTGGCCACTGGTGCCGTCGGCCACCAGTTCGGTGGTAAAGCCCGCTTCGGCCAGGCCCTGACGCAGGTAATGACCGGTTTTGGGTTGGTCTTCGACGATCAGCAGTTTCATGTAGGGCTCTTGGTCAAGGTGGACGCCGGCCTTTATACCCTGGGCTCCGGGGTATGGGCGCAAGCTGACAAAGTTGTAATCTAGCAGTCAGCTGGCTGGCAGCGAGGCCATCTTAAAGTGTTGCCCAAGCTGGATACCTATTTTGGAGAGTTAAAGATGGCGTTGCGTACACCCCAGTTATTGGCGGGCTGCCTGTTGGCGTTGAGTTTCAATGCACTGGCGGATGCGACTCACACCTACGCGTTCGGCCAGCCGGCCCCGGCGGATAAAGCCACGCGCACCGTTGAAGTCACGCTGCGGGACATTGCCTTTGAGCCCAAATCCCTGGACGTCAAGGCCGGTGAAACCGTGCGCTTCGTGCTGGTCAACAAAGGCCAGTTGCTGCATGAGTTCAACCTGGGTGACGCGGCCATGCATGCCGCCCACCAGAAAGAGATGTTGCAGATGCAAGCCAGTGGCATGCTCACCGCCACCGGCATGGGCAAGATGGATCACAGCGCCATGGGCCACGGCGACATGGGCGGCATGAAGCACGACGATCCCAACAGTGTGTTGGTGGAGCCGGGCAAGACGGCCGAACTGACCTGGACGTTCAAGCAGGCCACAGGCCTTGAGTTCGCCTGCAACCTGCCTGGGCATTACCAGGCGGGCATGGTCGGCAAACTGACCGTTGAGTGAGGCGTTTGTTAAGGGCGGGAGCAAAGGCTGGTAGACTGGCGCGGTTTATTTAGCCAGGTTTCCGCCATGCATCCCGCAGCCGAACATTCGCCGCTGGGCAAGTCCAGTGAATACATCAGCACCTACACGCCTTCGTTGTTGTTCCCGATTCCACGCGCCGCCAAGTGGGCCGAGCTGGGCCTGAGCGCCGAGACCCTGCCGTACAAGGGCGTGGATTTCTGGAACTGCTTCGAACTGTCCTGGCTGTTGCCCTCGGGCAAGCCGGTGGTAGCCATCGGTGAATTCAGCATTCCGGCCGACTCGCCAAACATCATCGAGTCCAAGTCGTTCAAGCTGTACCTCAACTCGCTGAACCAGACCGCGTTTGCCGATACGCAAAGCCTTGAAACCACCTTGCGCACCGACCTCAGCGCTGCGGCCGGCAAGCCCGTGAACGTGCGCATTCGCAGCCTGGCCGACATCGAGGCAGAAGGCGTGATGGCGTTGCCGGGCGTGTGCATTGACGGCCTGGATATCAACGTCAGCAGCTACGAACACCCGCGCCCGGAACTGCTGCGTTGCGATGATTCGCGCGTGGTGGAGGAGAGCGTGCACAGCCACCTGCTCAAATCCAACTGCCCGGTGACCAGCCAGCCTGACTGGGGCAGTGTGGTGGTGGAATACCGTGGTGCGGCGCTGGATCACGCCAGCCTGCTGGAATATATCGTCAGCTTTCGCCAGCACTCGGACTTTCATGAGCAGTGTGTGGAGCGGATCTTCCTGGACTTGCAGCGCTTGCTCAAGCCGGAGAAGTTGACCGTGTATGCACGCTATGTGCGCCGGGGTGGGTTGGATATCAACCCGTATCGCAGCACTGAGAACACCCAGTTCCTGAACGTGCGCCTGGCGCGTCAGTAAGCCTTCATACAAAAAACTGTGGGAGCTGGCTTGCCTGCGATTGCGATCTTTCAGTCATTCATCAAGTGACTGATACACCGCTATCGCAGGCAAGCCAGCTCCCACATTTGGTTTTGTGTTTGGCTTGGGCTCGGGTTAGATGCCGATATTGCCAAGGGTCAGCACGATATTGCGCAACGTCCCGGCAATGCCTGGATGGTCCAGTTCAAAACCTTCCACTGCCCGGTTCACATCGTCAGCGATGCTGGGCGTCTGGGTGGCCGGTTCCATTTCCAACTGGACTTCGAATTTGGCGATCAACTCTTCCAATGCTTGACGTTTCTCGGCGGGCAACTCGGGATGGTTCTCCAGTTGCTCACGCACAATATCGGCCTGCTGTTGTAACTTCTCGCGATCAGGCATGACGTTCTTTCCTTTTATCGATAGGCACTGGCATAGACCGCGGCACGCCGTGAAAGGTCTACGGGCTGACCTGTAGATTAATCCACTGCGGCCAACTGTGCATGATCTCGATCAGGGCTTCTCGCCCTTGAGCTGGCGCAGGCGGATGTCGGCCAGGCAGGTGCCGAGTTCGCCGAGGTGGTCGATCACCGAATGCACACCCAGGCCATAGAGCGCCACCGTGGCCTTGCCGCGCTTGTGTTCGCGTTGCTGCTCGGTCAGCGCCTGCCATTGCTGGGGCGACAGGCCGCAGAGCGAACCGCAGGAGGCCAGGCCGATGGTCCACAAACCGGCGTTCAGGCCCGATTGCAGCAGGCGCGGCTCGCCGCTGACCAGTACGCAGCCTTCCAGGCGTTCGATGTTCAACTCCATCAGGGCTTGCCAGCAAGCGTGGGGCGCGGGCCAGCGAATGGAGGAGGGCGAGGCCGCCTTGAGCCAGCCAGGCAGGCCGGCGCAGAGTGGCGTGGTCACGGCGGGAGGCAGTTCGTCCAGCCAGGCGCAGGGCACGCCTTGTTCTTTGAGACTGCGCAGGATTTTCAACGCGCCTGGCGTGGCCTCGGCGTCGGCGCAAGGTGAGTCGGTGCGCGCCAGGGAACCAAAATCCACCAGGCAGCCACTCAGGCCAAATAACACGGCGGTCAATGAGGGGGCGGCGGCGACGGCAATCTCGGCGTGTGGCATCTGAACGTCCCTGAAATAGCTGCCACGCTATCGGGGCGGCATGACAAGGGGATGACACTGTCGATATTTGTAGGAATTTTGTGCATTTTCCCTAAGACGATTCTAGGTAGCTGCCTAAATCGGCACTTCCGTCATATACTGACAGCCTTATTCAGGGCATAGCGCCCATGACAGACCATTCAAGGAGCAAAAGCTATGCGCTGGAGCCAGTACTTCGCTCAGCTATCGGTGTGTGCCACCATCCTGTTGGCGCCTTTCGCTGCCCAAGCGGCCTCGGAAGATGACCCGTGGGAAAGCGTCAACCGCCCCATCTTCACCTTCAACGACACCGTTGACACCTATGCCCTCAAGCCAATCGCCCAGGGCTATCAGTTCGTCACCCCACAATTTGTGCAGGACGGCGTTCACAACTTCTTCCGCAACATCGGTGATGTCGGCAACCTGGCCAACAACGTGCTGCAACTCAAGCCGCACAATGCAGGCGTCGACACCGCCCGCTTGTTGGTCAACACCACGTTTGGCGTACTGGGCTTTATCGACGTCGGCACCAAAATGGGGCTGCAGCGCAGCGATGAAGACTTCGGCCAAACCCTCGGCTACTGGGGCGTGGGCAGCGGCCCGTACGTGATGATCCCGTTGCTGGGCCCAAGCACCTTGCGTGATGCGCCGTCCAAATACGTCGACAGCTACACCCAGCCGTACCGCTACATGAACGACATCGGCTGGCGTAACAGCACCTTCGGCCTCAACGTCGTCGACGTGCGCGCCAGCCTGCTCGACAGTGAAAAGCTGATCAGCGGCGACAAGTACACCTTCATTCGTAACGCTTACCTGCAGAACCGCGAGTTCAAGGTCAAGGACGGCAAGGTCGTTGACGACTTTTAAGCCGTGACGTTTTGAAATGAAAAAGGCGACCTTTATAGGGTCGCCTTTTTTGTGCGCGCTGATCGTTCCCCACGCTCCGCGTGGGAACGCATCCCGTGACGCTCCGCGTCACCTTTGCGCAGGGGCGGGATGTTGCGTTAGCGCATTTTCAGAATCTTGAGGCCCAGATTCTGGTCATCGCCTACCGCCTTGGTCCACACCACCTCGGTATCCGCTTCAAGACCCCTGAGCGCGGCGTGCTCTGAGTCGATGCGCACGGTCAGCAGGTCACCCACCGTGAACTGGCGAGGTGCCTGCACCTGCATGCCGGAACTGGAGAGGTCCACGCAGGTACCGGCAATCTCCTGCCCGGCATGGATCAAAGACACATCGGCATCTATTCGCATGCGGATGAAATCGCGTTTTTCGGCGTAGTCGCGCTCGTGTTCGCTCACAGCATCCATCCTTACTTTGCGTTGTGGTTGTGAGGGTTCTTATAACTCCCGGTGATTTGCGGTGTAAAGACGCCCGGCGACCATCGGCATGAGCTTGAAACCCCTCACGGATGGGAGTACCGTCTGCGCCTTAGAAGGGCACCTCTGCTTTACCGTTGTGCATGGGCCAAATCCCAATGCTTTGTAGGACAGAGAGGCTAGAAAGCGAATCCAGTACGTGAGCCCGGCCATTGCCGAGCCGCCTACGCCAACCTAATTCTGGCGCCGTTTGCCCACATGCAAAAAACCAGTGCCACGCTGCTGATAATCGATGACGACGAAGTAGTGCGCGCGAGCCTCGCGGCCTACTTGGAAGACAGTGGCTTCAGCGTCCTGCAGGCCAGTAATGGCCAACAGGGTCTCCAGGTATTCGAGCGCGACAAGCCCGACCTTGTGATCTGCGACCTGCGCATGCCCCAGATGGGCGGCCTGGAGCTGATTCGCCAGGTGACCGACCTTGCCCCGCAAACGCCGGTGATTGTCGTGTCCGGTGCCGGTGTCATGAACGATGCCGTTGAAGCCTTGCGCCTGGGCGCTGCCGATTACCTGATCAAGCCCCTGGAAGACCTGGCCGTGCTGGAGCACTCGGTGCGCCGCGCCCTGGACCGTGCACGCCTGCTTTTGGAAAACCAGCGCTACCGCGAAAAGCTCGAGACCGCCAACCGCGAGCTCGAAGCCAGCCTGAACCTGCTGCAGGAAGACCAGAACGCCGGTCGCCAGGTGCAGATGAACATGCTGCCGGTGAGCCCCTGGACGATTGACGAATTCAAGTTTGCCCACCAGATCATCCCGTCGTTGTACCTGTCGGGTGATTTTGTCGACTATTTCCGCGTCGATGAGCGCCGCGTTGCGTTCTACCTGGCCGACGTTTCCGGCCACGGCGCGTCTTCGGCTTTTGTCACCGTGTTGTTGAAGTTCATGACCACACGGCTGTTGTTCGAGTCCAAGCGCAATGGCACCTTGCCGGAGTTCACCCCCTCCGAGGTGCTGGGCCACATCAACCGGGGCCTGATCAGCTGCAAGCTGGGCAAGCACGTGACGATGGTCGGCGGCGTGATCGACGAAGAAACCGGTCTTTTGACCTACAGCATTGGCGGTCACCTGCCGATGCCTGTTTTGTACACTCCTGACAGTGTGCGCTACCTGGAAGGGCGTGGCCTGCCCGTAGGCTTGTTTAACGAAGCCACCTACGAAGACCACATCCTGGAACTGCCGCCGACTTTCAGCCTGACGCTGATGTCCGACGGCATCCTGGACCTTTTGCCAGAGCCTACACTCAAAGAGAAAGAAGCCGCCTTGCCCCAAAAGGTCAAGTCGGCGGGCGGCAGCCTGGATGGCCTGCGGCAGGTTTTTGGATTGGCCACGCTAGGGGAGATGCCGGATGATATCGCCCTATTGGTGTTGAGCAGGAATCTTTGATGAGTACCGGAAGAATCCAATTCGCCGAGCAAGACGGGACCTTCGTCCTGAAATTTGTCGGTGAAGTGCGCCTGACCTTGTGTTCGGCCCTGGATGCGACGATCGAGCGGATCTTCACCGCGCTGAACTTCTCGGCGATCGTGATCGACCTGACCGAAACGCGCAGCATCGATAGCACCACCCTGGGCCTGTTGGCCAAGTTGTCCATTCTGTCGCGGCAGAAGGTCGGCCTGTTGCCGACCGTGGTCACCACCCATGAAGACATCACTCGTCTGTTGCAGTCCATGGGCTTTGACCAGGTGTTCAATATCGTTGATCGCCCCATCCCGTGCCCGGAATGCCTCACCGACCTGCCGTCCCAGGACCAGTCCGAAGAGATCGTACGGGTCAAGGTGCTGGAAGCGCACAAGATCCTGATGGGCCTCAACGAGTCCAACCGCGAAGCCTTCCACGACCTCGTCAACGCACTCGAGCGGCACTAACAGCTTCCCTGCTCAAACACACACAGTCCAATGTGGGAGCTGGCTTGCCTGCGATTGCGCAGGGTCAGTCGATGAAGTGTTGACTGGCCCACCGCTATCGCAGGCAAGCCAGCTCCCACATAGGGCGGCGGTGACGCCGACGCACAAAAAAGGGCGGCACCCTCACAGGTACCGCCCTTTTTGCCGCTATCTGCCTTTACAGCTTGGCCGACAACAACGCCTCCAGCTTCTCCTGGTCCCGCGCAAACTGGCGAATGCCCTCCGCCAGCTTCTCAGTCGCCATCGCGTCCTCGTTGGACTCCCAACGGAACTGCGCTTCAGTCATATGCACACGGGCCTCACCGGCATGGCCTGGCGCCAACTTGCGCTCCAGCTTGCCTTCATCCGCCGCCAGCTTCTCCAGCAGGTCCGGGCTGATGGTCAGGCGATCACACCCGGCCAGCTCTTCGATCTGGCTGAGGTTACGGAAGCTCGCACCCATCACCACGGTCTTGTAGCCGTTAGCCTTGTAGTAGTTGTAGATGCGCGTCACCGACTGCACGCCCGGGTCTTCGGAGCCGGTGTAGTCGTTGCCGTTGGCCTTCTTGTACCAGTCGTAGATACGGCCTACGAACGGAGAAATCAAAAACACACCCGCTTCAGCACAAGCCACGGCCTGGGCAAACGAGAACAGCAGCGTCAGGTTGGTCTGGATGCCTTCTTTTTCCAGCTTCTCGGCGGCACGGATGCCTTCCCAGGTGGAGGCGATCTTGATCAGCACGCGGTCACGGCCAACCCCAGCCTTGTCGTACAGGTCGATCAGACGGTGCGCACGCTTGAGAATCGCGGCCTCGTCGAACGACAGACGCGCATCCACCTCAGTGGAAATACGGCCCGGCACGACTTTGAGAATCTCTTGACCCACCGCCACCGCAAAGCGGTCACTGGCCAGGCCCACATCGCCGTTGCAGTCCTGCACACACTCATCCAGCAGCTTGGCATAGCCAGGAATCGACGCAGCCTTGAGCAGCAGGGAAGGGTTGGTGGTCGCGTCTTGCGGCTTGAGCTTGGCGAGCGTGGAGAAATCGCCGGTATCGGCTACGACGGTGGTGAATTGCTTGAGTTGTTCCAGCTTGGAAGTCATGGGCGTGCTCTGTCCTGTGGGTCTGATGACATTACCCGAGCGCTGGCAGGCGCTCAAGGGCGCAAATGCGTTAGGTCGTTTGCGAGGGCAATAACCTGGAAACAGCCGTTTGAATTACCGGCCGTGGTGCTAACTAGGAGGCCAGAATCGCCGACAGGTTCCCCCCAACTGCTCGATGCCCTCCGATCAAACTGTGGGAGCCAACTTGCCTGCATGACGCCAGCCCAGCCACTGAGATTCACCTAGCCCCCATCGGTCAAACTGTGGGAGCTGACTTGCCTGCGATGACGCCAGCCCAGCCACTGATATTCACCTGACCCCCATCAGTCAAACTGTGGGAGCTGGCTTGCCTGCGATGACGCCAGCCCAGCCACTGATATTCACCTGACCCCCATCAGTC
>NZ_JBZXEA010000005.1:0-123129 GCF_058725345.1 Pseudomonas sp. DW-iso17 | reverse complement strand
ATGACGCCAGCCCAGCCACTGATATTCACCTGACCCCCATCAGTCAAACTGTGGGGAGCTGGCTTGCCTGCATGACGCCAGTCCAGCCACTGATATTCACCTGACCCCCATCAGTCAAACTGTGGGAGCTGGCTTGCCTGCGATGACGCCAGCCCAGCCAATGATATTCACCTGACACACATCGCTCAAAACTGTGGGAGTGGGCTTGCTCGCGAAAGCTGCCTGTCAGCCCCAAATATCCCCACTGACACCCAACCCGTCACCGCCCCTCCAACAATTCCCCCGCCTGATCCAGCAACGCCAACGGATCACTCGCCTTATGAATATCCACCGACAACAACTGCCGAAACTTACGCGCCCCCGGGAAACCGGTCCCCAGCCCCAGAACATGGCGCGTAATGTGATGCATCGAGCCACCTGTCGCCAAGTGCTCGGCTATATACGGACGCAACTGCGCCAACGCCTCAGCGCGGGTGATCACAGGCGCGGTGCTGCCAAACAGCTGCTGATCCACCTCCGCCAGCAAATACGGATTGTGATAAGCCTCTCGCCCCAACATCACCCCATCAAACGTCTGCAAATGCGCCTGGCACTGCTCCAACGTCTTGATCCCACCGTTGAGATTAATCTCCAACTCCGGAAAATCCCGCTTCAACTGCGCCGCCACGTCATAACGCAACGGCGGAATGTCCCGGTTCTCCTTGGGCGACAACCCCTCCAGAATCGCAATCCGCGCATGCACGGTAAAACTGGTGCAACCGGCATCCTTCACAGTCCCGACGAAATCACACAACTGGGCATAACTGTCCCGCCCATTGATACCGATACGGTGCTTCACCGTCACCGGGATCGACACCGCATCGCGCATGGCCTTCACACAATCCGCCACCAGGGCAGGGTGCGCCATGAGGATCGCGCCGATCATGTTGTTCTGCACCCGGTCGCTGGGGCAACCGACGTTCAGGTTCACCTCGTCGTAACCGGCGGCCTCGGCCATACGGGCGCAGGCGGCCAGATCAGCCGGAACACTGCCGCCTAATTGCAGCGCAAGCGGGTGCTCGGCTTCGTTGTGGCGCAGGAAGCGGTCGTGGTCGCCATGGAGGATAGCGCCGGTGGTGACCATCTCGGTGTAGAGCAGGGCGTGTTTGGAGAGCAGGCGTAGGAAGAACCGGCAGTGGCGGTCGGTCCAGTCCATCATGGGGGCGACACTAAAGCGCCGAGACAGCGTGGGCCTTGCGTTTACGGGGCTAAAGGTCTGTTTATCTAGCATTTTACTCAACGTGTTCTTGGCGTGTTTTCGGGCGTTTTCAGGCGTTTTTAAAGGCTCGGTGGTACGATGTACCACTTCAAAACTGACGCGTACCACTTTCAATATGGCGACTATCAGGGCAAGAAAACTGGCGGATGGGACTGTGAGCTACACGGCACAGATCCGCATCAAGCGCGACGGAGTGCAAGTCTACCAAGAGAGCCAGACCTTCGCCCGAAAACAGGCCGCCCAGGCGTGGGCACGCAAGCGCGGGTCAGAGCTGGATGAGCCTGGTGCGATTGAGCGCGCAAACCGCAAGGGCGCCACGCTCAAAGACATGACAGATCGCTACCTGGTCGAAGTTGAGAAAGCCAAGCCGCTAGGTAAGACCAAGCGCGCCACACTCAATGCGATTAGCGAAACTTACCTGGGCAAGTTGACCGATACGGATATCAACACCCAGTGCCTGGTCGATTATGCACTTTGGCGAATGAGCGGGGAGGGCGGTGGCGTTCAGCCACAAACCGCTGGCAATGACCTGGCGCACCTCGGTGCAGTGCTGGCGATAGCCAAAGATGCATGGGGCTACCAAGTCGACCCGCTCGCCATGGGCGGTGCGCGGCGTGTATTACGCAAGCTGGGCTACAACCTGAAAAGTCGTGAGCGTGACCGCCGACCGACATTGGATGAGCTGGGACGGGTGCTGACGCACTACCAGGCCATGCAGGTGAGGCGCCCGACCGTCATAAATATGCTGAAGGTCGTGGGCTTCGCCCTGTTCTCCACGCGCCGGCTCGATGAAATAACCCGAATTCGCTGGGCAGACGTCGACGAGGCCGGCCAGCGGGTGCTGGTGCGCGACATGAAAAACCCCGGGCAGAAGATCGGCAACGATGTTTGGTGCTACCTGCCGGACGAGGCGTGGCACATCCTCCAGACGATGCCGAAGGCCGGCGAAGACATCTTCCCCTACAGCCCTGAGTCGATCTCCACGTCCTGGACGAAAGCCTGCAAGTTTTTGACCATCGCGGACCTGCACTTCCACGACCTCCGGCATGAAGGTGTCAGCCGCCTGTTCGAAATGGACTGGGATATTCCGCGTGTGGCGAGCGTTTCCGGCCACAGGGATTGGAATTCAATGAGGCGTTACACCCACCTTCGCGGTCGGGGCGACCGCTATGTGGGCTGGGAGTGGCACGAAAAGATTCTGAGGGCGCCCGTCCAACTGGGCGCCGCATCGCAGAAGTGGCTCAAACGACGTGTTTTAACCCGTTGATCTGGCTGTGCTCTTTAACTGCTGCCGCGCGTTGCAGGTCCAGGTACGCGGCCAGGTCGGTGAGGTGGATGCCCTTGGCCGACTTCTGGCTCGGCTCCAGTCGGGTGATGGGCAACTTGATCTGACCACTCATCACCTTGCGCTGGAACATGTCCGGCGTCAGGTGCGTGAAGTAGTCACGGCACACCACCTCCAGCGAGATAATCGCTTGGCCATCGTACTGAGCCATCAGGATAAATGCTGTGTTCATGATTATCCTCATAGAAGCGCGTATCGACACCGTTTTTTCTGCTTGGCTGCTTCACGCTCTGCCATAAATGCAGCCCATTCCGCCATCTTGCTCTGTTGGCGTATTCGACTACACGCCTCGTGCTTTCCCTTTGAGCGGGCTTTGCCGCAGATGTCGCAGCGGCTGGGCAAGTCCAGCCGGTAACCGGCTAACGGCGGGCGGGTGCGAGGACTTGAACTCATGGCTGGCCCCTCATAACCATTTTTGTCAGTGCATTGGGCTGGCCGTCGGGTGTCAGCTTGTCCAGGGGTTGAGTAACACTCCGGCCGTTGGCAGTGCGTAGTGTGGCGAAGTTGCCATAAATTCCTTCAATCACACCTGTACGAGCGCTGAGGCGATATTCCCGACCACCGCCGCTCATTGCGACGTAGCTGACCGTGTCGCCGACAGCAAGCGGGGTTGTGGTAGCCTCTGCGATGCCGCCTTGGGGTTGATTCACTTGCATGGTGCTTCTCCTTTGGGTGGTCGGTGTCGAGGGGTTGCAGCCCCTCGGCACCACCTTCTTACTGGCTTTCGCCAGTTGTTTTTTGCTTGCGCACCAGGTGCACAAGCACATTTTCAAGTTCGGCAACCTCTTCGGTTTCTGTCTGCCACAGCAGGACGGCGACGATTTGTTCGGGGCTGCACTCCAGCACCAGAATTTCAAAATCGATTGCCGCGCTAACTTCCAGAATTTTGACCAGGTCGTCAGGCGCATAGGCCTCGGCGTGAATGATTTTTGAGCTTTCCCCAAACCACTCCCTCAGCTCTTCCAAATGTCTGTGACGATTCGTTGCGCCGTTTTGGCCGCCGCTTGCGATGACTTGTACGTGCATGGTGCTTCTCCTTTGGGTGGTGTCAGACGTTGCAGCGCCTGGCAGGTATTGCCGTTAATGAATCAGGCCTGGAAGTGCCAGCACTTCACGATGGGTTGCTTCGTGACGACGGCGTTGGTCTTGCTGGCCTGGTGAGCCCGTACCGCGCTGTCGGTCGCCTTGTTGATGTCGAGCAGCTTCCGCGAGCGGGAGTCCTTCAGGCGCTCGCGCAGTTCGCTGACGTCGGCGATTTTTTGCCGGTTTTCTGCCGCGCACTTCACGAAGTCGTTGAGGTTGATGGCGATGATGTGGTCTTTCTTGCTGTGGTTGACCACCGGGCCTTCGGCGTCCAGGCCTTCCAGGTATTCGTAAACTTCCCAGAATTCAGCCACTACCGGATGATCGGAACTGATCGAGGCCTGGCGCTCAATCGCCATGCGGATGATCTGCGAGCGGGTATGCTCGACCTGTGCGTCGGTGAGCGGTACCACCATGCACAGGCAATCCAGCAGGGCGAGCATTTGGGCGTGGTTCTTGTTGATCCGCTCCACCCGGATGTAGCCGCGCAGCTTGTTGCCGCAATGGTGACATTCGCTGTGCTCGTCTTTGAATGGGGTGTCGCAGGCAAAGCAGTGGGAATGCAGGTTGCGCAACTTCGCCTCGTAGCCCGCAACCCGCTGGCCGAACAGTTCCATCACCTCCAACTCTTTGCGCACGGCCTGCAATACAAAGTTGCTGAGTCTCGAACCTTCCAGTGCATTGAGCCGATCTGCTGCCGCACGGCTTTCAGCGGTGACGTTCGGTCGCACAAAGTGCAGTTTGACGATCCGGGTCATGATCGCCTCTGACGCCACCACAGGGGCGTTCTGGCTGATGGCGATGGTGCCGCGAAACGGTGGTTCGTAGGTTTCGTTACCGGCGGTTTTCACCCCCTTGGTCGCCAGGGTGCCGCCGCCGTAGTAATCCTTCAGTTCGTCCCATTCGAAGGTTTTGGCGTGGGCCTTGTCGTCGCCGCTGCGGTCTGATTCCAGCAGTACGATGGGCATGCCGGATACTTGGCCCATCAAGCGGCTGCGGCCGGCCTTGGTGGATTTGGACGGGTCGAACCCTTCGTATCCGTCGCGGCCCGCGAGTTTCCACAGCAGTGTGAGCAAAGTGGTCTTGCCGGCGCCGGCCTCACCTGTGGCCTCAAGGAAAGGAAACGACTGATACCGGCTGCGGATCTGTTCGGCGAACAGCGAGCCAAACCAGAAGGTCAACGCCACGATGCCCTGGGCACCAAAGCACTGCCACAGAAGCCCTAGCCAGTGGTCATCGTATTTTTTGCCATCCTTTTCCAGATCGATCTTCACACCCTTTTGCAGGGTCTTGAGCTTCAACTTGCCCATCTCAAAAAACTCTTCTTCGTTGATGTGGATCACCTGGCCTTCGCGGATGGCGACGTCGTTGAACACGTAGCAGTGGTATTCCTTGCTGTAGCCCACGTAGTCGATGGTCTGAACGGTCTTGATGCCAAAAAGCTGGTCTTTCATGAGTTTGTCCAATTGCTGCCCACTACCGGTGAACACGGCTCCGGCACCCATGCCGAGAAGTCTTTTTTTGAATTCGCTGGCGGCGGCGACCTGACCACCCGTGAAAGTGTTTTTCACTGAGCCGCCGTCGTGCGGGAAGTCGACGCGGAAGAAGTACCAAGACTCGTCGGTAATCTCGTTGCGCTGGAAATAGAGGGCTTTGGGGTAGCAGTTGGCAATTTCGACGACGCAACCAGCGACGCTCAGTGCCTTTTCTCGAAGCTGTTTTTCGCTCAGTACTTGGGCTTCCTTGTCATCGCTTTTTTCCAGGGCCTGCTTGGCGCTGTTGTATTTCGCGAGGTCCAATTTCCACCAGTACAAGCGGGAGTCGAAACAGAAGTGAAACTCCTCCCGCTCCCGCCACTGATACATGAGCATCGCCTTGTCGCTGGCACTGTCGGCAATGAGTAGAGCGCCCTGGTGACGGGCTTCTTTCAAATCCTTTTCGATGCGATCAGCACGGGCTTTGTCATCGTCGATAAATGCCCAGCGTTGATGCAGGTCGTTCCAGTCAACCTTGCGGGCGTCAGGCTGTGAAACCTGGGCTGCGTCGCAGGTAAAGCCAAGTTCGCGGGCACGGTTGACCCACATGCGGGTGTACTTGTGAGCGCCGGGCTCGTTGTCCAGAGCCCACACCAACTTAGGTGTTTTACCGCCGCGAGCGGTGATCAAGGCCTTGAGTGATTCCTCTGGAAAGGCGTTTGAAGACAGCGCCGCCACCGCAGAGATACCGTTTTGAATGAGCGCAATGGCGTCGAAGATGCCTTCAACGATCCAGAGCTCTTTTACTTCAAGCAGATCCAGGCACGGCGGGCACCACCAATGGCCCCTGTAGCTCTTGAGGGGTTGGAAGCGGGCCTTCTTCTTACCGAACCGCGACGGTTGGTCAATCAAGCGCTCCCAATACCCGCCGTGCTCCAGGGGAAAGCGCACCGTCGCAGACCCAATATTCAGGTCGCGATCAAAGTAGCTTTCCTGGGTGTACCAGCCCTCGATCAGCTCAACGCGGAAACCTCGGGCAAATGTCAGGTACGCTTTTGCGCTTGCGGCTGGCTCGTCGCGGGTGGCAGGTGCTCGCTTGCTCCAGTCGTCAAACAGGTCCGGGTACAACTCTTTGGTCGGTGCCATGTACCGGCAGTTTTTCTCGCGGCCACAGCGGATGAACCAGGGCTCATCGTGGCGCGAAAACAAACGTTTCTGATTGCACTGCGGGCAGGTGCCCTTACGCATGTAATGCGTGCCCTTCATGTGCTGAAGGCCGTAATCAGACTCCAGGCGCTGAAGAACATCAGCGCGGATCTTGTCTTCCATGGGCTTGCGAATCACTGCACATGCTCCGCAGGCGTAACAACGAGCTGTTTTTTCAGCTCGCTGCGCGTCTTGCAGATGCCTGCCAGGTAGGGCAAGTCCTCAAGCACCTTCGGCGCCCGCTGACCACTTGGCACATTCCGGTAGCGGTCGGAGTACCAAATATCAGCCATGGTGACTTCGTACTGACTGGTCAACCACAACAGGTAGTGCTGCGCCTGTTGTTCGTCCAGCTCCAGTTTTATGGTGATTTTGCTCATTTCGGCCACCAGTAAGTTGCAAATTTCCCCTACCCACGCGGTGCGGGCATCTAACAGGGAGGGTTTTGGATTAGTGCGGGAGGTTGCGAGTCAGCAGCAGGCGTGTGGGGAGCAAGCGTGCTGAAACGGGATGTCGCTGTTGGGTGCAGTTGTCGAGCAGCAAGATCACGGGGCGAAAAGGGCCGCTGGTGGGATGGATACCCAACCAGGCCACACGCTTGCAGGTCATGCTTTCGAACTCGGCCACCGCCAGTTCAGCAATGCGTTGCACCAGGTGCGTGGGCACCTCAAGCGACTGGGTCAAGTACCGGGTGCAGTTCTCTAAAAGCTGGCTGTCGCCGGCAAGGTGCTCGCAACGGTGACGGTACAGATAGGCCACGGCTGCTTGTTGCATCGCGGCACGGTAATCGCTTGCGGGGTTGGTAGTCAGGGCGATGGTGTTCATACAGGTGCGGCCTCCATTTCCAGTTGATCCAGCAAATCGGGTTGATCGGTCTTCGCCGTGAGGTTCTGTCGAGCAAGGAGGCGCACTTTGGTGGGCGCCATGGGCAGAACGGTAAGGGGGCGCTCGATGCCTGATGGGCTCAGCTGGTATTCCCAAACCAAAGAGCCGGAAAACGTGGCGCCGCACAGCAGGTTGGTGCATTCCGAATACATTGAGCGGAAGCAAGGCGTCTGCCCTTCTGAGGTACGAATGCGCATCGAGCTGCCGCAGCAGGGACAGACCAGCTTGTAGGTGCTCAATGCTTTGGCCCCCGGCTGTGCAGCAGAATCGTTGCCAGGACTTCAGAGTGGCGGGCCGCCATGTAGTGGCTGTGAGCGCGCAAAATCGCCTCGGCTTCATCCCGCTCGATGACGCCGTCGTCCAGTGCCTTCGCAATGATCTGGTCGACCACACCGCGCTTGGCTGCAGCACGTACTGAGCGGTTGTAAAGGTCTACGTTGTCCAGTGTTTCAGGCTTGGCGAGGGGGACGAACATGCCGCCGTACATCGCCGCGATGTATTCCGGCAGGTAGGTGGTGCCCATGTCCTGCTCTAACAAATGGATCTGTTCATCGCTCAGGGGCCGACTGCCGGCGTTTTCGTAGATGTGGTTGTCGAACTTCTTGAGTTCGTATCCCAGGCGCGCTGCAGCGCATTCCCGGCCACCTTCGTAGTCGTTGATCACTGCGCTCATTACTTGGCGCTTGGTCGCTAGAACTGGGCGTTTCATCTTCTGGTTTCTCCCTGGAGTCATCGCCCCTACAGTCGTTTCATACAGCCGGTGCTGAGTTTTGCTCGGCGCTTTCCGCGAGGATTCCCGGCAATATTTCTTTGCCGATCATCCGAGACAGGTCTCGTAGGATTTGGAACGTCAACCTGCCACGGGGCAGCTTGTTGTTTCCCGCCCAACGCTGAACCACTTGCGTCACTGTGCGCACCTCATAGCCATGGCTTAGGGCGAACTGACGGAAGTTACTGCCACGCTCGATCAGTCGTGCTTGGATCTGGCGTTTTTCCATGGCTTGGCTCATGGTTCGAGTGTTCCTAGTTGGTTAAGATGTACCTGTTTGTTCGCAGTATACGCACCAAAACGGGTGCGTCAATTGGATTATATGAAAAAATGAGTATAGCCGCTCGCCTGCGCAGCGTTATCGACGACAGAGGCATGTCTATTAAGGAGGCCTCAGAGGTAGTGGGGATCCCATACAGAACGCTCCAAAATTACCTCCTGGGTGAGCGGGAGCCTAACGCGAAGGCGATGGCTGCCATTCGCACTCATTTGGGTATAAGCCTGGATTGGTTGCTGACAGGCGAAGGCTCTATGTGTCTGGGTGTTTCGGCTGAGTCATCGGATGCGCGGACTGTTAATCAGCAGGAGGAGGCCATCCTTGAGCTGTTCCGCTCGCTTGGAGAGTCAGGTAAGCGGGAGATACAGAGCGCTGCTGAGGAAAAGAAACGCTTAATGGATGTCGAGCAGCGCCTCAAGGATTTGACTGAAGCCCTTGCCGATACCAAACGGCCAGCATAGTCTGTACCCATTAAGAACGAATCAGTCAGGCAGGGACGCCGGTGAACCAATCTGGTGACGCCTGATTACAGGGCTGGTGCTTTCGCCCGTTGGCACCACCCCATACCCACATACGGACGTGTGTAATGCTTAAAATGGTCACTTACCCCTCTTGTTACTCGCGAATCTCCGTTACTTTGAAAAGTATCGCTGAGCGTCATGAGCTTTCTCACATGAAAATTAACTCTGCTCACTTAAGATGAGTGGCACTCCAATGGATAAAAATATGACAAGTGCTGAGAATATTTCGGATCCTGTAGAAGAAGCTCCTGATGATATAAGTTCGAGTAGCTCCTTTGTTGTAAATGCAGCTATAACTGCTGAGCTTGAACGGAATCCTAAGCTAACAGGCAATCCATTTGATGTGTCCATGGGGAAGCCGTGGAATTTGAAGAATCAAACAGCTATCGATTTTATCGCGAAGATTGAAGAAAAGTTCAGAAGGAAGAATAAGTTTCATGGGTATTTTTCATATCCAACGATAAATAGTACGCCTGGAAACCTTCGCGCCTATATAGATGGTGGAGATACTAGTTTTGTACATGCTGTAGGGCAGATGATGCAGAGTCTTAAACTCGCAGGTAATGCCGTAGAACGCGGTAATCTTGTTGGTGGTAATGTGGTGTTTGTCCATTACAAAGCATCTGATGAGACGGATGACCATGGTCGTTTTCTAGTCGTTATGGTGGCCAAAAAAAGTGGGTTTGATTTTGATAGCGAATTGCAACCAAAAAAGCTTAGCCCAATAGACACTGATGCTTTGCGCCAGGCTGCTTTGTTTGATTTGAATCTGTTTTCGGTTTCCTATCCAAAAAATGATGGTGATACCTATCTGCACTTTATTGAGGGGAAATCTAAGAGCGATTTTTTTAAGGAAGCATTGGGCTGTGATGATGCGGTGCCAAACAAAGAAAGTGTGAGTAATTTGCATGTTGCTGTTAGAGCGTTTGTAGCTGAATGCAAGCTAGCTAGAAGTCAGCGGGACAAGATTTTTGAGAAGGTTGTAGAACATCTGAAAAAAAGAGCTAGTGAAAAAAAGCCGACAGGCCTGAGCGAGATTCAGCAGGTTATTGATAAAGAGCTTCCTGTTGGACACAAGCATAAAGGTAAATTTTGCATTTATGTGAATGAAAATAAATATGAGATTAACTCTGTTTTTGAACCGACTACCTCTGGAGCAGTGAAGGGAGAGTTGGTCGATATTAGTGATTTGAGTAAGAATTTTTCATGTAAGGTAAAAGTTAGCTCATTAGGGTATGAGGGTTCAGATAAACCAGTTTTGCTTGATGATGATTTAAGCTATATTAGAATTCCTCTAGATGATGAGGCCAGAAATTCTATTATCTCGGCAATTGGCAAAAAAAATGACAGTGCTGCTAGCTGACTTACTTGATAATGCTGACATCGTTATTGATGAGCATTACGTCGTTTTTCGTGCCCCGAACTCAACGGAGGGGCGCGAAAAGTTGTGTGCGATTCATAAGGAATTAGCTGCTTTAACTTTTCATGATGCGCTTTCATTAGAGGAGGAAAGTGAAGGACTGCAACTGGTAGTTAATACCGGAACGGATTCTTGGTCCAAACGTTGCCCTTTATATCTCAATGTCAGCCATTTTTGGGGTGCGGTACGATTTGATGATTGCTTGCCCGATTTTTATTTTGTTTGTGATGCGAGGGTCGGGTCGTGGCAGGACAAAGAAAGCAATGTTTCAAAGATTAAAACATATTTTATTTGGAAGCATGTTTTTAAAGAGTTGTCTGATCATAAAGGCACCAGCTCTTCTCCGAATGCCTTTGTTTATTTTGTAAGTACTGATAAGGGTGCAAAAATATATGAAGTAACTCCGCCGGTGTCATTGGCGGAGCTTGAGTTTTTTAAGTTTGACTCTGAGTCTCATGGCGTGGCGTCTGAGTTGAGGGATTTGATCGGTATTAAAGATGCGCATATTCGTGAAAGAAGGGATGTGTTGAGGACTACTCTTTCTGAGCTGCTTGATGAAGATCATAGTGAGTCATCATTTAGATGGGTCGTAACTCAGCATAAGCGGTTTCAGAAAAAATTCAGAGAAAATTATGATGTGTATGTACATCGATTCTCCGTTAATAAGCTCTTAGGGGAAATAGAGGAGAAGGTTTCTGATTATATTTCAAAAATCAATGAGTCTGTGTCTTCTAGTCAGAACAAAGCTTTTGCGATTCCCGGCGCGCTGATTGCTATTGCTGCATTGATTAAGAATCAAGATGTGTCGTCGGTGTTGCTAGTGTGTATAGGTTTGTATTTTGTGATGTTACTAACCCGTACGGCAAATGCGATTTATTTAGAAGCATTTGAAACCCTTGAGGGACAGATAAAGAAGTCGCTTTCTAGATACGAAATAATAAAGGATGAAGATGAGGTAAGGGTTAGTGCAGAGGAAGCCAAAACAAAGTTGATACATTTGTTGGATGCTGCAAAAGGTCGTTTAGGGGTGATAGATGGTTTGGCGATTGCAATGTTTGTTTTTGGGGTTGTGTATGGAATAGTTGTTCTGTTTGGTGAGGACTTGACAAGTATTTCTAAGCAGTATGGAGTTCCACTTATTCAGCGGTTTTTTGATTTTATTTCTGCGCAGCCCAGTTTTGACAGATGGAGTTGGTTGCAGCGCTTATTGTAGTAGGCAATTAACGACAGCGGAAAGATTGCAACAGTTGAACAGAACGGGTTGGCTATTAAGTACCAGGCTTTTGACCGTGATGTGGTAGCACGGCGTCTATTTGTTTGCTGAATAGCCCCCTACAATTTGGCCCTACTATTCGATGGTCTTACATTTCGGCATTGGCCGCCTGCATCCGCTTCCACTCCCGATCCACTGCCCGTTTGGACGTTTGCTGCGAGGCATATAACCACCGTAGCCGTTTTGGCTTACTTTGGCTTCCCGCCGTGACTGTTTTTTCCTTCCCATCTTTCTGATCGCGGTAGTAAGCAACGATCCCGGTGTAATTTCCGTGGTTCTCTTCCGCCAGATCTTCAATATTGTCCTCCGGCAACTTGCTCTCCAGCTCCAGGCTGACGGTGTATCCGCCGTCCGGGCTCAAGCTGTGCTGCACATTGCCGCCGTACCAAATTATCTCGTCGATTTCCGACTTAACGCCCTGGAGCGTGTACGTCAGTTCGGGGATCAGATCCGGCCGGCCCATCGCGAGCGTGTAGCTGAGCGTGGCGCTGCCGCGTTGCAGACGTCGGAACTCGGCCCTTGCAGCCCTCAGCGCTGACTGCTGGTCGCTGTAGGTATGGCGCAGGTCTTTGAGGTTCTCGCCACCGCCGGCAATCGCTTCCTGTTTCTTGGCGCTATGCACATCGTAGAAATAGGCGCGCACCCCGTTGTAGCTGTCGCGATCCGCCTGCAGGTACCGGTGCTGGTCACCGTCAGCGCGAGTCAGCGTAATGTGGGGCAGGGGAAGCCCGCTCGCGGTTTTGCCGCCGCCTGCAGGGATGCACAACAGGCACCCAGCCTTGACGCTGGCCACCGCGTCGAATTCTTCGCCCAGGCGTGTGATCAGGTTGGCGTCCGATTCGTTGGCCTGGTCAAGCTGCAGGATCGGCAACGCACCGAGCGCGCCGGCCACGGTCGAGGTGAGGTTGTTTCCCATGGCGATATCGCCCATGACTTTACCCAGTGTGGTGTTGCTCCAGCTACGCTCGCGCTTGGTCTTGAGTCCCTTGCGTAGATCTGCTGATCGAGCGCGAATGCTGAGCACATCCGGCGCGCCGCTGTGCTCTGTCTCGTCGACGGTGTAGGTGCCCTTGTCCACCAGGCCAGTGTCGCTCCAGCCCAACCACAAGCGAAGTACTGCGCCCTTTGGCGGTATCGACAGCAGGCCGTCATGGTCGCTCAATGTGATCGTGAGCTGGTCGGCCTCAACGCCACGGTTGTCGGTTAGATCCAGGTTCATCAGCCGCGGGCTTACCTTCATGGCGATATCGTTGCCGTCCACCGTGAGACGGAAGGTCGGAACAGGATAGGCGGCATCCCGGACGAAACGTTCCGCCGTATCCACGAGGTAACCGGTGACCTTGGACAGCGCGGCCTCTATCACAGCAGCCCCCGCAGAATGTTGAGCCCGGTGCTGGTAGCTGCGCCGAGCAGGTCGATGCGGTCGTCATCGGTACGCTTGAGCGTAAGGGTGAACTCGATGCGCTGTGGCGTGCCGTCTCTGAAGAACACGGTTTTGGTCTCGCTCAGGCTCTCGATCACCCACAACCCGTAAATCCGGCCGGTGCCCTCGACCATCGGCCAGGCCTTACCGGTGTTCGCCATCAACCGCAAGGCGTCCAGGCTGAGCACGCTGCCGGCCAGCTCCGGGAGGATGATGCCGGGGAGGGTAATGGTGTCTTCTCCACGGCCGACAAATTGCAGCGCGGGTGGTGCACCGACGCGGCTGTTGCTGGCATGGCGCCAATTGGTTTGGCGCCGCAACTCCTGGTAAGCGAGGGTCGATAGGCTGAACACGAACATGCCGAGGCTGAGCATCATGGTGATTAATCCCGGTCCGATAACTTGCTGCGCTGACGGGCGCGTTTCTCGTTTTCAATCTTGTTGAGCATACCGCGCAGGCTTTTCTCCATGGCTTGCATGTCCATACCAGGCGCAGCAGCGATAGTGATTTGGTAGGTGTCGTGACTGTCGTAAACCGTCGATGTGCGGGTGCTGCTTATCGGTGGGCGATCATCGACAGCCAGCGCCGGCATGGCTGTTGCGCTTAGCGCCAGAGTGCCGGCGGCGGTCAGTTGTTTGCTCATGCTCGACAAGGCGTTGAGCGGCCCTTTCTGTCCACCCTCCAGGCCTTTTGTCAGCCCTTCCATGGTGAAGCCGCCCAGTTCCGCGAACACGCGGGACGGGCTGTGGATGCCTAGCTTCTCCTTGAACCAACCGATGCTGGAGTCACCGATTGAGCTGATAGCGCCCTTCACAGCGCCGAGCCCTGCGGTCAGGCCATTGACCAGACCGTTGACGATCATGCTGCCGAACTCGGTGAATTTCCCCGGCAGCTCTACGCCGAAGTAATTCATCACCCCGGCGAACGCCTGGTAGAACAAGCCAAGCGGACTAAAGTTGATGATCAATTGCAGGATGCCGGCGAGGCCCTGGTCAAAGCTGGCTTTGATGGTGGTCCACACTTTGACTGCGCCGGTTGCGATAGAGCCGATGCTCTGCAGCAGGGTCATGAGCATGTTGCCGATGGCCGCGCCAAATCGCTGTCCCATCGACTGTGCTGCACCGCCGACGTCTTCGACCGGTTTCAGCAGGTCGGTGAACCAACCGATCACTCCACTGATGCCGGAGGAGATCATGCTGAACAACGGGCGGACAATGCTGCCAAGCAGGCGCAACGCGAAACCGATAATCGGAATGGAGTAGGCGGCTTTCGCCAGGCTGATCAGCAGCCCGCCGAACTTACCAAACCCGGCAAGGACGGGCTGCAGGGCTTCAGTGAGTCCCTGCCAGAAGCCGAGGAAGAACCCTTTAATCGGCTTCCAGTATTTGTAAATCAGCGCTGCAATGGCGACCAGGCCAGCGACAGCGGCGATCAGCCACCCGACCGGTGTAGTAAGTATGGCCGCACCGACCGCACTGATTGCGCTGCCGAGCATTGGAAACACGCTGACTGCAGCAAGCCGCGCGGAACTGATCAGGGTTGGAATGACAGTTACCATACCGCCAGCGGCGCGACTGGCCGTAACCGTCTTCCAGATCCGCCCCATCCGGCCTACCTCTACCCCAGCGCCTGCCGCCGCAATACGGGTCCCAACCAACTGAGCTTTGATGCCATCGAGCCGAATGCCAAACATTGCCATGCCGTAACGCAGTACCGCGAATGGGCCGAGCATGCTTGCCATCGTCAGGGCCAATGTTCCGAACACCACCGCTGTGGCCGCTACAACTGCGACCACTTTGACCAGGCCCCCAGCCAGCTTCGGGTTTTCCCGTGCCCAGGTACCCACCCCATTGGCAAGTTCACCCAGGGTGTTGATGAGGTTCTTCAGATCGGGAGCGACTGCAGCGCCAAACTCGGCCATGGCGTTGGTGAAGCTACCCTCAGCGGCTTCCATGACGTTGGTGAGGGTTCCGAGCTGTTCGTTGACGCGGGTACGCAGATCGGCTTGGGTTTTTAGCTTCTGCTGCACCTCCCGATACCCAGCCAGCCCCTTGTTCATCATGACGTCCAGCGTGGACATCGTTTCTGCGTCATCCCCGAATAACGTCCTTTTTACTTCCGTACGCTCTATATCGTTCAGCGCTTTTAGCTTCTCAATTTGCGCATACAGATTTTCCAGACCGGAAAAATTGCCGTTCTCATCAGTGAATTTTAGCGACATCCCTTTTTTCGCGAGCACTCCATTCGCTTTGTCGACTTTGTCCTGATTCAACCCCGCCTGGAAAATCTTACGGAAAGCGTTACCTGCTGAACTGCCGTCCATACTGGCCTGGTCCATCATGATCAGCAGCGGGGCGAGTTCCTTGGCCGCGTCGATGCCCGACTTCTTGATGACGTCCATGACAGGTGAAATTTTGCTGAACCCCTGCATCATGTTGCTCGGATCCATACCGGCGTAGAAACCACGCTGGATGGTGTCCATGAGCCCCATCATGTCTTTTTCAGTGGTCCGCGTGGCGTCCTGCATTTTGGCGGCAAACTCAGCCGCCTCAGTGGCTTCCATCTTCATTTGCACACCGAGATATGCTGCTGCCTCCCCGGTGCCGCCAAGGATGCTTTGGGCACTGATGCCCTGCCGTCGAAGCATCGTCATCATGTTCTGGAAGTCGGCCGTCGTACCTGGCAGCCGGTCGCCAAGCTTTGTGGCCAGGTCCGTGATCTTCTGGAAGTCGGCGGAAACCTTGCCGGTGTCGTCCATCATCGACACCTTGAGCTGCGTGGCAGAGTCCTCATTCGGGGCAAAAGCTTTGATTGCCGATACGACGGGGCGGCTGGCGGCGTATCCCATGCCAAGCCCGGCGGCACCAGACACAGCAACACTACCGGCCAAGCTCTGGGTTTTATCGTAGGTGGCGCGCGCTTTTGCCAGGCTGTCCTGCTTGCGCTTCAACGCATCCAGGTGGTCCATCTGCAACTTCATGGCCTGGGTGGCGGTGTCGATATTGCGCTTGAGCTTCAACTCGTGTGCGCCCAGGGCATTGGTGCTGATGCCTGCGTTTTTGAGCTGTACGCCGAGGTTGCCGAGTTTTACTTGCTGCTGGCCGTACTGCTCGCCCAAGCGTTTCGACTCGGCAGTGTGCTGTTTCAGCAGCGCGAGCTGGTCCTTGAACGGGGTTTCCAGGCGGCGGATCTCGTCGCGCAGACTGGCATGGCCCGCACGACTGGTGCGCAACTGCGCGTTGTTCAGGGTAAACCGGTCAGCCAGGGTCTTTTCCTTGGCTGCGAGCTGGTCCAGCTGGGTTTTGCGCTCCCGCTGGGCGGCTGTGAGGCGCGTGTATTCGTCATGCTGCGCTCGGGTAAGGGCATTGCCCTTCTGGATTACAGCGTTGAGCGCGGCGATCTGGCTGGCGGATTGGCGGTGTTCGTCGCTCATCAATCCCAGGGCATTGCGTGTCCCGGTGAGTTCGCGCTTGAGGTCGGTCTGACTGGTTTTGAGCGCGTCAACCTTCTGCCGGGACTTGTCGAACAGCGCCTGGGTCGGCGCGAGCTGCTGCCGGACCTTGGCCGTCTCGCGGGCGAGTTCGCCTACCTTGGCGTTGTTGGCGGCGAGCGCCTCAGATGTCGCGCGGGTTGCGGCCTGCAGTTCACGCCAGGCGCTGACGTCGCGTTGCTGGGTGTTGAGTTCTTTCAGGCGGTCACGGGCGGTTTTGAGGGCGCGGGCTGTTTCCTTGCTGCCGCCCGTGATTTTGTTCAGGGGACCTGTGGCCTTATCAATGGCGCTGAGCAGCACCTGAAGTCTCAGATCATTCCCCATCGTTGGAACTCCGCACCCTGGCGCGCTCGCGCCAGTCCATCAGGTCTTGCAGGCCCAGCTGATCCATATCAGCCGGTGCCCAGTGAAAAACCACGGCCAGATCGGCCATGGCGTCCTCTACGCGACGAGGGATGCATCCGTCATCGCCGACTTCTGCAACAAAAAACCAGAGATCTTGCTGCTCAAGGCCAGCAGGTCGGCCGGGTCCATGCCGGCGACTTCGACGGCAGTGATGCTCGGCGAGCTGATGCGCGGCAGAACCTTGATCAGGCTGCCAACGTCCATCTGCAGCAGCTCCACCAGGCTCACGCCGCGCAACTCGCCGGAGTTGGGCTTGCGCAGGGTGATGCTGTTGATGCTGGTGGTGCCGCGACGGATTGGCGTGTCGAGGGTGACGGTGTTGTTGTCGGCCAGCTGCTGCACGTCGGGCTGTTCGGTGGTTTCGTTCTTCATGGGAGTTGCTCCTGGTGATTAAAGGGTGAGGCTCGATGGAGGGGTGGGTCAGATGCCCATGGCGGTGCGGTGTTTCTCCAGCATGTCCACGCCGTTGACCTTCTCGACGAAGTTGAGCAGGTCGATTTCGATGATTTCTTCGCCGTCCACGGTCAGCTTGTAGTAGCTGCAGGTGGTGGTCATGGAGTGCTCGGTGTCCTCACCGGGCTGGGCGTCACCCATCTCGATTGTTTCGTGGCGTCCACGCACGACCACTTCCACGTTGCTGACTTCGTTGGTGTCGTCTTGCTGGTAAGGGCCAGAGAAGCGCAGGGCTACGCTGTTAGCACTGACGGCACCGAACTGGCGCAGAGAGATCAGATCGAGGCCACCGGTTTTCCATTCGAACTGGATGCCGTCGTCGGACATGCCCAGGTCAGCCTTGACCGGGCCGTTCATGCCGCCGCCGCGATAGGCTTCCATCTTGCGGCCGAGGGCGGGCAGGGTGAGGGACTTCACCAAGCCGAGGTAGCTGTTGCCGTCATTGAACAGGTTGAGGTTTTTGAGCTTGCGAGGCATTGCCATGGCGGTGTTCTCCGGGATACGTGTTCAGGGTGAACTCCCCTTTCGGGGAGGCCCGGTTTAGCTGTTGATGCCCTTGGCGAAGTCGATCAGGTAACGGTCGGTGATTCGCTGGCGGAAGGTGAGGTCTTCAAGGGGCGGCACGGGGGTGTAGTCGTAATCCACCCAGAGCTTGCCGGCCTTGAGGGTGTCTTTGGTGTTGATGTCGTCCGGGTACCAGCAGCTGCCGCCGATCAGGTAGCCCTGGGATTTCATCTCGCGCATTTTGGCGTTCACACCTTCGACCAGGTCGCGTACCAGGGACGCGTGCATGGGCCGGTCAATCGCCCACATGTGCGCCTCGGCCATGGTGTCCGCGAGGATCTGCGCGGTCCGGGTGTAGTTCTCGAAGGCGAACAACGGGTCGTCGCTGCAGGTACGGCTACCCCAGAAGCGGAAGCCATTGGCGTTGATCAGGGTGGTCACTTCGTTGCTGTTGAGGTAGTTGGCGTCGGTAGCCGGGTTTTGCAGGTCCCAGAACACGTCGGCGCTGATACCGGTCACGCCGCTGACGGCGACGTTGGACAAGGTTTTATGCCAGCCCGTCTCCTGATCGATCTTGGCGCGCAGGCCAAGCGCACGGGCCACAGCCGAGGCGGTGGCGGTCTTGTTGGCGACGGTGTCCCAGTTCTGGAAGTCCGGCCAGATCACCATCATTTCGCGGGCGCCGAAGTTCTCGCGGTAAGCGACCACCTCTTCCTTGGTTTTGCAGTCCCAGGCGCTGACGTAAGCAAAGGCCCGAAGGTCTTTTGCAATTGCGCCGAGGGCGGTGGCCACTGGCAAACTATCCAGGCCTGGCACGCCGAGAATGCGTGGCGTCATGCCTACGCGTGACTTTGCCGCGAGCAGGGCTTTCATGCCGGTGTACTGGCCGGTCGGGGTGGTGCCGCCGATCAGGGCGCTGGTGGTAGCCGCTTCGTCGGCGCCTTCCTTGACCCGCACCACGATGACGTAGGGCTTGGTCTGGTCGGCGATGCCTTGCAGGCTCGCGGCCAGGGTGCCTTTGACGCCAGCTTTACCAACGGCGGTCTGCACGTTGGTGAGCAGGACGGGCGTGTCCAGAGGGAAAACCAGTGGGTCCGCATCTTCAGCCGTGCAAACCATGCCGATAACTGCGGTGGGAATAGTGCGAATGGGGCGGGTGCCGTCGTTGAGTTCGATGACCCGCACGCCGTGGAGATAATCGGCCATGGGTTGGTGCCTGCGCTGTGATGGAATGACAGTGCAGAGGTTGCCGCGCGCGCGCCGGCTGGGCGAGCGTGGGGGCTTGTAGGTGGGGAGGATACAGGGCGCTACTGCCGTAGCGCCCGAAGGGTGTTGGTTATTGGACCTGATCAGCAATCCAGGCAGGAGGCACGGGACGGGACGGGACAGCGGGAAAACCGGTGTCCTTGGGCCAGTCGCGCAATGCCTGCACATAATCCAAAAGCTCGCCGGATTGCTTCACGGTTAGCGTGGTGAGCCGTTGCGAGTCGATTTCGTCGCGATGCCGTTCGCGTAACCACTTAACACTTTCAATTTCAGCGTCGCGCCACTGCCTGGCTTGTGCGGCCAGAGCTTCCGACGAGGGTGGCGGTAGGTCTACCAATACGGGGTTGCCCTTCGCGTCCGGAGCGATTCGCCGCCCATTAGTCTCACCGTCAAGTAGCTCTTGATGCTGCCCGTCAGTGATTTCAGCACCACCGTTATCAGTCGACGAAAAGGCAAATCGCCCGTCTCCATCAATCCATTTTGCATAAACCGTTTTTACCAGCTCTTTTTCACTGTTCATTTGTTTACCCAACCCCAGGCGCGCCAGTTGCATTGTGAACTTGTTGGTGTATTGACGGCGGTATTACCGCGTATGAAAGAACACATGTTCTGAGCAATGAAACCGGTCGCTGATACGGCCGTCACCTGCCACATTGTCATCAAGGTCGCGCCCACGTTAGAGCTGTCATAGGGAACAATGAAAGGAGGTTTAGAAAATTGTTCAGCGAATGTGATATTGACCGTGTCAGTGGTCGCACCAGACAGTCCCCAACACTCAAGCATTCCACCGGGTAAGTACCGGTACCCGTTGGTGGCTTTCGACTGTCGAAATTCAGAGGATTGGTCAAGTCTCACGCTCCTATGCGTAGCGCACCAGGTGCCGCTACCAGAGCTAACAAGTGTTAGAAAGTCGCCGTTGTTGAGCGTAAGCGCCGATAAGAACGCACCCAATCCCACGTTGATTACGTCTGTTCCAGCCGCTTTGATTGTATCCGGCGTCAAAAAACCATGGTCAACAAAAAAGCTAATGCTCGCTCCGGCCGGTACCGAGTTGGCAGGCGGCAAAGTCGCGACAATCGAGCCATTACCAGACAAAACCATCAGGTAGCCAATGTGTGCATTAGTCAGAGCTTTCGCAGCTGTGGTTACAACTTCTAGTCCTCTGTATGACCCCTGTGAGTCGCCTACAAACCTCGTAGTAGCAATGGATTCATCTCTATCAAACTGTGCTGGTGTTGGCGCCTTTGGATCTCCCGTGAATGCTGGTGATTCTAATGGCGCGAGACCGTCGATGATGTTACGGAACGTGAGGGCCGTGGTACCCAAAACAATCGGCGCGTCGGTGGTCAGCAGCCACAATGTGTCGGCATTCACTGTGCCGCGCTCGACGGTCACCATCAAACCAGGGGAGACCTCGGCGTTTGCATCGGCATCTGGTGCCCGCGTCCAAAGATCGGCGGCGGTCAGATAGATGCCATTGTCTTTGCCTTGGGCTTGGTTTTTTACCAGCACCCTGGAGCCTGCCGGTATCGCCACACTATCAATGGTCTGCACACCTGCCAGCACAATTGGACCGGTGGTGGCGACCAGTACTGATTGCTTGACGTCTTGTTGGTTAATCGCGTCAGTGATGGAGTCAGTAACAAACTTGCGCGTGGCGAGCACCACCGCCGGGTCGATCATCAGGACCACGTTGGCAGCGCTGGACACGATGAAGTTCATCCGCACCACCTGGGTCCGGCCGGAGCCCTGCGACATCAGCGGTTTGTAGCTGGGCGCGCAGTTCGCCACGGCGACCAGGTCGCCGTCGGCGTCGTACAGTCCGATTTCCCGAATCCACCATCCACCTTCGTCAGCCGGGATGATCTGTTCGGCGATGAGGATATTGGCGTTGGCCGGGTCAATCGACAGCTTGTTCAACTGCCGACGGCGGCGCTCGTTAATCAGCTTCTTCTGGCTCCGGTCGGGAATCGGGTCGGTTCCGTTTGCATCACCCACGCCCATTTCGGTGAGCTTCCAGGGGATGCCCAGGGCGTCCGCGTTCGCCTGTTTGGCTTCACCGACGGCGGTAAGAATCGCAAAGAACTGTGAGTTGGGATCAATCATGGGTAGATGTCCAGTGTGTCGATGGAGTGTTCCCGGCCAGCGGCGCCTATGTAGCACGTGAGGTTGATAACCCCTGGAACTGGCGGATAAATGTCGAGGGTGTCGATGGTGTGTTCTCGCCCAGGTGCGCGGATCACGCCCGTGGTGACGATGTCGCGAAGGACCGGCGGATAGACGTCGATTTCATCGCCGTCGTAAGTGCTGGCGAAAATGTTGATGCCGCCGGTGGTTTCGAGGCTGATGGCCAGGCCGGTCAGATGGCGCGTAACGGGCCTGGCGTCGTCAATGAGCCAGGTCAGCTCCTGATACATTTCCTCGGTAATACCAGTTTCCAGCACTCCGACCTTCAGAGCGAACGTGCCGGGAACGCCTTCGGGGGTTGTCTGCCACCACTCCAGCACCTCGATCAGGTAGCCGAGCGGCTCCACGACGCGGCGCAGTGCGCCAATGGTGCCTTTGCGGGAGTGGATGTAATGGGATGACCGGATAGCGGTGCGTTTCGCCGCTTCGGTCCACTTACTGTCCCAGCGGTCGACCGAAAAAGCCCAGGCCAGGTACGGCAGAAGATCAACAGGGCAGGTGTCCGGGTTACAGAGCTGACGCAGAGGGATCGGTACTCGCTTGATCTGTGCGAGTGCCTGCGCCGCACGTCGCTCTAACGGCGTATCGTTACCCGGTAACAGCTGCTGACGACTCATTACTCAACGCCTCGGCTCAATGTAATGCCGGTGCAATAGGGCGCTTGAGCCTTGGTTGCGACAATGTCTACCCAGCCTTCCAGTTCTACCTTGCGCACGCCTTCGACGTGGAGCGCGGCATGCAGGGCCGATTCCGAGACCTCCATGCCCAAGCGGCGCCGTTGATGAACGTAGGCCAGCAGGCGCTGTTGTGCGGCAGCCAGGATAGGTTCCGACTCCGGGCCGCTCGACAGCAAATAGAGCTTGGCCTTGACCTGGTAATTCAGGATCTGCGCGCCCTGGACGGTGAGACGGTCAGCCACCGGCCGGCGGTCATCGTCGCTCAGGTAAGCGTTGACGACGGCAAGCAACTCGGCGGGCGCCGTGCCATCACCCAGCAATGACTGAACCGTGACCACGGCGACGGCAGGCGAGGGGCTTTCGGCGGTGGCGTCGGCTACGCGACCGTCCGCTGCCCGAGCATGGAAGATGTAGCTGTTGCGTGGGCCGGCGGTGCTCAAGCCTTCCCAGGCCATTTGTGCACGCTCCCGCAGGCTTTCGTCGCTCTCCATGAGCTGTGCCACAGGCGGCACGGCCGATGGATTGCCCTCTTGAATGACCAACTTTTTCACATTGAAGTTACCCGCCAGTTGTTCCAAGTCGGTACCGCGAGCGGTGGCGAGCAGGTTGGCAAGCGAGGCTTCGTTAACCCGTTGACGCCACACGGTTTCGCGGTAGGCGTTTTCCTGTAGCAGCTTGGTCAGTGGCTCCGAATCTTTTGCCAGGCGGGCCGCGATTTGGGCCTGCTCGTCGACCGGCCACAAGCTGATCATGTAGGCCCTTCGTTCAGCCAGGATCAGTTCGAAGTCAATTTGCTCGACGATCTGCGGCGGCGGTAGCTGACTGAGGTCAATGGCGGCGAAACTGTTCATACACTGCCTCCCAGCTGCAGCGGCACGCTGAGGCTCAGCGGCTCATTGGTGTCCACCACAGTGCCCTCCAGATCAATCGAGGCCTGGCCCTGCATGTTCGCTCCCGCGAACTGCACGCGGCTCAAGCTGATGCGGGTTTCCCAGCGCATAAGGGCCATGACCGTGGCTGCGTATACGCGCAGACGGTTGACGTCGTTGAAGGGGTGGTCGACCAGCTCGGGCACCAAGCTGCCGTATTCGCGGCGCATTACACGCGTGCCAATGCGTGTGGTCAGAATGTCTGTGATTGCCTGACTTATGTGCTCGCGCTCGCTGATGGCGCCACCGGTATGTCGGTTCATGATGGGATGGGCACCCCGGATTGGTCGCCACCGGCCTTGACCCCGGTGTGCGGGTGTTTGACCAAGCTGACGCCGGCCGCGATCACATCAATAGAGACCTGGACCTGGCCGGTGACGGTCTGATTCCCGGTTTGGATGTAGTCGCCCTGGTGCGTGATGTCGCCGACCAGGTTGATGCCGCCGGTGCTGATCAGGTTGGTGGTTCCGCCGTCGGCCAACGTGGCGTTGAGGTGGTGGGCCACGCTGTCGTATTCGATCACCGTGCCGTCCGCATAGGTACGACGGTGGAGGCCTGGGCGGTTGCCGTTGGCCGGGACGAGGTCACTAAATACGCCAGTCACGGCGATCCCGTTGGCGAGCTGGCCCGATGGGCTGAGCAGGATCACCTGTTCGCCGAGAGTGGGCGGGTCCCATTCGCGGTCAGCTCCGGCGCGCAATGCGAGCCAGGGAAGCCAGGCGGTGGTCAGCTTTCCGGTTGTTACCTGCACGCGCGGAGGCTCCATCTGCACGGCGGCAATGACGCCGAAGCGGATGAGGTTTTCGAGCAGGCGGGCGAGGGCGGCTAAGTCGTTCATGGCGCCGATGGTGGCGCCACGCGCGTGCGGGCGCAGCTTCGGCGCCTTGTAGGAAGGGGATCTACAGTGTCAGGTGGGCCAACAAGCTGTCGCGGATCAAATCGAGGTCTTCGTCCGTAAAGCCCAGTACTTCACGTTGTTCGTAGCGCACTTCGGGCGCGTCACGCTCCGCACGGTCCTTCAATCCGAATTGGTGAACCCTGGCGATGCGTGAGATCCGCCCGGTGAAACCCACGGTCACGGCGTTGCTGTCGCCTCGGGCTTTCATATAAGTCGCGGTGCGCAGCTTTTTGAACATCTCAACCTTGCGTCGGATGCGGCCTTGCTTGCCGCGCAAGTCCCGCTTTTTCCGTGGCGCGAACTTGCTGCCATCCGGGTTTTGCTGTGTCAGCACTCGCTTTTGCTGGCTGCGCCGCAGTTCCTGGCCGATGGAGCGGGCGAGCTGATTGCGGGCGCCTGGCTGGAGCTGCTCCAACAGGCCGGACGCCCAGGTCTCCAGGGCCTCCAGCTTACTTGTCATCAGGCACTACCCATTCGCTGGCGTTGCCCTGGGAACCTGGCACCCAATTCGGATCGAGGTAACCGGCCACTCGCTGCGGCTCGCCGGCATGCTTCACGGTCGTGTTGCCTTGAGCATCCGTGCCTACTACCACCCGCTCTGTCAGGCGCAATGTAAGGCCGAGATCTACCTTGTCTTTATCGAGAATGTCGGCTTCGAACTGAATACCATTCTGCATTTTGTCGTAGTTTTCGAGCAGCTCCGGTTGGTTGATGCTGATCCACCCCAGCACGGGCAGCATCACGCTGTCAGGGTGCCCCGCGAAGGCGGTCAAGATGATCTGCAGATCGTAGCTGTACTCAAAAGAGAGGGTCGCCGCGGCGGTGCAGCGGACCTTGCCGTTGTCGATGAAGATCAGCAATAGGTCGGGGTTGTGCTGCAGCTCGGCAACGGTGGCCAGCAGGTGAGCGCGCAGGCTCTCGGGCTTGTTCATGGGTGGGCCTGCTGGTGTTTGTAGACCATGTCGACCTGGGCGGCGCAATCGGCCCAGGCGGCTTCGGCGCGGTCTTCGTCGGTGAGTAGATCGCCGTTATTGGCTGGGCTTGTCGCCGGCAACTGGCACGGCACCACGGCCGGACAGCCAGTCACGGTAAGCAGCGGCGCCGGTG
The DNA here is from genome assembly GCF_058725345.1 of Pseudomonas sp. DW-iso17. Classification (NCBI taxonomy): domain Bacteria; kingdom Pseudomonadati; phylum Pseudomonadota; class Gammaproteobacteria; order Pseudomonadales; family Pseudomonadaceae; genus Pseudomonas; species Pseudomonas sp. DW-iso17. Next base: position 98,278 of record NZ_JBZXEA010000005.1, on the reverse strand, counting down.
AGGGCGGGGCGCTCGCGCAGCCGGCGAGCAGCGTCAGGCAAAGGCTGAGCAGCCCAGTCGCGTAGTTCGTCGTTTTCAAGTTTCAGTTCCTTTATGGTTCGCGCGCGTTTTGCCAGGGCCTGGCGCAGTTGATCCTGCTGGGCGCGCAGAGTTGACTGGTTTTCGCGCTCTTGCTTCAGGGTGGCGGTGAGCGTGGTGGCGGTCGCCAGATTGCGGTCGGCATCTTCGCGGGCCGTCTTGGCCGCACTCTTTGCCAGGTCTGTTTGGCATTCGGCGGTATTGATGCGCTGTTGCTGGCCCCAGATCAGCAGCGCCAGGGCACCGAGCAGGACAATGCCGTACAGGGCCTGGCGCAGCGGGCTCACGCGCGGTACCAGCCGAGTTTGTTCATGGCTGCGGCGTCGAGCTGCTTGATCGGGCCGCGTACGATCACGGCCCTGGCGTTGTTCATCAGCTGGATGCACTCGGCCAGGCGTACCATGTCGTCTTGTTCGGTCGATTCCGGGACCACCAGCAGATCGCCGTCCAGCACGCGGAGTTTCTTCACTGCTTCGAAGTCGATCATGCCGCTACCCCCTGTCCGCACTCACAGCCAGCGTGCCGCTCGTAGGCGCGCTGCAGCTTGGTGTCGTAAAGATTCCGCAGGTAATCCGGCCCGTTGTAGAGCCGGGCAAACTCGGCCCATTTGCGGGCTTTAAGCGCCTTGTGCAGCACCGGGTCGGTTTCAATGAAGCGCGTGAAAGCGTCGAACTGCTGCGATTCGCCGGCACTCATCGCCGCCACGAAGGCCTGCACGCTCGCGTAGCCAAGGCGCTCCCATTGATACCCCATGATCTGGAAAGCGCCCCAGGATGCGGATTCAAGTGCGGCCGTGTCGTCGATCAGGCGGGCCATGGCTAGGCGTTGGTGCTCGGCGGTACCGCCGATATAGCCACCGGCCTTCGGGTTGACCAGGGCGGGGTTGGTCTCGGCGAGTTCGTCGGCATGGCGTTTGATCTCTGCGGGGTCATCACCCGTCTGTCGAACCTTGGCGAGTCGGCGGTACATAACGTGCCGTTCGAACAGGATCACCGGCTTGCCGTTGTCGAGGAATCCTTTGCCCTTTGACTCGACTTCATTGACCGCGTAGATGCTTGCCAGCGGCACGCCCAGGCGTTCGGCAGCGGCTACGAGGTCGCTATTGCGAAGCAACTGAGCGCAGTCGCCACCGGCCAGGCTTGCCTGGGTCTTGGTGCCGGCGACGCCATCGGCGACCAGACCAACTTTCACCTGGTATGCACGGACAGCCGTCTCTGTGGCGTCACCATAGTGACCGTCAGGAACCAGCTTGGCGCCGTGCCTGTTGAGGTTCTTTTGCAGGATAAGCACCGCCTGCGAGCGGGCGCCGTGGCGAAGGGTGGTGGTCATGCGCTGGGCCTCAGCAGGGCGGCGACGTTGCCGCGTGAACGGAAAATCAGGATGCAGAGCAGCACCATGGACGCGGCCTGGCCGAGACTTGCTGGCTGGCGGTCCAGCAGGATCTCCAGACCGCAGATGCACAGCACGGCGCCAAACAGGCTTGCAAGAAGAGAGATGCTGCGCCGGTACCGCGCATCGCCTCGGGTATAGCAGGCCAGGCGCAGCGCGCTCAGCAGGTAGGCGATTGCCGTGATCAACTGCACGGCCAGTTCGATGTTCGGCATATCAGGCACCCCCTCGGATTCGACGCCAGATGTCCCAGATATCCGCCTTTTCCACCCACACCATCAGTTTGATGCTGATCGGGATGACCACCAGGGCACAGATAAAAGCGCTACCGCCGCTGGTGATGAACGGGATTGCTTGCAAGGCCATCGGCGCGAACAGATAGCCCACCCCGGCCGATAGGAACAGAGAGCCCAGGCGCTGCCAGACCTTGAGATCACGCTTGGTACTTGTGACCAGCCAAGCGCCGAGGATGGCGCCGAATAGCGCCCCGTCATCGATGACTGGCGTGACGCTCGCCAGGCCCAAGCCAATGAGCAGGCCAGACACAACGCTGGAAGTTGGATCAGCCATGGTGTGGGTTTCCTTGGTAGCAGTGGGTCAGTCCCATAGGTTCACCATCTGCCGTTGGGGCGCGCTGGTTTGGGCTTCGGGCATGTTGACGGGGAGGCCGTGCGGCAAGACGGGGCCGTGATCAGCCAATCCGGGGTTGGCCTGTAGCACCGCTTCGGTGACGCCTGCGGTTCGGCCGTAATACCGCCAACACAGCGCGTCGACAGTTTCGTTTTGATTGGCGCGGATGGTGACGGGCATCAGATCAGCTCCACGGTGGTACGGTTTTTTCCGAGAAAATCACGGACTGCCCAGCGCAGGTCGCGGCGGTAGTCGTCGATTGTGGGTGCAGTTTCTTCGGCCTTGGCATTGCCGGAGTTGGTGGCGCTGTAGTCGCGGTAACGCTCGCACACCTCGGCACCGGTACCGGCTTCGATGGCACGACGGTAGAGGTGGGCATTTACCGATACGTCCTTGATCCGATCACCTGGGACGTCTGCCAGCGTGGCGTAGCCAGCCGCCTGTTGAGCATTGCGCCAGTCACTCAGTTCGCGGTTGAGGTTTATGGCAGCGGCAATCACGGCTGTTTCCAGGCGGGGCGGGGTGACACTGGAGTCGATGCGCAGGGTGGCCCGCAGGTTGTCCAAATCAATCGACGGCCAGAACGGGTCGGTGTTGATGTGACCGCTTGCGACGGCGCCGCTGGCTACAAATGCGCTCATAGGGAAAGGCCCCGGCTGTCCGTGCGGGAAATCTCACGCCGGATCTGCTGCCTGGTGAATTCGGGGTGCTGGGTGCTGAGGTAGTCAAACGCCCGTACCGCATTGCGATTCGCAAGGCCCCGTTCGTGCGAGTTGGCCGGCATGATGGCGCCGCGTATGACAGGGCCAGTGCAAACGGTGCGGTCGTATTCTTCTGTTTCGGCGACGTACTGTTCAGCTGCTGCAGACATGCGCCGTTCGGATTCCGTAGGAGTGAAAACACTCTGGTAGAGGTTGGCAAAGGCGTTGTTCATGACTGCTCCGATAGATCGCCGGTGGTCGGGGCTTCACGTTCAGGAGGAGCGGCCTGGCCGATCCGCCCCGAGCCGGCGGGGTGCGTGGGGACGCTCGGTTAACTGCCTGGGGCAGCGTATTTTTTGAGGAGACGCTCTACGCGCTCCAGATCTTTTTTACCGCCGCAGTTACTGTGCAGGTCGATGGCTTTGGCCAGGTGCTTCTTGGCCTCTGTCAGGGCTCCCAGGTTTTCGGCAACTGCATCATCAGGAATGGCTGCGAAGGCCTTGCCAAGCGCCAGGTGTAGTTTGGCGCGAGCTTGGTCGGGCATGTCCTGTTCGGCGGTGATGCGCTGGGCTTGCTCAAGAATCCACAGCGGGAAACTGTCGCCAGCCTTTTGTGCTTTAAGGGCCGCTTCGGCGATTTCCTCGGCGATCAAGGTGCCGGTGGTGCGTTCGAAGCGGTCCGGCATTTTCAGACCGTGCTTGATGACGTATTCGGCGATTTGCAGCGCACCGGGATAGCCGCCTGCATCAATGCACCAGAGCATGATGGTAGTGAGCACTTCGTCTTGGGCACCGTTGCCGGCGTCCAGCACGCCTTGTACATAGGGCTCGTACTCGGGAATCAGCAGCGCCTTGAGTTCGGCTTTGCCCTGGTTGGACTGCACCTGCTTCAGACGCGCGCGGTGCTGGGCCAGTTGGGCAAGTTGATGCTCGTACGCAGTGGCGCCTTCCATTGAAGTGGCCGGCGCAGTTGCAGCGGCCTCAATGGCTGCGCGTTTGCGCAGCTGGTTGCGTTGGGCTGGTGTCTGGTGCATAGCGCGCCTCTTAGGCCTCAGTCGGTGCTGGGTAGTTGACGGCTGTGATGCCCTCCACAAGGGCGACCAGGCCGAAGTCTTCGATGACGTAGGCTTCGTTCGACGACTGGTAGTCGGCGATGCGATCCAGCTCGGGTTCGTCTTTCAGGTGACGGCGACGGGCGCCGTTTTGGTAGTAGATCGACAGGTTGCTGAGGGTGGTAATCAGCACGGTGTTATCCGGGAAGAACGGAGCGTCGACCACTGGCAGGCCACCCAGGCGGGCGCGGCTGACAATCTCTTGAGCGGCGTTCTCTTCCTGGTTGGAGTCCGCGCCCTTTTCCACGGCGGCGAGCAGTTTGCTGTGCATCAGGTTGCGGGAAACCATAACGCGTAGGTCCGGGCGGTTGCGGTGCCATGGGTCGAGCATCTGGATGGCGTCGAACACCAGACCATCGAGGTTGGCGTAATCACCCTCGAAGACAGTGTCGACGCCCGCAACCTTGATGACTTTGCGTGGGCCGATGGTGGCAGCGTCAAGCACGCGGTCATCTGCGCTCACGCGGATCTTTTCCAGCCAACCGATGTTGACGTCTTGCAACAGAGGGTTGGCCGCACGATTGGTGGTCGCAGCGGCGCTGGTGCCGTTGAAACCGATCATGATGCGGTCCAGGGCCTGGCGCAGGATGATCGCGTTGCTCAGCTTGACTTGGAAGTCAGGGAACTTAGCCCAGGCATCCAGCAGGGCATAGGGAAACGCGCTGTCGAAGTTCGTCTGCTTGCAGACGTAGCTGTCTTTGCTCAGCGTGCTACGGCTCAGCGGGCTGCGGCGGGTGCCACCGGAAGTATCAGTGCGGCTTGCAACCGGACCATTGACCCCCAGCAGCAGGGCCTCGCCTGACTGCTCGTCGACGCCAATGATGTTGATCTGTTTCAGGAAACCATCAGACTCCTGCACCGCAACTTCCAGTTTTTGCTGGATGCTCGGGTCAACGCTGAATTTTTCGTGGGCACTGGCTACGCCATTGAGCAGGGCGATCTGCACGGCCAGGGCGGCGAAGGCGAAGCGTGTTTCTTTACGCATGGGGGTGTTCTCCGGTGAATAGGCTTGTCGGTGTTGGCCGTGGATCAGTAAGCAGTCAGTACGGTGCCGTCGCCGCCAGTGCTGAGTGGGCGCTGTTGCTGGCTGAGATCAGCGGTTTGGCCCAGCTTGGTTTTGAGCGTTTTCAGCTCGGTTTCCAGGCCGGTGAACTGCTTTTTAAGGTCTGCCAGCGCTTTGCTTGAGGCTTCTGCTTGTTCAGCCTGCTGGGTGGCGAGGGTTACCAGGCTTTCCAACGCTTCACCGATATCGGAGAAAGTGTTGGCGTCCTTGCCTTCCTTGTCCTTGCTCAGTTTGATGAACTCACCGAGCTTGGCCTTGATCGCTGCAAAAGCGCTGGGCTGGTCGGTGACTTCTTCGAATTCGAGTTGGGCTTCTTCTGCGGCGCTGAACAGGTTGTCTTTGTCCTGTTTGCGGCCGGCCAAGGTGCCGTGTATGGCGCTGAAGCTCAGAGCTTCCGTGCCCAGGCTGGCAGGGGTGTCGGTGATAGCGAGGCCGACCAGGTAGGCCTTGCCGCTGTCGGCAAACTTCGGCTGGATCTCGACCGAGGTGTAAACCTTCTGGCCTTTCTTGTTCAGGGCCAGCAATGCGTCGTTGGGTTCAAGTTGGGCGAATAGAGCCAGTTTCTTGATGCCGGCGATTTCGACCTCTTCCGCCTTGAGCGCCACGACGTCGCCATACGCGCCGAACTCGCCGCCGGGCCAGTAGCCCTTGATGTGCTCGCAGTTGATGCGAGCGCCATAGGTATTGGTGCTGTACTGGGAGGCCATATCGGCAATCCAGCTCTTTTCGATAATGCGGCCATCGGTGGTCGCGCCTTCAACGGCAATGCGAGTCCACTTGGAGCGGAATTTCTGTTTGGTGCTGCTAGCCATGGGGAGTCCTCAATGCGATGGCGGCGAACTGCCGTTGCGATGTGGGTATGGTCGGTAGCTGCGGCCTCGCGGGCAACGAGCCGCACTTGTAGAGCGAGCCCCTACAGGGAGCGGAGCGGGTGTACCACGCGCGCGGGAGGCAGCATCTGCGCCATGAATGCTCTCGCTGAAATTCCCATCCGTGATAACCGTCGCCAGGCAAAGTTTTTGTACTGGACGGGTTGGCGCATCACTGAAATTGCCGACTACCTGGACGAAAAAGAGAAGACCGTCCACAGCTGGAAGGCCCGTGACGATTGGGATAGGGCGGATAACGTCGAGCGTATCGGCGGAGCGTTGGAAGCGCGGTTGGTGCAGTTGATCCTGAAGGACAGCAAGACCAGCGGCGACTTCAAGGAAATAGACTTGCTGCACCGGCAACTTGAGCGCCAGGCGCGTATTGAGAGGTTCAAGGGTGGCGGTACCGAGTCTGAGCTAAACCCCAAACTGAATGACCGCAACAGCGGACCGAAGAAAAAACCAAGCCGTAACGAGTTCAGTGAAGAGCATATCGAGCTGCTCACTCAGGCGTTTATCGACGGGTGCTTTGGCTATCAGCTGGATTGGTACAAGGCTGGCAATCAGCGCACCAGGGCCATCCTTAAAAGCCGGCAGATCGGGGCGACTTGGTACTTTGCCCGTGAGGCGTTGATTGATGCCATCACGACTGGCCGCAACCAGATTTTCCTGTCAGCGTCGAAGAATCAGGCCCACATTTTCAAGTCGTATATTCAGTCCTTTTCCAGGGAAGTTGTCGGCGTTGAGCTGACCGGTGACCCAATCACACTGGCGAACGGCGCCGAGCTGCACTTCCTGGGTACCAACGCCCGAACCGCACAGGGCTACCACGGCAATTTCTATTTCGACGAATTCTTCTGGACGTTCAAGTTTAAGGAGCTGAACAAAGTCGCCTCGGGTATGGCGATGCAGAAACAGTACCGCCGCACCTATTTCAGCACCCCGTCGAGCATGGCCCATGAGGCCTACACGTTCTGGACGGGGGAGCGTTTCAACAAGGGCAAACCCGCCGCTAACCGTATCTCTGTCGATGTTTCCCACGATGCCTTGCAACAGGGGAGACTGTGCGAAGACAAGGTGTGGCGGCAGATCGTCACGATTTTGGACGCGGAGCAGCGCGGCTGTGACCGGTTTGACCTTGAAGAGCTGCGCATGGAGTACGACGCCGCGGCCTTCCAAAATCTGCTGATGTGCCAGTTTGTGGACGACGGGGCGAGCATTTTCCCTCTGTCGATGTTGCAGTCTTGCATGGTCGACAGCTGGGTTGAGTGGGCTGAGGACTACAAGCCATTGGCGCCGCGCCCTCTGGCCGACCGCCAGGTTTGGTTGGGCTATGACCCGGCCGAGACGGGCGATAGCTCCGGCCTGGTGGTCGTGGCACCGCCGATGGTGCCGGGCGGTAAGTTCCGGGTGATTGAGCGGCACCAGTTCCGTGGCATGGATTTCGCGGCGCAAGCCGAGTCCATCCGCATGGTGACCCAGCGCTATTGGGTGACCTATATCGGGATCGACGTAACTGGCATGGGCTCTGGCGTGGCGCAGCTGGTGCGGCAGTTCTTCCCCGGACTGACAACGTTCAGCTATTCGCCAGAGGTGAAGTCGCGCCTGGTGATGAAGGCCTATGACGTGATCAATAAGGGTCGATTGGAGTTCGATGCTGGCTGGACGGACTTCGCGCAGTCATTGATGGCAATCCGCAAAACCATCACCGCCAGCGGCCGGCAGTTCACCTATACCGCTGGACGTAGCGAATCAACCGGCCACGCCGACCTGGCCTGGGCACTTTTCCATGCACTACACCACGAACCGCTCGAAGGGCAGACCGCTGCCAATACCGGGCGGATGGAGCTTTTTTGATGAGTACAAACAATGAGGTGGCGGTTGCCACGGAACAGGCTGTGAGTGAACACAAGTCGGTGGCGTTCACGTTCGGCGAGCCAGAGTCGGTGTTGTCGGCCAGGGAGATATTCGACTCGTTGGAGTGTTGGTTTAACGGGCGCTGGTATGAGCCCCCATTGTCGCTGGATGGACTTGCCCGGTCGGTTAAGGCCAGCGTTCACCTCGACTCGGGGTTGCGGTTCAAGCGTAACCAACTGACCCGCACGTTCATACCGCACAAGCTGCTGAGCCGACAGGCGTTTGACCAATACGCTCAGGACTATTTGGCGCTCGGCAACGGTTATATAGAGGCGCGGCGATCATTGCTGGGCACGCCTGTGGCTCTCAAGCCCTCGCTGGCGAAGTACATGCGGGTAGGCAAGGACGAGCGATTTTTCCAAGTGCATGGCTGGAAGCATGAACACGAATTTGACCAGGGCAGCATTTTCCATTTGCGTGAGCTGGATCTACACCAAGAAATTTACGGGCTGCCGGAATGGCTCTGTGCGCTGCAGTCGGCACTGTTGAATCAGTCGGCGACGCTATTTCGCCGCAAGTATTACGAGAACGGTAGTCACGCTGGTTTCATCCTGTACATGACGGACGCGGCGCAAAACGAGTCCGACATCGAAGACCTACGCGTCGCGCTGAAAAACTCCAAAGGCCCCGGCAATTTTCGCAACTTGTTTGTGTACGCGCCGAACGGGAAGAAGGAAGGCATCCAGCTGATCCCGGTCAGCGAGGTGTCGGCCAAAGACGAATTCAACTCGATCAAGGATCAGACCCAGGGCGATGTACTGGCCGCATTGCGGGTTTATCCCCAACTGATGGGCATCGTGCCGAAAAATGCGGGGGGCTTCGGCTCGCCGAAAGAAGCGGGGGAGGTCTGGGCCACCCTGGAACTTGAGCCGATTCAGACACGCCTGGCCCTTCTTAATGATTGGGTCGGCGAAGAAGTCGTGCGCTTCAAGCCCTTTGAACTTGGAGCGGGGGAGGATTAGTACCCCCGCGCAGTAAACGAGGCGACGAGCTGGTGCGCTAACACCCGCTCGACGCTGAATCACTCGAACGTGCCGAGTGCTCCAACCAAGGCCTCGCCCCACTGCGCAGGGGGTGCGAAGCCTAAGCGAATCCAATTTTCAAAACAAGGATCACTTATGAGCACACCAATTATCCCGTGGATGGGCGGCAAGCGCCGCCTGGCAGATCGTCTAATTCCACTGTTTCCACCCCATGAATGCTACGTCGAGGTTTTTGCTGGCGGCGCCGCGCTTTACTTCATGCGTCCCCAGGCTGCGCCGGTTGAAGTTCTCAACGATATCAACGGCGACTTGGTGACTCTGTACCGCGTCGTGCAGAACCACCTGGAAGAGTTCGTGCGCCAGTTCAAGTGGGCGCTCAGCTCCAGGCAGGTGTTTGAGTGGCAGAAGATGACCCGGCCGGAAACCCTTACCGATATCCAGCGCGCTGCTCGGTTTTTTTACCTGCAGCACCATGCTTTCGCCGGCAAGGTCAGTGGACAAACCTTCGGCACCGCCACCACGGGGCCGGCCATTAACTTGCTGAGGATCGAGGAGAACCTGTCTGCAGCTTGGCAGCGATTGTCCGGCACCTACGTCGAGAATCTCGGGTGGCTTGAGTGCGCCGAGCGCTACGACCGGCCACATACCTTCCATTACATGGACCCACCGTATTGGCAGACCGCCGGCTATGGCGTGGACTTCGCCTTCGAAAACTACGAGCGGATGGCCGAGTTCATGCGGCGTTGCAAGGGCAAGGTGATGGTGAGCATCAACGATCACCCCGATATCAGGCGGGTGTTTGAGGGGTTCCACTTCGAAACGGTGGATATTCGATACAGCACGGCCAATCAACGCCAGGCGAAGGCCGAAGTTACCGGCGAGCTGGTGATCATGAACTGGGAGCCGAACGCCTTCGGCGGACTTTTCTAAATCAAGGGCCGGATCAAACCGGCCTGTTTGTTCTTCATGTTGCCCACCGCGACGTCAACCTTGAACCACTCAAAGGCCTCGGCGGGTTCGCCCTGGTGCAACACCATCTGCTCGGCGCGTTCCTTGGGCGTTGCCGGGTCGAGCCATTCGCGGGCCAGGTCCGGGGTTAACACCACGGGCCTTCGGTCGTGAATATCCACCATGCCGCCGGCACTATCGGCGGTGATAATCACGAAGCCGTCATGCTCGCCTGGTCCTTCATCGGGGTCAGGCATCTGGCCGATGGACGCACAGAATATCGGCGCACCATCCCGCCGGCGGATCAGGTAGGGCTGCTTTTTGGGTCCACCTTCATCTACCCACTCAAACCAGTTGTCGATAGGCGTGATTGCACGATGTGGCCAGATCTCCCGGAAGAACGGGCCGTGGGCTACCTTCTCCACGCGGGCATTGATCGGCGCGGTGCGATCTTTCGCCCAATGCGGCCTCCACCCCCAGCGCACCGGATCAGCGTGTAGCAGGTCGCCCTGCAGGTGCAGCAGCGCAACCGTAGTTGTCGGCGCGACGTTGTAGCGCTCTATCGGCTGATCACCCACGGAGTTCGCCAGAGCATTGGGCATACTCAGCGCTGCAACGAAGTCGTGGATTCCCCGGTACTGCGAAAGTCTCCCGCACATAAGCATCTCCGCTCGTCGGCGCCGATGAACAGCCGGTGCCCGGCCAATCTCTACACTGTAGACACTGGCTCGAGGTATTCGTCGTGGCGATCAACATTGATCAGGTGAACGCAATGGAGGCGTGGTTTGCGCTGCGTAACGATCCCGCATTTATATCGGCCACTCCCGAGGAGCGATACGAAACGCGGCTCGCCCTGGCTGACGACCTCAAGCACAAGGGACTGATCAACGAAGGTGAGTGGCGGGAGCTGACTGAGGAAGCAGTAGCGGCCTATGCCGACGAGTTAGGCTAATGGCTGCTTGTAAACGCTAAGCTCGACCAGCAGTCGCTGATTCTCCCTGAGCAAATGGTCTCGTTGCCCGGTAATAATCTTCACGCTTTGCACTGAGGCAAACGAGTACTGCTGTTCCAGCATGCTGATCTTTTCTTCAGCCGCTGCCAACCTTTCTTCCGCATCCGCCTTGCCTGCCATCAGCAGGTCATTCATCTGCACCAAGCCAGCGATATTCTCCCGCGCTCGACGCAGCATGCGCTCTGTCTCCACCAGCTCATCTACGAGGATTGAGCATTGGTGCTGGTACATCTCAAGTGGAGTGGGGCAACCGAGCCAATCATCGGTGTCCATGTCAACGTTCATAGCGGGAATCTCAATAGCTGTATGTGCGTACAGTAATCGAGGTTTAAATGCGCCGCGATTTGAGCCGACGAGCTGTAGGCGAAAGTGGGGTCGGAGAGCTGAAAAGTGAGCAGGGGAAGGATGAAAGTTTGGGCTTCTACGACATGAAAAAGCCCATCTCAACATAGCATTTTCGTGGTGTCACAACAACCGGAAGCGACGTTTCAGTCAATAAATACGGGGGCGTGACCGTATCCCGATGTATTGACTGGCGTGTCGTAGCTCGGCGGCATCAGGACATGTCGCCGGCCCTACTGGCACGGCTACCGCTCGGGGAACTGGCGTGCCACATCAGGCTGGGGGAGTGACGTGCTACAGGCGGTCTGTAGGATGGTCTGCACCTGGCGCGCGCCGTCGTCCCCCCACCTCGCCTGCGGGCTAAATGGGTCGTTTTTTCTGCACACCTGCAGACCACTCTCGGCGGCTCAGGCTGGGCGCTTGCTTGGCGTTTTGGAGGTGCCAGAAACCTGCGTAACCCTGCAAAGGTGGATGTTTTGCGCATCGCTTATTAAGCACGGACGGACGGCTGAATTCTGTAGGTGTCTCGGGAAAAAGGTTAGTTTTTTTTTGAGGGGGATGTCGTGACTTGGAAGGCCTGTGTTTGTTGGGCTTGAGACCTAACTTTGATAGGTTAGGTTGGGTTAGGTTGAAGGTTATTAATTCATAAGTGATTGTTTTTAAAGGAATTAATGTTTTGAATATTTAACACTAATAAAGGTTAGGAATTAACCAGACCTAACCAAAAAGCTAACCTTGCCAACCCTTCGAAAAGCCGCAACAAACAAGGCTTTCAGGGCTCCCGGAAAAAAACTAACCCTCCTAACCCGATCCCCAGGGGTCAACATAAAAAGTTGAACCACCCACAAGACGTGACACTTTATATGATCGCTCAGTGATTTTACGTATTCGAATGTAGTGGCACCGACACGCTAGTTAACGTCCTCTAGCTGGAAGCGATATCACAGAATGGAAATTGGCTGAGGTGCTCAAATTCTTTGCCCCCTTCTGTCGTCATAGGGAACGCTCAGGATAAGGGATAGCAACAGTTGATACGACCGAAATGGGCACTTTGCATTTTGAACTAGTGTTGTGAAGGGCTATATAGAAAGTTCTTTTTATGGAGCTTTCTATATAGCGTGGGCAATTTTACTTGGTGATATAAAAACGGTGGTGTAAATCCACGTAGACCACATAGAAGGTATTGGTACAAAATCGGAATTTTTCCCGCGCGCAGAGTTTATGATTTAATTCGTTTGGAACAAAAAAACCTGCGAGTCGAACAGTTCTGTCCATTCTGAACCTGCCCCAGATAGCGTCGTGAGGTACGCTGGTAGGGTGCACAAAATCAGATTTCTTTGGGAAAGAACCGTAAATTTCCAACATTGTGCCGTTCCCTCGACCGGCAGCTTCTGTAGTCCAATGTGCAATCGGGTACATGGAGTAATGCTTTAATTTTTCAAACATCTCATTGAAAAAAACCAATGATAGTTCATCCTGCAATGCTTCAGGTTTGCTCAAGTCAAGGTAAGAGAAATTAAATTTGCAACGCTCAATTATCCCTGAGCTCTCCATACTGATGGCTGGAATTCTAGCAATAAATCCAGTTGTTCTACTATTCCCGAACTTCCTTGATTTACTCATATACGGGGAATTCCACCAATTTTACCCTCTCGGTATAGAGCAGCAATAGATCGATCGTTTCGAATCAAGTCGCCTGGAATTTGATCCAGTCGGTATGAGAAACTTTCACCGGACTCTTTCCCTACAAGAATAGTCCTATACTTACCGAGGTAATCAATAATGTCGGAGTTATGTGCCGTAAACAAAAACTGAGCATTTTTAGTGTTGATGCTAGGGTCTTGGAAAAGGTCTATAAGCTGTGGTAGCAGCATGGGATGGCAGTTTTGATCAAATTCATCCATCATGAGTACGCCTCCCGTGACTAACATGCACCAGTAAATGCCCAGTCTTCTATAAAGCGCCATTGTTCCGCTAGATTGATCATAAGAGGTCAAATGTCTCGTAGATCCATCACTTAATTTGTGGCGGAAGATTGGGAGATGTTCCGTTTTTCCAGCAGGATTTTCAAACTTATGCAGAACAATATCGTCAATCCCTAGATCGCTATTTCGCAGAATTTTTTTGGTGAATTCAAATGCTTCGTCGTTAGTAGCGTAAAACTCAGATGCGGAGCCCTGATCGAATACATATTCATCGGGAACGACACCTAAGGCAGTCATGTTTCCAGAAAAACTTGAAAAATATTCAGATATTTTTTTTATGTCTGAATTCGTGCTTTTTAGCTTGTACTGAAGGACTGTAGATATTAGAGATGCATTGGACTTCAGCTCTACCAGATCTATAGCCGAAAGATCTTCAATTCGTTTGGCTATTTTGTTGTTTCTACGCTCAACTAGAAGTGTTTTTCTCTGTAATTTTTTATATATGGCTTCACGAATCACTTTTTTTGAAGTGGCGGTTAGCTCATAAGAGTATCTGACTGAGTCTAACTCGAAGTCAACATAGAATTCACTGGGGTTTTCGTTTGTAAAATAACTCTTAAACCCAAGCTCTTCATTTTCTTTAAGAAAAAAAGACTTCGTTATAAAGCGCGAAATGAACGATAGAGCTTTTAGTACGTTGGTTTTTCCAGACGCGTTAGCGCCTTTTACTCCAAGCACTGTCGACGCTTTGAGACCGTTAGAAATAGATTTAGGAGTCTTCGCAGAGAGCTCAAAAGATATCTCCATACCTTCCTTGAAAGAGAAATAGTTTGTCGCCCCGAAGGAGTAAATCATTAACACCTCTAGCTTAGGATCGAAACGCGCCAAATTTTGACGTGTTTGCATCATAAGGCACCCTTGAAGAATTTGATAGCGTGCGTCGACGAATCAGTGGCGTGTTTTACGTGTCAGCTAAGCCTGGCCGTCAAGGCTGGCCGGCCCCTGCTCCTGAATCGGGGTTTTGGACGTTTCATGTACGCTGATGGGCTGTGTGAACCTACGACGAGGGTGAGGAGAAAGCCTTGGGGTTGATTTTGGGCCTCCATCCAGAGGCGCCTGAGTGGATATTGCCATTTACGTTTGATCCGCACCTCTCAAACGAGCTAGACCTTGTTTGATATGCCCAGCGTTTTCACCAATGGTGTCAAGAGCTCCTCGTACGTTCCCAGCCAGATCTGAAGCGTTTTGCTGCTCGGCCCAAAGAGTCAGCTCCATAACTGCCGCTTCCAGTGCCAGTTGATTTTCATAGACTCTTTCCAGCGTGTTCGCCAATGAGTACTCGCTCGCCATAGTGACCTGCTCCTTTAGAAACTATTAATCATAGCAGTGGATGCACATGATCGCGGCGGACAGCGAGCTAAGTGTCGTCACACTATCGCATTGGCATTGGTACGAAAGTGGTACGTGGTTTCCTATGATGTGCTGCGAGGCTCGTATTACAAGGTCTGCGGAATTAGTGGTTCCAATCCATCATGGGGGCGACGGAGAAGCGGCGGGAGAGTGGGGCGGTTTGTAGGGGCATGGGGATCTGAGTTAGCGAGGCGAATGGAGCGTAGTTTATCAGGGATGGATCTTGGGTGTAGGGGAGGCTTATTCCCAATTCTTTAATCACGTCGAGCGGGGACGTTGTTGTGTTTGGAACATGCCGAGCATTTTCAGGTGCTCCCGCGAATCGACAAGGGGTCACATAAAGCGAGTTGGGAACTGCCCACCCGCGTATTTGTTTGAGCCATTTTATCGACGCTGGTGAAATGGTCTCCGGCAAGTCATCCGCGGCTTTTGGATTTCCGAGCTTTTTCAAGCTACTCAACCCGCAGTCCGGCTCCAATGCTTGGCGCGTATGGCCGCCACTTGCTCATCTGTAGCGAATTTGCATTCGTCGGCCTCCTTTACTGCCAGCTCGATTTGAGCCGTCAGTGCTTTTTCCTGCTGGATGTAGTCCCCAACAGCGTCCATCGCCAGGTAGCTCGCTGTCCGGCC
Source organism: Pseudomonas sp. DW-iso17 (assembly GCF_058725345.1). NCBI lineage: Bacteria > Pseudomonadati > Pseudomonadota > Gammaproteobacteria > Pseudomonadales > Pseudomonadaceae > Pseudomonas > Pseudomonas sp. DW-iso17. Next base: position 83,270 of record NZ_JBZXEA010000005.1, on the reverse strand, counting down.
GTTGGTTTTGGCCAGGTCGGCGAGAGAGTCGGAAATGTCTTCCGATAGGTTCAGGCTGATTTTAGTCATGAAGCCTCAATAATGGACGGTTGTGGGGTATCTTGCCTCCCAATGAAATGTCATTCAGCTAGCCTAGGGATTTTTAGGGTGGAATGACCAATAAAATCGCAATCTGAAATCATCTTGAGGGCTTTAAGCCTTTTGCTACCAAGCCACTCAAGGTAGCATAGCGATTTGATCAGTCGAACAAGCACCTATGCCATCGTCCTCGCCCATCCGTTCCACAAACTCAGACGTGTTGGGCCGTTACTACACTAGGGCAGATATTAGTTCATTCTTGGTCGAGCAAATCGATGACCACAATCCTCGTCGTTTATTAGATTTAGGTGCGGGAGCAGGATCGCTGTCAATTGCAGCGGCTTGTCGTTGGTCGGATTTGGAAATTTTAACAGTCGATATTGATTCAGGTATAGCTAGTAGTTATCAGGAAAAATTAGGGAGGATTAATTTTCAAGACTCTAGGCATTTGCATATACATGCAGATGCCTTATCTTGTGAGCTTCCTGATTTGTTAGATACGATACGAAATCCTATCGATACCGCCGTATGCAATCCTCCGTTCCTAATACCTAAATGGAGTAAAGGGTTTTCCGAAATATTGGAAGACACAGGGTTTTCACATTGCCTCCCGTTGCCATCTAGTACTGATGCAGCGGCGTTGTTCTTGGCTCAAAATCTACGTCTGCTGGGCGATAATTCAAAATTAGCAATCATTTTGCCTGATAGTTTGGTTTCGTCATTTAAATATTCAAAATTTAGGCAGCATCTTTTAACCAATTACGAAGTTGAAAGAGTTGTACAGCTGCCGCGCGGAGCATTTTATGGCACTGATGCTCTCGCTAGCATATTTGTTATAAAGAAAACGAAAGTAGTGTCCGAGTTTTTGTCTATATTTAAGCTTGGGGGTGATAGATCTCTTAGCAATAGGTTAGTCATCTCCAAAGAGCACGGCTTTGAACGCTTGGACTATAACTTTCATTATCAGCGGATGCGCAGTAGGTCTAGCAAGTTGTCTATAACTCTTTCGGATGCGAATGTGTTGGTCAGCAGGGGGAGTCTTTCTACATCGCAGTCAAAAAAGATTGAGTGTCCCGTTTTTCATACCTCTGATATAGGTTCTGAATGTTATGGCCAATGGGTAGACTTATCACACTTTGAGTGCCCGTCTGATTTTCCCGCTTCGAGTAAATTGATAATGGGGGCCGCAGGCGATATTTTGATTGCCAGGGTGGGACGAAACCTAGAAGCTAAAGTGCTGGGAGTGTCTGCTGGAAATGTTGTTTTAACTGATTGCATCTATCGTATTCGCGCGCCTGAAGCTATGCGCAATGAGCTATTGAGTGCTTTATCTAGTGCTGATGGGCGCCAATGGCTCTCGTCCCACGCTTATGGCGTTGCAGCGAAACATCTAACTAAGTTTGATTTGCTGTCTTTTCCCCTGTCGTTCGATTAATAAGGAAGTTTATGGAATTCGAAGAACGTGCTGATCAGCTTTCCAATGAGGAAATCAATAGGCGATTGGCTGATGGTGAGCACCTGACGGTAGCTCGCCAAAAGCTATTGGCTTCCGGTGCTAAATTTCTCATCGGTCCTCGTGGGACGGGAAAGACGCATTTAATGAGATATACGTACACCCAAGCATTGCTAGATAAATCGGCGCCATTGGTGTTGTATGCGAGTTTTAACAAGTATTTGCATCTAGAGCCGTTATTAAAAAAGACTCCTGACGCTCTTAAACGGTTTCATTCGTGGGTCTTAGCTAAGTTGTTGTTGAGTGTATTTGATTTTTTAAATGATTTAAGCTCAGATACCCATTTTTTGTCAGAAGTTAGTGATCTCTATGATGAGGACAAACTTCGCCAATTGGTCTCTCTCCTGGAGCGTGGTAGTGGTGATGAGCTTTATGAGGAGTTTGGTCAGAGTATCACTGTTGATGCGGTGATACGCGCTGTCAAAATCATAGGGGTTAAATTTGGTCGAAGTAGGGCTGTTTTACTTTTAGATGACGCTGCTCTCAGTCTTTCCGATCAATACCTTATAGCTTTTTTTGAAATTTTCCGAGTTCTTAAAGTTGAGGGTATTGCTCCTAAAGCGTCCGTGTATCCCGGGACTACTCAGTATGGCCCTACTTTTCATGCGTCGCATGAAGTGGAAGAAGTCCCGTTATGGCTATCAGTTGAAGATAGTGATTACTCGCAGATCATGGGAGATATCGCCGGAAGGCACCTTACACCGGATCAGGCGAAAAATATTTCGCCTGATGTCTTGGAATTGCTCAAGTATAGTGCTTTTGGAATTCCGCGTGTTTTTCTTCGTCTTCTCCGAGAATTTCTTGCTGAAACGTCAAGTAATTCTCAGTCTAAGGTTAATAAGATTATTGAGCGTCAAGTTGAATTGATTGGTGCAGAATATGACTCCTTAGGAATAAAGCTTAAGCAATTCGCTTCCGTTGTTAAAACGGGGAAGCGCTTTTTGATTAATTCGGTTAGTGCAGTTGCAGCAGCGCAAGCAGCTGACCTTACTAAGAAAAATATCACCCTTGGGCTTCAGCAGACCTCTGATCGGGACCCGCTTGCTGAGCGTATGCTTAAATTTCTTATAGAGATTGGCTTGCTGTTTCCTCTGCATGCGGTCTCGCATGGTGCGAATCGAAAGTATGATCGTTATATACCCCATCTAGCCTTCCTTTACCAGGAAGGTGCTTTTCGAGAGGGTAGACGAAGTACTTTTAAAAGTGTGTCAAATGTAATGCAGTCTATTCCTTCGAAACATCCTCTCCGAAGAGATTTTAAGTCATTACTTTCTGAACATGAAATAGCCAATTTAAAATTGGATTTACCTCCGTGTCAAGTTTGTGAGACTGCTCGCCTAAATGACTCTCAACAGTTTTGTCATAACTGCGGGGAAAAATTAGTTGTGGCTTCATTGTTTGAAGAGTGCATGAAGCTTCCGCTTAATGAGGTTCCAGATATTAGTCAGGCATTAATACGCAGGGTCAATAAAGATACTAAGCTTCGTTCTGTGGGAGACGTTATTGCTTCACAAAATGCGTCAATGGAGTTGCAAAAGGCAAAATACATTGGCCCTGTTAGAGCTACAGAGCTTATTTCCAAAGTCACGTTGGTTGTAGAGGAGTTTCTATCGTGAGTACTCCATTCAAGTCAAGGTTGGAGATAACACCGTCATCCTCGAATCCAAAGCTGAGTACGCACCTTTTATTTGATTTAGCTCATATGGAGTCTGCTCAATCTCCTATTGATCAGTTTTTAGAGCGTTTGCACTCAATAAACAAACTCTCGCCTCACCCGGTACAGTTTGATGCTCTTCAGGGGCAACTGGTTCTTTTGGGGGTTATCGCAGCAGTAGAGAGTTTTCTAAGGACTTTATTTAGGAAAATCCTTTCTGTAGATGCGCAGTCGATGGAGTGTGCATACAAGAAAGATATATCCTACGCCGCAGCTGTCCACCTGAATAAAGATATGCTTCCAGAGGCGATTCTGGAGCGCATTTCTTTTATCAGTCAGCACAGCATTGTCGAGTCGATTAGGGATATTTTAGGGATAAAAGGCCCGGTGCCAGCTTCGGTTGAGACTGCTATAAAAGATTATGTACGTGTATGCCACTTGCGACATTGTACTGTACACCGATTTGGGCGACTGGGTGCGTCAAATGCGATGGCTTTGGGCATTAATGAGCATAAAGAACTTCTAGAGAAGCCTCTCGTTCTCGATTATGCTGCTCTGCAAACAGCGATATTGATCTGCACAACCTTGGTTAAGAGCATTAATAATCACCTTTTTAATGAGCTGATTTCAAGGATCCCACAAGCTGAATGGATTGAAAACTACCCTCTGGATAAAAAGAAATTTGGGGTTTATTATAATCTTTTTGCAGATAATGTAAGTTCACGAGGCTCTTCTCCTCGCCAAAAATTTGTGTATGATCTTTTTTTGAATCAACGAAATACATATTTTGGGGCTGGGGAGGCTTAGGAAAGAGCTTTGCTGAGGTGGTATCTTCACTATTTAGGAGAGGCAACTGCTCAAGCAGTTGCCTGCTTAAAAAGGGGCTTTAATATTGTTGTGACCCTATGGATTGTATATTAGATCTGACTCGGGCGTCCTTTTGCAGAGTTTTTTCCTACGTTCTTTTCGGCTTGCCTGTCAGAACTCGCATCTTTAATCTCTTTAAACCGCTGCCAATCCAGCGGCCGGATGTGGAAGTCCGTACCAAGCTAAGACGCAATCGCCACAAACCTCTACCGGCGTTTTTTTACGCCTGTATCATGTGTTTCGGCGGCTGTGCGCGGGGCACTTCGGTGCGCCGGGTCCTTAGCCCTGGTCTTCCACACCTGCGTACAGCTGCCACCTCTCATGTGGAAGTGAGACTGGTAGTTCCTGAATAGTTAAGGAGCTTCGCCATGTACAAGACCACACCTAATCCGCCTTATGCTTCAAACGCTGCATCCTCTGATCCCAAGCTTCAAGCCGCAGCCCAGCGAGCAATCCATCATCACTTGCCCCCATCCGACGACGCTGCACCCGCCGAACACCCAAGCGACAACCTATTCCTCGTAAACCCAACCATCGACCCCGAAACCCTCTTGGCCAACGCCGCCGAAAACCTAGCCTCCGCCAACGAAATGGCCGCCACCTTGGCGTTCGACCTCAACGATTCCCAGCGCGCCATCACCCTGGGCATTCAGCAGTTAATCGAGCTGAGCTCGCTGCTGGTTGACCGAGCCCAGGAGCAGGTTGCGCCTGTAACCGCCTCAGTCAAAGCCTGACAACCAACCCTGCCGCCTTGCCCTAAGGCGGCAACCTGAACTCATGCTGTCACCCAGCAAAGTTTCATAATTCTCTGCGCCGTTGAGGTCTACGATCCCCTACTGAGAGAGGACCCCAGCGCCTCCAGCCCATAGGGAACTGAAACCATGATCTCGAACCTCGTCAAACTTGTGATGATCACCGGCACGTTGTTGTTGAGCGCTTGTTCATCTTCACCAGCCGTGAGCAGTGACCCGTGCTTTTCAGGTGGATGCCGGGCGTTTGGTGACCATAGCCCCAACAAGGCCGCGAAGATGAATTTCGGTGGCAGTGGGCTGGGGAGTAGTTATGGGGAGTATGGTTCGGGGTTGTTGCATGATGATTGATGGGGTGGTGGGGCGAGAGTGTTTCGCTTGCTTTGCTGCTTTGCAAAGTGAGCAGCCGTTGGGGGAGAACGCTAAGTAGCCGTTGCCTGAGTAACGGATAGGTGCGCGGTCTGATCCCGCATTTTCGTCGGCTGTCGGGCTGTCTTCGCGAGCAAGCCCGCTCCCACAGTTGGAGTGTGGGAGTCAGGGAGATAAGCGTCGGCTGTCAGGTCTTCACAGGAGCAAGCTCCCTCGCCACAGTTGCAGCGTCGTGCCGAAGTTGTGTAGATATTGACGCTGCGATGGCGGTGGGTCAGTTAACTCACCTGTTACTGATATACCGCTATCGCAGGCAAGCCAGCTCCCACATTGGCCATGTATCGCTCGCAGAATCAGCGCCCGGCTCGGATCCCTGTGGGAGAGGGCTTGCTCGCGATGGCGGTGGGTCAGTTAATTCATCTGTCACTGATATACCGCTATCGCAGGCAAGCCAGCTCCCACATTGGCCATGTATTGCCCACAAAATCGGCGCCCGGCCCAGATCCCTGTGGGAGCAGGCTTGCTCGCGAAGGCGGCGTGTCAGTCACTGGATCTATAACTGAACCAATGCTTTCGTAGGCAAGCTCCACACATTGGATCTTCGTTGTGTGGAAATTGTGTTCGCGTAGCTGATCGGTATTAGGCGCGCCGTTAATGGCCGCCTTTCATACGCCGGGCGATCAGGTAGAGGCCCAGGCCCACCAGCGCTGTCGCTGCGCCGATGTAGCCGGTGCTGGTCCAGCCGAGGCCAGCTGTAATCGCCATCCCCCCAAACCACGGCCCCAGCGCATTCGCCAGGTTGAACGCCGCATGGTTCGATGCTGCCGCCAGGCTCGGCGCTTCATGCGCGATGTCCATCAAGCGAATCTGCAACGGTGCCGCCAACGCGACCATGGTGCCCACCAACCCCATGCTCAGCAGCACGCCCCACAGCGAAGACGCGGCGAAGGGGAAGAACAGCAGCACGGCCATCGACCATACCAATATCAAACCCACCGCCCGAAACTGCATGCGATCAAACAGCTTGCCACCGGCAATGTTGCCGATGATGCCGCCCACGCCAAAGGCGGCGAGGCCGAAGGGGATCCATTGCGGCGAGACCTTGGTCACTTCCAGCATGGTCGGCGCCAGGTAGCTGAATACGCAGAACATCCCGGCAAAGCCAATCGCGCCGATGGACAGGGCCATCCATACCTGGGGTTTGGTGAAGGCGCGCAGTTCTTTGCGTGGGTCGCTGCGTTGTTCGTCGTGGCGGTGGGGCACGAATTGCCAGACCAGGGCGATGGTGAGCAGGGCGATCACGCTGACCAGGGCGAACGCCGAGCGCCAGCCCAGGTGTTGGCCGAGGAAGGTGGCGATGGGGTTGCCCAGCAGCATGGCCAGGGTGAGGCCCATCATCACGCGGGCTACGGCGCCGGCGCGTTTGTCGGTGGGTACCATGCTGGAGGCGACCACGGCGGCGATGCCGAAGTAGGCGCCGTGGGGCAGGCCGCTGATAAAGCGGAAGGCCACCAGCGAGCCGAAGGTGGGGGTGAAGGCGGTGGCGAAGTTGCCCAGGGCGTACAGGCCCATCAGCAACAGCAGCATGTGTTTGCGCAGCAGCTTGGCGCCGAGGATGGCCAGCAGCGGGGCGCCGACCATGACGCCCAGGGCGTAGGCGCTGATGGCGTGGCCCACCTGGGGTTCGCTCAGGCCCAGGTTCTGGGCGATGTCGGGCATCAGGCCCATGATGGCGAATTCGCCGGTGCCGATCGCGAAGGCGCCCACGGCCATGGCCGCTTCCATTTTGGCGGCGCTGCGCGCGGGCAGTACGTGCCCGGGTGTTTGCTGGATTGTCATGGGTAACTCTGTGTGGAGGGTGTGCACGAAGGACGTCGCCGATGCTACGCAAGCCGCGACGAAGGTGTCTAGAACCGCCATTTTCGGCAGAGTTCCACGCCTGTGACCGCAGGTCGCGGCTGCCAGTCTTGACAGGGGCGCATTAAAACCCGCGATTTAGGCCTGTCAATTGGCCAAACGGCGCATAAACGCTGTTTAGCGTGATATTCTGCGCGCCGTCTTGGGCTAGTCTTTCCCTGGTGCGTACACCCGTATACGTCCCAGCGGTTGGCTGTCGCCCAGGTAGCTGAAGCCAATAATGATAAGAAGTCAGCGCAGAAGGGACATAACAGTGAGGTCGATCCATCGGCCTTGTGTGCCCACCCTGCAGCCTTTATGTGACTGTGCAGACCCCGCGGTACGTTGCCTGACGTAGCGTGAACGAGGGTTACTCATGATCGGGGGCGGTAGGGCGGATGGCGTTTTATCATAGGTGCTACTGATGTTTAAAAAAGTAAACACTGCCCTGCTGGGGCTGGCTTTGTCGATGGGGATCACGTCCGTTCACGCGGAAGAGGCAAAGAAAGTCGATGTGCTGCTGATCGGCGGCGGCATCATGAGTGCAACCCTGGGTGTCTGGCTCAATGAGCTGGAACCGGATTGGTCGATGGAGATGGTCGAGCGCCTCGATGGCGTGGCCGAAGAAAGCTCCAACGGCTGGAACAACGCCGGTACCGGTCACTCGGCCCTGGCTGAGCTGAACTACACCCCGGAAGACAAGAACGGCAACGTTGAGATCCCGAAAGCGGTCGAGATCAACGAAGCGTTCCAGATCTCCCGTCAGTTCTGGTCCTGGCAGGTTCAGCAGGGCGTGTTGAAGAACCCGCGTTCGTTCATCAACTCCACTCCGCACATGAGTTTTGTGTGGGGCGATGACAACATCAAGTTCCTGAAAAAGCGCTACGAAGCCCTGAAGGCCAGCCCGCTGTTCGCTGGCATGCAGTACTCCGAAGACCCGGCGCAAATCGCCAAGTGGGTTCCGTTGATGATGGAAGGGCGTGATCCCAACCAGAAAATCGCGGCCACCTGGAGCCCGATCGGTACCGACGTAAACTTCGGCGAGATCACCCGCCAGTTCGTCGCTCACCTGCAAACCACGCCGAAGTTTGACTTGAAGCTGTCGAGCGAAGTGCAGGACATCACCCGCAACGACGACGGTTCGTGGCGTGTGAGCTACAAAAACCTCAAAGACGGCACCAAGACTGAAACCGACGCCAAGTTCGTGTTCATCGGCGCCGGCGGCGGTGCCCTGCACTTGCTGCAGAAGTCGGGCATTCCTGAAGCCAAGGAATACGCAGGCTTCCCGGTGGGTGGTTCGTTCCTGGTGACCGAGAACCCGACCATCGCCGAGCAGCACCTGGCCAAGGCCTACGGCAAGGCTTCGGTAGGTTCGCCACCGATGTCGGTTCCGCACCTGGACACCCGTGTGCTGGATGGCAAGCGCGTGATTCTGTTTGGCCCATTCGCGACCTTCTCGACCAAGTTCCTGAAGGAAGGCTCGTACCTGGACCTGCTGACCAGCACCACCACCCACAACATCTGGCCGATGACCAAAGTCGGTATTCGTGAATACCCACTGGTCGAGTACCTCGCCGGCCAACTGATGCTGTCTGATGATGACCGCTTCAAGGCGCTGCAAGAGTACTTCCCGAACGCCAAGCAGTCCGACTGGCGCCTGTGGCAAGCCGGCCAGCGCGTGCAGATCATCAAGCGTGATGAAGAGCAAGGCGGCGTGCTGAAGCTGGGTACCGAAGTGGTCAGCTCTGCCGACAACACCATCGCAGGCCTGCTGGGTGCATCGCCAGGCGCGTCCACCGCGGCTCCGATCATGCTGACCGTGCTGCAAAAGGTGTTCAAGGACAAAGTAGCCAGCCCGGCCTGGCAGGAAAAACTGCACCAGATCGTGCCAAGCTACGGCACCAAGCTGAACGACAGCCCTGAAGCTGTTGCCAAGGAATGGGCCTACACTGCCGGTGTGCTGCAACTGACACCACCGCCAGCGATCCCGCAACTGGCTGCTCCACAGGCTACCGAGGCTGCCAAGCCTGCGGCTGAGCCAAGCAAGCCGGCGTCTGATCTGGCGCTGTAAGCAACACCCACGAAAAAGCCCGCTGAACCGGTGACGGTCAGCGGGCTTTTTTGTGCGCTAACGATCAGGCGCGCGGCGGGTGTCGCTCCACCGGAGGCAGCTCAACCGTACGCTCGGCCGCTGCCAGCGCCGCCTTCAAGCCCGCTTGGTTAAGGGGTACGCAATACGCCGGTTTAGCCCGCTCGAATCGCCAGCTTTCATCCAGCCCTCCAGCATCCACGGCATCGAAACCCATTTGGTCGAGTAACGTCATCACTTGCGCCTTTGCCGTCGCGTCATCTGCTGCCACTGGCAATGCGCGGCGTTCAGGCGCGCCGTGCGGGCGGGCATCCTGCGTCAGGTCTGGGGCGAAGATCGCATTAAATACTTTTACCACATGTGATTGCGGCAAATGGTCAGCCAGCAATCGGCTGGTGGTGGTTTCAAAACGGTCCAGTGTCGGGATATGCCCATCACGATCGGGGTAGTAATTGTTGGCGTCCATCACTGTCTTGCCCTCCAGCCATTGGGCGGGGACGCTGCGGTAGTGCTCCAGGGGGATCGCCACCAGTACCAGGTCACCAAACCTGGCGGCGTCATCTGCGCTGCCCACTTGCACACCGAGTATGCCGCTCACCACGCTGCTCATGGTGTGTGGGCCGCGGGAATTGCTCAGCATCACGTTATGTCCGGCGGCAAGCGCCAGTTGCGCCACGGCACGCCCGATAAAACCTGCTCCAATCACGCCAATCTTCATGTGCTTGCTCCAGTGGAAGTAGGAAGTGGCTATGATGATTAGCAACCATAACGTGATAAATCGTCATTTTGATGTGGGTGTTATTACTGGGAGTGGGGAATGATGGATCGCCTGTCAAGCATGAACGCCTTCGTGATAGCCGCTGAATTAGGCTCCTATGCGAGGGCCGCCGAACGCTTGGGCATGTCGCCGCAGATGGTGGCCAAGCATGTCACCGCGTTGGAACAACGCCTGGGCGCGCGATTGCTCAACCGCACAACCCGTCGACAAAGCCTGACTGAACTGGGAGGGGAGTATTACGAACGCTGCAAACATATCCTGACGGAGGCCGAGGCCGCCGACGCCCTGGCACAGGTCATGAACGACACGCCGCGTGGCAAGCTGAAAGTCACCGCCCCGGTGACCTTTGGCTCCTACAGCCTGATGCCGTTGATCACCGGGTTTTTACGTGAAAACCCACAGGTAGAAGTCGATTTGCACCTGACGGATCGTTTCGTCGACTTGGTGGAGGAGGGCTACGACGCCGCGTTTCGCATTGGTCCGTTGGGCACGAGCGGCCTCACTGCGAGACCTTTGGCACCGTATCGGTTGGTGGCCTGCGCTGCACCGGGTTACCTGATGGCGCGAGGCACACCGCAGAAGCCGGCAGATCTTGAGCGTCATGAGTGCCTGGGGTACGCCTTTTCATCGCGTCCGGCGGATCGAGAGTGGGTGTTTTTTCAGGGCACGGTTTCCTACAAGGTACGAGTGGCCAGCCGTTTGCTCATCAATGAAAGCCGGGCATTGATGTCGGCGGCATTGGATGGTTTTGGCATAGTGCTCGGCCCGCAAGACTTTCTGCGAACGGCGTTGGCGAGTGGCGAGTTGGTGCGGGTGTTGCCGGAGTTTGAGGCTCCGAGTCGGTCGATGCATTTGGTCTACACCGCAAACCGCCAGCGTACCGCCAAGTTGCGCTGCTTTGTCGAGACTGTGCTGGGACGTTTTGGTCCGGTATGAAGGAGCACCACCGTGGCGGTCGCCGGGAGGCACGCTAAAGATCTACAGGTTCAGCCATCTGACAGACATCTCCTGTTAAAAATAACCCAGGCCCAAGCAGGGCCCGGCTGCAACAAAGGAAGGACTTCTTTCTGATGCAGGTGTTGGGCGTGCGCGCCCGAGGGTTTTGTATGTGGCTACGTTATGCAGCATTGGCCGCCATGGTGGTCGCGGCTTCCGGGTGTGTGCAAGAGCGTGTTGTGCATGAGCGCAGGCCGGTGCAACACGAGTACGTGGATGTGGTGGCGCCGCAACCGCCGCCGGTGCAGGTGATTGAAGTCGAGCCGGCGGTGCGCGAAGGTTATATCTGGTCACGCGGTTACTGGCGCTGGGAAGGCGGGCGTTATGTGGCAGTGCACGGCCATTGGGAACCGGTGCGCCAGGGGTATCGTTATGTACACCCGCATTGGGTGCAGCGTAATGATGGCTACCACTGGCAGATCGGCGGTTGGGTTCGCTAGCCCAACTTCCTCTCCCTCTGTAGGCGCGAGCTTGCTCGCTCCTACAAAAAAGCCGCTCTAACCGAGCCGTTTCATCCCTGCTGCCTTGGCTGCGTGCAGATCAAACGTGGCGGTGTACTCGCAACCGGCCGCATGGCCACAGCGTTCGATCAGGCAGTCGGCAAAGTCCGCTTTGCTTGCGGTGAACTTGCGCAGGGCCTGCCAGATGATATCGGCGTGCTCGACGGTCAGTTCCCGTGTGTGCAGCAAGGTCTCCAGTACCGTTACCACATCGCTTTTGGCCGACTGGTAGCAGGACTGCAACACCCACACCAGTTCCGTAAGCGTCACCAGGCTGACAAAACCGGGTGAGGCGGCGGTGAGCGATTCGATCAGTTGAGACGCCTTGGCGGATTGAACCGGGTCATCCTGGGTCACATAACGCACCAGTACATTGGTATCCAGGCCGATCATCCAGCGCTTGCTCCCTGGGCCGCGATGGCGCGGTTCATGTCTTCGATAGACACGGCATGGGCGGGCTTGCGGATCAAACCCTTGAGGTCCTTGACGGTTTTGCTGGCGGCAATCATGGAAAACTTGCCGTCTTCCATTTCGACGAATTCCACCCGGTCGCCTGTTTCCAGGCCCAGGGCTGTCCTGACCTGAACAGGGATGGTGATTTGCCCTTTTGAAGTGAGTGTGGCGGTGGCCATAGTGAAGATCTCCATCGTGATATTCCTTACCTTAGGGTAAGGAATGACGGAGGACAATATCCGTTGGTCCATAGGTCGCTCGCTGAGGTGAATGAGTTGGAATAGTAAAACCCTAGTCCGAACTCTTGTTCCTCACACGCGTTGCTATGTCCCAAACGAATACAAACTATGACCGACCGCCGCTGGCTTACTGCACCACGCGATAGCACGGCACATACGCCGCGCCGCCCGGCAGTTTCATGCGGTGCTGGGCCACGAACGCCTTCAATAATTCATCCAACGGTTTCATGATCGCCGGGTCGCCGTGGATCTCATACGGGCCGTTCTCCTCGATCAGGCGAATACCCTTGTCCTTGACGTTACCCGCCACGATCCCCGAGAACGCCCGGCGCAGGTTGGCCGCCAATTCATGGGGCGGCAGTGCGTGGCTCAGTTGCAGGCTGGCCATGTTTTCGTGGGTGGGGTCGAACGGGCGCTGGAAGCCTTCGTCGATCTTCAGCAGCCAGTTGAAATGGAACGCGTCGTTACGCTCGCGGCGGAATTGCTTCACCGCCTTGAGGCCGGTGGTCATCTGGCGGGCCACTTCGGCCGGGTCGTCGATGATGATCTGGTAATGCTTCTGCGCCGCTTCGCCCAGGGTGGCACCGACGAACGCGTGCAATTGTTCCAGGTAAGGCGCGGCATGTTTGGGCCCGGTAAGCACCACCGGGAACGGCAGGTCGCGGTTGTCCGGGTGCATGAGGATGCCCAGCAGGTACAGGAACTCCTCGGCCGTACCGGCGCCGCCGGGGAAGATGATGATGCCGTGGCCGACACGCACGAAGGCTTCCAGGCGTTTTTCGATGTCCGGCAAAATCACCAGCTCGTTGACGATGGGGTTCGGCGCTTCGGCGGCGATGATGCCTGGCTCGGTCAAGCCCAGGTAACGGCCATTGGTGATGCGTTGCTTGGCGTGGGAAATGGTCGCGCCCTTCATTGGGCCTTTCATCACGCCTGGGCCGCAACCGGTGCACACGTCGAGGCTGCGCAGGCCCAGTTCGTGCCCGACTTTTTTGGTGTATTTGTATTCTTCGGTGTTGATCGAATGACCGCCCCAGCACACCACGATCTTGGGCTCCACACCCGGTCGCAGCGTACGGGCGTTGCGCAGCAGGTGGAACACGTAGTCGGTGATGCCTTGGGAGTTGCTCAGGTCGATACGCTGGCTGTCCAGCTCGTTCTCGGTGTAGACGATGTCACGCAGGGCGCTGAACAGCATCTCGCGGGTGCTGGCGATCATCTCGCCATCGACAAAGGCATCGGCCGGGGCATTGAGCAGTTCCAGGCGTACGCCGCGGTCTTGCTGGTGAATACGCACTTCAAAGTCTTTGTAGGCGTCGAGGATGGTCTTGGCGTTGTCGATGTGCGCGCCGGTGTTGAGAATCGCGAGGGCGCATTGGCGGAACAGAGTGTAGATGCTGCCGGTACCGGCTTCGCTCAGTTGCTGCACTTCACGTTGGGACAGGGTTTCGAGGCTGCCCTTGGGGCTGACGGAGGCGTTGATGACTTGACGTTGGGGCATTCTGATTCCTTGAAAGCACAGCCACCGCGCCCGTTTGGGGGCGATGGCTTGAGAAGGGTGAGCGCCAATTAAGGTCGCACGAGACGGTTATTTACCTCAGGCGCAAGGCCTAGCGCAAATGCCGTCCAACACCATCATGCCGCAGAACTTACTGAATCAGCTTCCAGTTTTTGTAGAAAACCCGACGCAGGGTAAAGACCAGGCCGGCAAACCCTGCGATCACGGCGTTGAGCACCGAGGGCAGCAGGGTCGGGCGCACAATATCAATAAACAGGCAGTAGCGTTTGGCGTCGTTTTTGTTGAAGGAGGCGTGCATCAGCGTGTCATCGAAGATAAACAGCGGGTCGTCGTGCCAGTAGTGCTTGTGCTTACCCACCTGGATATACACGCCCTCATGGTGCGGTGCCGGCGCCATGTTGTAGAGCACACGGAACATCATGCGCAGAGGGCCGAAGTGGAAAGACGTCGAGCGGTTCTCGTTGAACACCGAGACGCCGATGGTTTTCACGAACGGCAGTTTTTTGCGCAGCTGCGGGATATCCAGGGTGGTTTCGATCGGGCGGCCGTACCACTGGAAGAACAACATGCCGCGTTTCTTCTCGGCCATGCGTTCGTCCAGGTAGCTGATGATTTCATCCTTGCGGGCCATGGCGTCGTCGATCACCTGTTGCAGGTCTTCGCGCCAGGCCGGCGGCAGGTCTTGCAGGGTATAGACATGCCGGTTGCGGCTGCTCAGCAGGTCGAGCAGGGTGTTGAACGGTGCCAGCACCCAGGTATTACGACCGTTGCCGATAAAATACTTCTTGATGGTGTCGCGGTCGTACAGGCCGTTACGCAGGAAGTCATAAACGCCGCAGCACACCACCAACAGCAGAAACACCAGGCAACTGCGCGGGAAACAATAGATCAACAGCAGAACGCCGAGCGCCCACGCCAGGGACACCAGCTTTTTGCCGACAGCATTTTTGCTCATGAAACGAGGCTCCAAAGCCGAAATATATTGAAACAATATCGTCATCATAGGGCTTTCTGACACCGGCAGGCGTTTTTAAATAGGGCGAAATTGTGAAGCCACTGCACAATTTGTAACCGTTACCGTGCAGGCTCCGACGTTTTGTGGATTGAATTTTGAGAACAGAAGATTTGCGACTATCGTGACGCTTCGGTTTTTCAGGCGTCATAGACCGGTACGATTGAAGTTGAATGGCCACTATTGGCCTTCGGCACCTTGGAAGAGGCAGAAATTTTTATGATCATCAAACCGCGGGTTCGTGGCTTTATCTGTGTGACCGCTCACCCTGTTGGCTGTGAAGCGAACGTCAAAGAGCAGATCGACTACGTAACCAAAAACGGCGTCATCGAGGGCGGCCCTAAAAAGGTACTGGTCCTCGGTGCCTCCACCGGCTACGGCCTGGCCGCGCGCATCAGTGCTGCGTTTGGCTGCGGCGCCGACACCCTGGGCGTGTTTTTTGAGAAAGAAGGCGAAGAAGGCAAGCTGAGCTCCGCCGGCTGGTACAACAGCGCGGCGTTCGAGAAGTTTGCTGTGGAAAAAGGCCTGTACGCCAAGAGCATCAACGGCGACGCGTTCTCCGACGAAATCAAGCGCCTGACCATCGAAACCATCAAGAAAGACCTGGGCAAGATCGACCTGGTGGTCTACAGCCTGGCCGCCCCACGCCGTACCGACCCGCAAGGCGTGGTGCACAACTCCACCCTCAAGCCAATCGGCAAGGCCGTGACCCTGCGCGGTATCAACACCGACAAGGGCGTGGTGGTCGACACCACGCTTGAGCCTGCGACCCAGGAAGAAATCGACGGTACCGTGAAGGTCATGGGCGGCGAAGACTGGCAGCTGTGGATCGACGCGCTGCGTGACGCCGATGTATTGGCCGAAGGCGCCAAGACCACCGCGTTCACCTACCTGGGTGAGAAGCTGACCCAGGACATCTACTGGAACGGCTCCATCGGCGAAGCCAAGAAAGACCTGGACAAGAAAGTTTTGACCCTGCGCGAAAACCTCGCTGCGCTCAAGGGCGACGCCCGTGTGTCGGTGCTCAAGGCCGTGGTTACCCAGGCCAGCTCGGCAATCCCGATCATGCCGCTGTACCTGTCGCTGCTGTTCAAGGTGATGAAAGAGCAGGGCACCCACGAAGGCTGCATCGAGCAGGTCTACGGCCTGTTCAAGGACAGCCTGTACGGCAGCCAGCCGAAACTCGACGCCGATGGCCGCCTGCGTGCCGACCTGGCCGAGCTGGAACCGAAGGTCCAGGACGCCGTGGCCGCGCTGTGGAACCAGGTGACCGACGACAACGTCAACGAGATCAGCGATTTTGCCGGTTACAAGGCCGAGTTCCTGCGCTTGTTTGGCTTTGAGGTCGACGGCGTGGATTACGACGCGGATGTGAACCCGACCGTCAAAATCAACGGGCTGATTCAAGCTTAAAATCCGGTCAATAAGGTGGGAGCTGGCTTGCTCTGATGTCAGTCAGTTAACGCAAATCCCCTGTGGGAGCGGGCTTGCCCGCGAAGGCGGTGCGTCAGTCGCGGCATCTGTGACTGCACGACCGCTTTCGCAGGCAAGCCAGCTCCCACATGTGATCTTCGTTGCTTTGAGCATTGCGTTCGCTCAATTTGGCTGGCCTACTCCCTCTTTCTTTTCAGCCCCTTCTTACGCCTCCCTCTTTTAGATCTGTCAGACTCCAGCAGCTATCAAGCCACGCTAACGGAGGATCTGATGACGATTCGTGCAGTAGTTTTTGATTTCGGCGGTGTCCTGTTCGACTGGAGCCCGCAGCATCTGTACCGCAAGCTGATTGCCGACGATGCAGAACGGCAGTGGTTCCTCGACACCATCTGCACCCAGGCCTGGAACACCGAGCAAGATGCCGGTCGCTCCCTGGCTGAAGCCACCCGCACCCTGGTTGCCCAATACCCCGAACACAAGACCCTGATCCAGGCTTATTACGAGCGCTGGCCCGAAATGCTGCGTGCTGAATTACCCGAGGGCGTGGCGATTCTCGAAGCGTTGCACTAGGTTGAGATGCCGCTGTTCGGGCTTACCAACTGGTCGGCTGAAACCTTCCCTTACGCCCGGGCCAACTACCCGTTCCTGAAGCGTTTTCGCGACATCTTGGTGTCTGGCGAGGTGAAGCTGATCAAGCCTGACCCGGCGATCTACCACGCCAGCCTCAGTCAGGTGCGTGAACACCTGCCAGACATCCAAGCCAGTGAAGTGGTGTTCATCGACGACGTCGCCGGCAATATCGAGGCCGCCATCGCATTGGGCTGGCAGGGCATTCACCATGTATCGGCCGAGCGCACCGCCGCGCGTTTGCGCGAGTTGGGCGTGGCGTTCTAGCGCGCCCATTTCTCCATCACAAAGTCGACGAACGCCCGCAGCTTGGGCAGGCGATAGCGGTCTTGGCGATACATCAGGTGCATGGGGCGGCTGGGCAGTTTATAGGTGGTCAGCAAGGCCACCAGCTTGCCGCTCTCCAGGTCCGGTTGCACCAGGGCATCGGCCAGCATAATGATGCCCATGCCGTTGATGGCGGCCTGGCGCAAGCCTTGGGAGCTGTTGATGGTCAATGAGCCAGACACCGGCACCTCCACCCCACCTTCATCGCCGGTCATGCGCCAAAGTTTATCGGTGTCGCGCCAGTTGTCGTTCGCGGGGTAGGCGAATGCCAGGCAGTCATGCTGCTGCAGGTCATCCGGGGTTTGCGGTGTGCCGCGTCGCGCCAGGTAGGCAGGGGAGGCGCAAAGGGTGAGGGTATAGGCCTGCAGAGGCCGGGCGATCAGGCTGGAGCTTTCCAGTTCGCCGAGACGAATCGCCACGTCAAAACCGCTGTCGACGAGATCCATGCGCTCATTGCTCAGCACCACGTACAGGTCGATAAGGGGGTAGCGCTGGGAAAACTCACTCAAGGCCGGCACCAGGCGTTCGGTGCCGAACACCGGGGGGGCGGTGATGCGCAGGCTGCCTTTGGGGGCTTCGCTGTGGACCTGCTCGGCCAGTAGCTCCGAGTCGGCCACCAGCCCCAGCACTTCCAGGCAGCGCTGATAATACTGCCCGCCAAATTCGGTGAGGTTCTGTTTGCGCGTGGTGCGTTTGAGCAAGCTGACGCCAAGCCGTTGTTCCAGCGCTCGCAGATGGTTGCCCACCATGGTGGTCGAAATCCCGCATTCCTGCGCGGCGGCGGTCATGCTGCCGGTCTCGACGACTTTCACGTACACCGACATTGCCTGGAACAGATCCATTATCAAGCCCTGGTTTAAAGTTATTGCAGTAATTCTGCGTTTATCCAGCGAGGGTGGTTAACCATACTTGATCCACCCCAACGATGCACTGGAGCCGCCACCATGACCGCCGCCTGCCTGATGAGCACTTATCAACCCCTGGCCCTGAGCTTCACCCGCGGCCTTGGCACGCGCCTGTGGGACCAACAGGGCCGCGAATACCTGGACGCCGTGGCCGGCGTGGCGGTGACCAATGTTGGTCATTCCCACCCCAGGTTAGTGGCGGCCATCAGCGAACAGGCCGGCTTGCTGCTGCACACCTCCAACCTCTACAGCATCGACTGGCAACAACAATTGGCCCGGCGCCTGGCCCAACTGTCCGGGCTGGACCGCGCGTTCTTCAACAATTCCGGCGCCGAGGCCAACGAGACGGCGCTGAAGCTGGCGCGTTTGCATGGCTGGAAAAAAGGCATTGAACAGCCGCTGGTGGTGGTGATGGAGAACGCCTTCCACGGCCGCACGCTAGGCACCATGGCCGCCAGCGACGGGCCGTCGGTGCGCCTGGGGTTCCAGCGTCTGCCCGGCGATTTCATCAAGGTTGGCTTTGGCGACATGGCGGCCCTGGAGGCGGTCACCGAACAGTTCGGCACGCGCATCGCGGCGGTGCTGCTTGAACCGATCCAGGGTGAAAGTGGTGTGTTGGTGGCGCCGTCGGGCTACCTCAAAGCCCTGCGCGAGCACTGTACGCGCCACGGCTGGCTGATGATGCTCGACGAAATCCAGACCGGCATCGGGCGCACCGGCACCTGGTTTGCCTTCCAGCACGAAGGCATCGTGCCGGACGTGATGACCCTGGCCAAAGGCCTCGGTAATGGCGTGCCCATCGGCGCTTGTCTTGCCCGCGCCGCTGTCGCTGAACTGTTCACCCCAGGCAGCCATGGCAGTACCTTTGGCGGTAACCCGCTGGCGTGCCGTGTAGGGTGTACGGTACTGGAGATTATCCAGGAGCAAGGCTTGCTGGAAAACGCCGCACGCCAGGGCGAACACTTGCTGGCGCGTTTACGCATTGAGTTGGAGGACCATCCGCAGGTGCGGGCGATTCGTGGCAAGGGCTTGATGATCGGCATTGAACTGGCAAGCCCTTACCGTGACCTGGCCCAACGGGCGGCGCAGGAGCATGGGCTGTTGATCAACGTCACGCGGGGCAAGATCATTCGGCTGTTGCCGCCGCTGACGTTGCAAGGCAAGGAAGTAGAAATGATCGTGCGAGCCATCACCCGCCTACTGGACTGAAAAAGTGCGGAAGGGGGCGATGCTCGTTCCCACGCTCTGCGTGGTAACGCCTCCTGTGACGCTCTGCGTCACGCCTTAAGAGCGGACGCGGAGCGTCCAGGGCAGCGTTACCACGCGGAGCGTGGGAACGATCAGAGGGAGGGGCCATTCAGCCATTCCTGGTTCATGGTCTCCGTATCGCCCAAGTATTCCAGCAACCACGCCATGGCTGGCGACAGCTTGTTCTGCGCCCACGCCACACACGACGGGCTGGCCGGAAATGGCCGGCTCAACTGCAGCGCGACCAAGTCCCCGCGCTCGATCCATGGCAATACCTGATGGGCCGGTGCCATCCCTACACACAGGCCATCGCGCAGGCAATCCAGAGCCGACGCCCAGTTGGGCACCACCAGGCGGCGCTGGTTATCCAGGGTCCAGGTGTCGCGCTTGGGCAGGTTGCGTGAGGTGTCGGTCATGCACAGCGAGGCAAAGGGGCGCAGTTGGTCATCACTGAGTAAACCTTCCGCCGCAGCTAAGGGGTGCCGGGCGCTGACCACGCACAGCCAGTTCAACAGGCCCATGTCGCGGAAGCTGAAGTGGCTGGCCACCGGCACCGCGCTGGTGGCGCCGATCACGATGTCGGTGCGTTCATCCGCCAGCGCATCCCACACGCCGTTGTACACCTCGTATTCGAGCAGCAATTCCACTTCGGGAAACTGCCGATAGAAGTCGAGCACCAACTGCCGGCAGCGCTGGGGTTTGACGATGGAGTCCACGGCCACCTTCAACTGGCCGCTCCAACCATTGGCCACCTGTTGGCACAGGCGCCGGGTGCCGAGCATTTTTTTCATCACGCCGCGGGCTTCGTCGATAAACAAACGGCCGGCGGGGGTCAGTTCTACGTCGCGATGCCGCCGCACAAACAGCGGCACGGCCAGCCATTCTTCAAGCTGGCGCACGGTGTAGCTGATGGCCGACGGTACGCGGTGCAGTTCCTGGGCGGCGGCGCTGAAGCTGCCGTGACGGGCAACGGCGTCGACCACATCCAGGGAATATTCCGACCACATGAGCGCTGCCTTCAAAATTATTGATGAGAGTGTCCAATTATTATCGCTTCACACAGATATTGTCAGCTTCATAATGGGCGCCAGTCAGCAAATAGTTTGATGGCAGTATCTACAAGGCTTCGATGAAAAATTCTTTTGGTTTTACCTGGTATCTGGCGGGGCTGAGCATGCTCGGTTATCTGGCCATGGACATGTACTTGCCGGCGTTTGGCGCCATGGGCGAGCAGTTGAACATTGGTGCTGGCGCGGTGGGCGCCAGCTTGAGTATTTTCCTTGCCGGCTTTGCGCTGGGGCAGTTGCTGTGGGGGCCGCTCTCGGACCGCCTGGGGCGCAAGCCGATTCTGATCGCGGGCCTGAGCCTGTTTGTGCTCGGTTGCCTGGGCATGTTCTGGGTTCAGAGCGCGCCGCAACTGCTGGCCCTGCGCTTTATGCAGGCGATTGGCGTGTGTGCCGCCGCCGTCAGTTGGCAGGCCTTGGTGATTGATCGCTACCCGGCCGACAAGGCTCACCGCGTCTTCGCCAGCATCATGCCGTTGATGTCGCTGTCTCCGGCCCTGGCTCCGCTGCTGGGCGCCATGGTGCTGAATCACTTTGGCTGGCAGGCGATCTTCGGCGTGTTGCTGGTGGTGTCGTTGTTGCTGTTGTTGCCGACCTTGTTCCTGCGCAATGTGCCCAAGCGTTCGGAGCACAAGGGCAGCCCGGTGCGCCTGGGCTATGGGCAATTGCTCACCTCGCGGGTGTTTACCGGCAATGTAATGATCTTCGCCGCCTGTTCGGCCAGCTTCTTCGCTTGGCTGACCGCCTCGCCGTTCATCCTCGGTGGCATGGGCTACAGCCCGAATGACATCGGCCTCAGCTACGTACTGCCGACCCTGGCGTTTCTCGTTGGCGGCTACAGTTGCCGCAGCGCCTTGCAGCGCCTGCCGGGTAAAACCCTGCTGCCGTGGTTGCTGGTCGCCTATTGCTTGAGCATGGTGGCGTTGTACCTGGTGGCCACCTTGAGTGTGCCGACCCTGACTACCTTATTGATCCCGTTCTGCCTGATGGCGCTGTGCAACGGCGCCAGCTACCCGATTGTGGTGGCGAATGCGCTGATGCCCTTTGCGGAAAATTCCGGCAAGGCGGCGGCCCTGCAAAACACCCTGCAGTTGGGCCTGTGCTTCCTGGCCAGCCTGTTGGTGTCGTCGATGATCGAGCAACCACTGTTGATCACGGTGATTGTGATGCTGGCGACCGCGCCGCTGGCGGTGTTGGGGTATTGGCTGGCACGGCCGAAGGGCAATTCTTCCGAACTGGCCAACGCCTGAGCTGACAATACGATCAAAGTGTGGGAGCTGGCTTGCCTGCGATAGCGGTGTATCAGTGCCAGATGGGCTAACTGACAGACCGCTATCGCAGGCAAGCCAGGTCCCACATTGTTTTGCGTTTCTTCAGTTAGAACGTCACTTCCATGTTCAGCGTCGGCGTTGAGGTGCGGCTGCCACGCCCACCGTCCACGCCGAATTTGTTATGCCAGTACTCATACCCCACCCCCAGGTACAAGTTCGGCTTGACGCTTTTACCCGGTCGCACCGCCACCATCAGCGCCGTACGCATCAGCGCTTCCGGTGCGGTATCGCGGCCATGGTAGTCCTCGCCTTTTTCCCCGACGTAGTTAATGAACCCCTGGAATTTCGCCGCATGGTTGCCCACCTCGAACGGTCGCATCCAGGCCAGGTTGAGCATGTAGGTAGCGTCGAAGGTGTGGTTCGACTCTTGCGCGCCGGGAATGCCGGTGTGGTTCTTTTCCTTGTAGTACATCAGGCTCAGGTCCAGCACGCCGACAGTGTTGAACTTCAACGTGGGGCCAATCACCAGAGCGCGCTTCTTGGCGGAGGCGAAGTTGTTGTTGCGGTTGGCGTCGAAGCCCAGGGTCAACGCGTAATCCTTGATCAGCCCCGTGCCCGGCGGCAAGTCGAACACGCGTGAGGCATACAACTGATGCCGGTACACGGCGTACACCTCGCTGCCCCCGTGGTCGGTGCCTTTGCGCGGGTCGCTGCTGTCGGACAGGAATACGTCGAGGTTGAGGAAGTTGCTGCCGTAACGGTAGCCGCTGGCGTGGGTAAAACTGTAGATGCGCTTGCTGAAGTCGTCGGGGTTGTTCGGGTTGGTGAAGTGCTGCCCGTAGCGAAACCCGACGCTGTTGTTCATCCATTCCACCGCAACGGCCTCCCCGCCGCCGAGAAGGGTCAATGCGACGGTGGCGCCCTGTAGTGCCTTTTTCATTCTTTTTGTCCTTTAGCGTTCTGGCTCGTGACGGCCGGATTGTTTTTGTAACGCCGTTGGAGGGTATCTTGTTCGATTGATTGTATACAACTCTATGGACATACAGTCTTAACATTGCATACAGTGAGCGCACAACAAAAACAGAGAACCCCTCACCATGACTATCCCGAAGGCGTCACCGCAGCGGCCCGAAGATGAAAATCTGGGCGTCGCCGCCAACATGGCTTACGGCCTGCAGCATGTGCTCACCATGTATGGCGGTATCGTCGCCGTGCCGTTGATCGTCGGCCAGGCAGCCGGGTTGTCGCCGGCGGATATCGGCTTGCTGATCGCTGCATCGCTGTTTGCCGGTGGCCTGGCCACGCTGCTGCAAACCCTGGGCCTGCCGTTTTTCGGCTGTCAGTTGCCGCTGGTGCAGGGCGTGTCGTTCGCGGGTGTGGCGACCATGGTGGCGATTGTCGGCAGCGACGGTGCCGGTGGTGTGCCAGCGATACTCGGGGCGGTGATGGCCGCATCCTTTATCGGTTTGTTGATCACCCCGGTGTTCTCAAGGATCACCAAGTTTTTTCCGCCGCTGGTGACGGGCATTGTGATTACCACCATCGGCCTGACCCTGATGCCCGTAGCGGCGCGCTGGGCCATGGGTGGCAACAGCCGGGCGGCGGATTTTGGCAGCATGTCTAACATCGGCCTGGCCGCGCTGACTCTGGTGCTGGTGCTGCTACTGAGCAAGATCGGCAGCGCAACCATCTCGCGCCTGTCGATCCTGCTGGCCATGGTGATCGGCACGGTGATCGCGGTGCTGCTTGGCATGGCGGACTTCTCTGGTGTCATGCAGGGGCCGATGTTCGGTTTCCCCACGCCATTTCACTTCGGCATGCCCACCTTCCATGTGGCGGCGATTATTTCCATGTGCATCGTGGTGATGGTGACGCTGGTGGAAACGTCAGCGGATATCCTGGCGGTGGGCGAGATCATCGACACCAAAGTGGACTCCAAGCGTCTGGGCAACGGCCTGCGCGCCGACATGCTGTCGAGCATGTTCGCGCCGATCTTCGGTTCGTTTACCCAGAGCGCGTTCGCCCAGAACGTCGGCCTGGTGGCGGTGACCGGGGTCAAGAGTCGGTTTGTGGTGGCCACTGGCGGGGTATTCCTAGTGGTGCTCGGCCTGCTGCCATTCATGGGCCGGGTGATCGCGGCCGTGCCCACCTCCGTGTTGGGCGGCGCCGGGATTGTATTGTTCGGCACAGTGGCGGCCAGCGGGATTCGCACGCTGTCCAAGGTGGATTACCGCAACAACATGAACCTGATCATCGTCGCCACGTCCATCGGCTTCGGCATGATCCCCATCGCCGCGCCCAGCTTCTACGATCAGTTTCCAAGCTGGTTCGCGACCATCTTCCACTCGGGCATCAGCTCGTCGGCAATCATGGCGATATTGCTGAACCTGGCATTCAACCACTTCACCGCCGGCAACTCGGACCAGCAGTCAGTGTTTGTGGCGGGGACTGAGCGCAGCTTGTGCTTTCGCGACGTGGCCGCGTTGCGCGATGGCGATTACTACCGGGGTGGGAAGTTGTTTGATGCCGAGGGCAAGGAAATTCCCCTGGTAGCGGATACCTTGAGGAAAGCATCCAAGGCTGAGACCAGCGAGGTTTAACGAGCGACCCGTGTACCCTGTGGGAGCTGGCTTGCCTGCGATAGCGATGGTGAATTCACCGGTGCTATCGCAGGCAAGCCAGCTCCCACAGGGATTCAGCCGGCCTTGAGGGCTTTGTGCGGCAACGAACACGCCTCATCCAGAAACTTCACCACCGTCCCCATGCATGCCTGGCGTTCTTCCACATGGGGCATGTGGCTGGAGTCTTCAAACAGTGCCCAGCGCACGTCCGCTATCTCATCCAGGAACGGCTTGACCACCAACGGTGTGGCTTCGTCATGTCGACCGGAAATCACCAGGGTTGGCACCTTGATGGCTGACAGGCGGCCGATCACATTCCAGTCCTTCAAGCTGCCGATCACGTGGAATTCGGTCGGGCCGCTCATGGCGTGGTACACCGTCGGGTCGGCATCCACCTGGGCGAAGGTGCGTGCCACTTCTTCGGGCCACGGGTTGACCCGGCACACATGCTGGTCATAGAAAATCCGAGAGGCCGCGAGGTATTGCGGGTCTTGGTAGGTGCCGGCCTGCTCGTGCTTGAGCAGGGTTTCGTGCACGCCTTCAGGCAACAGCTTACGCAGGCGATTGGCTTCGCTGACCCAGGTGCGCATGCCGGTGGGCGAGTTGGCAGGGATAAACGCGCGCAGGCCTTTGGGTTGCAAGATCGCGTGTTCGCTGCCGAGCATGCCGCCCCAGGATTGCCCGAGGATCGCGTAGTTTTCACTGATTTGCAGGTGGTCCAGCAGGTTGTTCAACTCGTCGAGGAACAGGCCGATGGTCCAGAACGACGGATCTTTTTCCGGCAAATGCGTGGAGCGGCCGTTGCCCAACTGGTCGTAATGGATGACTGCGTGGCCGCTGGCGGCGACGTCCTTGAAGGCGTCGACGTAATCGTGGGTGCAGCCCGGGCCGCCATGGATGATCACCAAGGGCGTGCGGCCTGTGCTCAGGTCGCCCGTGACGCGATACCAGGTCTGATAGGCGCCAAAGGGCGCGTAGCCTTCGCGAACTTTTTCGATGAATTCCATTTCGTACCCTGCTCTGAAAAAAAGGATCAGGGTTACGATAGTCTGAACAAAAAGTTTAGGTAACTAGCAAAACAGATAGGTTTTTGCCGAAAGCTCAATCTTCCAGCAAGCGGTAATGGGTGGCTCGAACCACCGCTTGAACACGGTTTTTGGCCCCCAGTTTGTGCATGGCCGAGGCCAGGTGCAGGGTGACCACTGCCAGGGAGCGGCTCAATTGCGTGGCGATTTCAGCGGCGGTCAGGCCTTCTGCCGCCCATTTCAGGCATTCGCGCTCGCGCTTGGTCAGGCGGATGTGCGGATAAGCCCGCACCTCCTTGCTGAACAGCGGGTACGCCGCTTCCTGGAGGGCATGGGTAATCAGACTGAAATCGGCCAGCGTATGTTGGGCGTCCTTCAATACCGTGCGCGCCTTGCCGGTGCGTAAGCCGGTGAGCGAGGCAAAACCGCCCTTGGGCAGATGAATCGGCACACTGACGCCGCAGGTCAGCTGGCGTTCATGCAGGTAGGAGGAAACGGGAGCGTGGCACGGGTCGATGATCTTTTGCAGGGCGGTCTCTGTCTTCGCCTCATAGGACCAGACAAACGGTGATACCGAACTCAATGCCAGGTGTTGCACCGGGTCGATCTGGTAAAACCCTTCGCTGCACCATAAGGCGTGCCAGTCGGCCGGTGTGTTGCGCAGTTGCAACAGCGAAGGCGTGATCAGTGCGCCGTTGAGATCGATGGGCACCGGGCTGTAGTCATACACCAGCGCATCGAAGCCCAGTTGTTGGGCCAGGATAAACGTATTGTCCATCTGTTCATCCAGGCTCCTGCCCGGTATGAGGCGATTATTGAAGGCGGTCAGCTTGGCCAGCATCCGTTCTGCTCCCGAATTCATTTGAATCTCGACTTGCTGCAAGTAGAATGCCACGCCCCGGCGAAGGACTGCCAGGCCAAACCTATAAGAAATACTAGGTTATGGACGCACGGCATCCTCGGTAGTGTTGACCTGATAAACGGCCGCTACCCGCCAGGCCGATACAACACAAGGAATGTATGCATGTGGCGTGAAATTGCCCCCGACCAGCAATACAACGTGCAAGTCGACGGCCATAACCTCGTGGTCTACAGCTTTGGCGAAGGCGATGAGGTGCTGCTGTGTCTCAACGGCGGGCCGGGCCTGCCGTGTGACTATCTGCGCGACGCCCATGGCTGGCTCAAAGCACATAACCTGCGAGTGGTTGCATTCGACCAGCTTGGCACAGGCGCATCAGCCAGACCGACCGATGCCGCACTGTGGGAAATCCGCCGTTATGTCGAAGAAGTCGAGACCGTGCGCCAGGCGCTGGGCCTGGGCCGCGTGCATTTGCTCGGGCACTCCTGGGGCGGTTGGCTGGGGATCGAATATGCCGTGCATTATCCCGGTGCGCTCAAAAGCCTGATCCTGGAAAACACCGTCGGCGACATTCCCCACCT
The DNA here is from genome assembly GCF_058725345.1 of Pseudomonas sp. DW-iso17. Classification (NCBI taxonomy): domain Bacteria; kingdom Pseudomonadati; phylum Pseudomonadota; class Gammaproteobacteria; order Pseudomonadales; family Pseudomonadaceae; genus Pseudomonas; species Pseudomonas sp. DW-iso17. The sequence goes on along the minus strand of NZ_JBZXEA010000005.1, from coordinate 56,596 downwards.
GTCCCAGGAGCTGGAGCGCCTGCGCGGCGCCCTGGGCAGCGAAACCGTGGCCATGATGCAACGCCACGAAGCCATGGGCACCCTCGACCACCCGCAGTACCAGGCCGCCATCACCTTGCTCAACTACCGCCACGTGTGTCGGCTCGACGAATGGCCGGAGCCGGTCAAGCGCTCCCTGGGCGACTGGAACATGGGGCCTTACGAAACCATGCAAGGCCCCAACGAGTTCCTCTATATCGGCAACCTCAAGGACTGGAACCGCCTCAAGGAAATGGCCGAGTTCACGATGCCGATCCTGATCACCACCGGCCAACATGACGAACTTACCCCCGCTTGCGCAATGCGCATGAAACTAGCAGCACCCCACGCCGAGTTGCATGTGTTCCCCAACAGCAGTCATATGCCGTTTTACGAGGAGCCGCAGGCGTACTTCCCGGTGCTGCTGGACTTCCTCGCTCGCCACCGAGACTGACGCATGAACCTGGCGCGCTACCGTTTTGTGTTGTCCCGGCCCCTGCAATTGCTGCCGGTGCTGCTGGGCATCAGCCTGATCACCTTCGTGTTGGTGCGCTCGATTCCTGGCGACCCGGCGCGCGCCTTGCTGGGTTCGCGCAGCACGCCGGATGCGCTGCTGAAGATCCGCGCCCAGTTCGGCCTCGACCAGCCTTTGTGGTTGCAATACTTTTACTTCCTGAAAAACCTGCTCAAGGGCGACCTCGGCCAATCGCTGCTGTACAAGGTCGACGCCCTGAAACTGATCGTCACCCGGATCGAGCCGACCCTGGTGCTGGTGCTGGGCAGCGTGGTGCTCGCGTTGTTGATAGCGGTGCCACTGGCAACGATTGCGGCGCGCCAGCAAGGCCGTTGGGCAGACAAGCTGATCCGCGTGTTCACCACGGTCGGCCTGGGCATGCCGGCGTTCTGGCTGGGGTTGATGCTGATCCTGCTGCTCAGCGTGAAATGGGGCTTGTTCCCGGTGTCTGGTTACGGGCGCACCTGGCTGGACAAGGCGCACCACATGCTCTTGCCGTGCCTGACCATCGCCCTGGCGCTGTCGGCGGTGCTGGTGCGTAACCTGCGGGCGAGCATGTTGATGGAATTGCAGGCGGATCACGTCACCGCCGCACGCGCACGCGGGCTGTCGGAAGGCGCGGTGTTTCGCCGGCATGTGCTGCCCAACGCTCTGGTGCCGGCGGTCAACCTGCTGGCGGTCAACATCGGTTGGCTGATCAGCGGCACGGTGGTCATCGAAAGCCTGTTCGCGATTCCAGGCATCGGCCAGTTGCTGGTGCGCGGCATTTTCACCCGTGACTACATGGTGGTGCAGGGCGTGGCGATGGTGCTGGCCTGTGCCACGGTGGTGGTCAACTTCATGGCTGACCTGGTGACAGTGGCCCTCGACCCACGGGTGAAGATGCAATGAGCAGTCGCCCCCTGATGGCCCCATGGCGCTTGCGCCTGCGCTTTGGTTTTCGCAATGGCCGACTGACCGCCGCATGGGGGTTGTTGATCCTGTTCGCGTGGTTGGCCCTGGCGCTGTTTGCGCCGTGGGTCGCGCCCTATGACCCCATCGCGCAGGACACCGGCATGAGTTTGCTGGCCCCCAGCCTTGCCCATCCGTTGGGTACGGACAATTACGGCAGGGACATCCTGTCGAGGGTGATCTGGGGTGCGCGCATCGACCTGCAGTTGGCGGTTATCGGGGTGATCTTCCCTTTCATCATTGGCACCTTTATCGGTGCGGTCTCGGGTTATATCGGCGGGCGTTTCGACAGTGTCTGCATGCGTGTGATCGACGTGGTGCTGGCGTTCCCGTTCCTGGTGCTGATGCTGGCGATCATGGCCATCCTCGGGCCGGGCTTACAGAGTTTTTACATCGCCATGGCGCTGGTGGGCTGGGTGTCGTATGCGCGCCTGATTCGCTCGCAGATCCTGGTGCTCAAGGAAAGCGAGTTCGCCCTGGCCGCCAAGAGCCTGGGCTTTGGCCATGGACGCATTCTGTTCCGGCATTTGCTGCCCAATGCGCTGTTTGGCTCCATCGTGTTTTCCATGTCCGACGCGGTGCTGGTGCTGCTCAACGGCGCCGCCGTCAGTTACCTGGGCCTGGGGGTGCAACCACCGACCGCCGAATGGGGGACGATGGTGGCCGAGGGGCAAGCCTTTATCACCACCGCCTGGTGGATCTGCACCTTTCCGGGCCTGGCCATCGTGACCTTGGCCATGGGCTTCAGCCTGTTGGCCGATGGTGTTGCGCAGGTATTGGGGGAGCGCTCATGAGCCTGCTGAAGGTGCGCGACCTCAGTGTGATCGCCAACAACGCCGGGCGTGAGGTCACCTTGGTGGACCGGGTGTCTTTCGACCTGGCCGAGGGTGAAGTCCTCGGCCTGGTGGGCGAGAGCGGTTCGGGCAAGACCATGGCCTGTCGCGGCCTGATGCGTCTGTTGCCATCGCCCAACCTGCGGGTGCAGGGCGGCGCGGTGCAGTTGGCCGGCCAGGACTTATTGGCACTGGATGATGCCGGTATGCGCGCCGTGCGCGGCGGGCAGTTGGGCATGGTCTTCCAGAACCCCAGCAGCCACCTGGACCCGCTGATGCGTATCGGTGAGCAGATCGCCGAGGGCATCCGCCTGCATCAAGGTGCGTCGAAAAAAGACGCGCGCTTGCAGGCGATCGAGGTATTGCGTCAGGTCGGGATTCCCGATCCGCAGGCCCGGGTCGACAACTACCCCCATGAGTTTTCCGGTGGCATGCGCCAGCGCGCAATGATTGCCGTGGCCCTGGGCTGCAACCCGAAGGTGTTGATCGCCGACGAACCGACCACGGCCCTGGATGTGACGGTGCAGGCGCAAATCCTGCGGCTGTTGCTCGACCTGCGCGACCAGCGTGGCCTGTCGATCATCATGATCACCCATGACCTGGGCGTGGTGGCGCAAACCTGCGATGCCATCGCCGTGATGTACGCCGGGCGCCTGTGCGAGCACGGCAGCAAATACGAACTGCTGGCCCAACCGCAACATCCGTATACCGCAGGCCTGATCGACTGCCAGCCGGCCCACAGCAGCGGGCATGCGTTGTTGCGCACCATTGCTGGCCAGCCGCCGTTGCTCGATGCATTGCCCGACGGCTGCCGCTTCCACCCGCGCTGCCCGCAGGCAGGCGCCTTGTGCACCGAGTTGCTGCCCCAGGGCGCACGCGTGGCCTGTCACTACCCGTTGGGAGCGCGCCCATGAGCTTGTTACAGCTCAAGGATCTGGAAGTGCGCTTTGCCGCGTCCGGCAGCGGCCTGCTGGGCCTCAACCGCCAGTGGGTGAGGGCGGTGAACGGGGTGTCGCTGAACCTCGCTGCCGGTGAAACCCTGGGTTTGGTGGGCGAGTCCGGCAGTGGCAAGAGCACCCTGGGCCGGGCAATTCTGCACCTCAACCCGATCAGCGCCGGGCAGGTGTTGTTCGACGGTATCGACATGGCCCATGGCAGCGCCATCGACATTGCCCGGCTGCGGCATGAAACCGCGATGATTTTCCAGGACCCCTACGCCGCACTCAATCCACGGCACAGCATTGGCGAAACCCTCGCCGAGGTACTGCGTGTGCAGGGTAAGGTGGCGGCGCAGCAGATTCCTGAGCGTGTGAATGAGTTGCTCGAACTGGTCGGCTTGCGTCCTGAGCTGGCTTCACGCAAGCCCGGCTCTCTCAGTGGCGGCCAGTGCCAGCGCGTGGGTATCGCCCGGGCGCTGGCGGTGGAGCCGCGCCTGATCATTGCCGATGAATGTGTGGCGGCGCTGGATGTGTCGATCCAGGGCCAGATCATCAACCTGCTGCTGGAACTGCAACAGCGCATGAACCTGGCGATCCTGTTTATCGCCCATGACCTGGCCATCGTGCGACGCCTGTGCGACCGCGTGGCGGTGATGTACCTTGGCAAGATCGTCGAGGAAGGCCCGGTGGAAGCGGTGTTCACCGCGCCGCGTCACCCGTATACGGCGGCGCTGATCCAGGCCATCCCGGAGATCGATCCGCACCGGCCATTGCCTGCGCAGCCATTGCCCGGCGAACCGCCGAGCCCGCTGAATCTGCCGACTGGTTGTGCCTTTCACCCGCGTTGCCGGTATGCGCAAGCCAAGTGTTCCTCGGTATTGCCCCCCACCCATTTCCTGCACGAGCATCGGTACAGTTGCGTGCTTGAAGACCCTTTGCTTTGACCTTCTGCCATTCATTAACAAGGAGTTGTGATATGCACTCGCGCCACTTGAAATTGCTCGCCGCCGCTACCCTCACGGCCTGGTCGCTGACCGCCGGCCTGGCACAGGCCGCCGGTGTGCTCACCATCGGCTGCCGTGAAGACAGCACCACCTTCGACCCGATCAAAAGCGCGCAAAACCGCGACACCTGGGTATTTGCCAACGTCTACGACACCCTGGTGCGCGTGGATAACCTGGGCACCAAAATGGAACCGGGCCTGGCCGAAAGCTGGGACATTTCCAAGGATGGCCTGACCTACACCTTCAAGCTGCGCGAGGCGAAGTTCTCTGACGGCTCGCCGATCACTGCCGCCGACGCCGCATTCAGCCTGCTGCGCATCCGCGACAACAAGGCCTCCTTGTGGAGCGACCCGTTCAGCCTGATCAACACCGCCACGGCCAGCGATGCCAAGACCCTGGTGGTCACCTTGAAAACCCCGGCGGTGGCCTTCCTCTCGCAACTGGCGTCGCCAACGGTGTCGATCCTGTCGGAAAAAGCCATGACCAAGATGGGCGAAGACGCCTACTCGGAAAACCCGGTGACCTCCGGCGCGTTTACCGTGGACGAGTGGCGCAAGGGCGACCGCGTGATCCTGAAGAAAAACCCGAATTTCTGGCAGGCCGGCAGCGTGAGCCTGGACGGCGTGGAATGGGTGTCGGTGACCGATGACAACACGCGCATGCGCATGGTGCAGAACAACGAACTCGACACGGCGATCTTCGTGCCGTTCTCCCGGGTCGAAGAACTGAAAAAAGACCAGAACGTGGTGATCCACGCCGACCCGTCCACCCGTGAAGATCACCTGTTGATCAACCACGAGCACGGCTTGTTGGCCAAGCCGCAAGTGCGCCAGGCCCTGGACATGGCCATCGACAAGCAATCGCTGGTCAAAGCCGTTACTTACGGTCAAGGCACCGTGGCTTATTCCTACATTCCAAAGGGCTCGCTGTACCACTACGCCAACAATCTGCAACGCCCGTACGACCCGGCCGAAGCCAAGAAGCTGCTGGCCGCTGCAGGTGCCCAGGATTTGAAGCTCAACTACGTGGTCAACGCCGGCAACGAGGCCGACGAGCAGATCGCGGTGATCATCAAAGACCAGCTGGCCAAGGTCGGTGTGACCGCCAACCTGCAAAAAGTCGACCCGACCCAAAGCTGGCAGATGCTGGTAGACGGTGAGTACGATATTTCGGTGATGTACTGGACCAACGACATCCTCGACCCCGACCAGAAAACCACCTTCGTGCTGGGCCACGATACCAACCAGAACTACATGACCCGCTACAAGAACGACCAGGTCAAGGCCTTGGTGGCGGCTGCGCGGATCGAGGCAGACCCGGCCAAGCGTGAGCAAATGTATGTGGAGTTGCAGAAACTGGCCAAACAGGATGTGAACTGGATTGACCTGTACTACAGCCCGTACATCAACATCTCACGCAAGAACGTAAGCAACTTCCTGCAGAACCCGTTGGGGCGCTTCACCCTTGAGGAAGTGGTCAAAAACTGAGTATTTGAGTACACCACAAAGCAATGTGGGAGCTGGCTTGCCTGCGATACAGACACCTCGGTGCTTCAGTGACACCGCGGTGATGCTATCGCAGGCAAGCCAGCTCCCACCTTTGTTTTGCGGTGTGTCAGGGCTTACTGCGCATCGAAGGCCTGGCCATTGATGCCCGCACTGTCCGGCCCCATCAGGTACAGGTACACCGGCATGATCTCTTCCGGCGCCGGCCTTTCCATCGGGTTTTCCCCTGGGTACGCCTGGGCGCGCATGCTGGTGCGGGTGCCGCCCGGGTTGATGCTGTTGGCGCGCACTGCGGCCACATCTTCCAGTTCATCGGCCAGGGTTTGCATCAGCCCCTCGGTGGCGAACTTGGACACGCCATAGGCACCCCAATAAGCACGGCCCTTGCGCCCGACGCTGCTGGAGGTGAATACCACCGACGCATCCTGGGACAGCTTGAGCAACGGCAGTAAAGTGCTGGTCAGCATGAACATCGCGTTGACGTTGACGTGCATCACCCGCATGAAGTTCTCGCCGGACAACTGCTCGATGGGCGTGCGCGGGCCGATGATCGAGGCGTTGTGCAACAAACCGTCGAGGTGGCCGAATGCCTTTTCGATCATCGCTGCCAGCTCATCGTATTGATGGGGCAGGGCGGTCTCCAGGTTGAACGGGATCACCACCGGCTGTGGGTGGCCGGCGGCTTCGATCTCGTCATACACCTGGGCCAGGTTGGCTTCGGTCTTGCCCAGCAACAGCACGGTGGCGCCATGGGCGGCATAGGTCTTCGCCGCTGCCGCGCCAATCCCGCGACCGGCGCCGGTTACCAGGATGATCCGGCCTTTGAGCAGTTCTGGAGGGGCAGAGTAATCAAACATAAATAGCCTCGACAAATTTCAAGGTGATACAGCTCTTGAAGTGGAATCCATATCCTGTGGGAGCTGGCTTGCCTGCGATGGCGGACGACCTGTCGCCAAATGTGCTGGCTGGCAGACCGCTATCGCAGGCAAGCCAGCTCCCACATTGCTTCGAACCATCAGCAACTGCACAGGGCGTTATCCAGCACCTTGCGCAATTCCAGCGGGTGATCCACCACCACATCCGCGCCCCAGTGGCGGGGGTTGTCGTCCGGGTGGATATAGCCATAGGTGACCGCCGCCGTGCGCGTACCAGCATCGCGGCCGGATTCGATGTCGCGCAGGTCATCGCCCACGAACAGCACGCTGGCCGGGTCCAGGTCGAGCATCTTGCACGCCAGAATCATCGGCTCCGGGTCCGGCTTGCTGTTTTTCACGTGGTCCGGGCAGATCAGCACGGCCGAACGCTCGGCCAGGCCCAGCCGTTGCATGATCGGTTCGGCAAAGCGCACCGGCTTGTTGGTGACCACACCCCAGATCAACTTGGCTTTCTCGATGTCTTCCAGCAGCTCGGCCATGCCGTCGAACAGCTTGCTGTGGACTGCGCAATCCTTGAGGTAACGCTCCAGGAATTCCTGGCGCAGTTCCTCAAAACCCGGCGACTCCGGGTCCATCGAGAAGGTCACCGCGACCATCGCCCGCGCACCACCGGAAATTTCATCGCGGATGTGCTGCGGGTTGATCGGCGCCAGGCCACGGTCGGCGCGCATGGCCTGGCAGATGGCGATAAAGTCCGGCGCGGTGTCCAGCAGGGTACCGTCCATGTCGAAGAGAACCGCTCGCAACTTCACAGGCTTACTCCTCGCGCAGGGTCTGGATCATGTAGTTGACGTCAACATCGTTGGCCAGCTTGTAGTGCTTGGTCAGCGGGTTGTAGGTCAGGCCGATGATGTCCTTGACGGTCAGCCCGGCTTGGCGGCTCCACGCACCCAGCTCGGAAGGGCGGATGAATTTCTTGAAATCATGGGTGCCGCGCGGCAGCAGCTTCATGATGTATTCAGCGCCGATGATCGCGAACAGGTAGGCCTTGGGGTTGCGGTTGATGGTGGAGAAGAACACCTGGCCTCCGGGCTTGACCATACGGAAGCAAGCACGGATCACCGAGGACGGGTCCGGCACGTGTTCGAGCATTTCCAGGCAGGTGACCACGTCGAACTGCTCGGGCATTTCCTCGGCCAGGGCTTCGGCAGTGATCTGGCGGTATTCCACGCTCACGCCGGATTCGAGCTGGTGCAACTGGGCTACGGCCAGCGGCGCTTCGCCCATGTCGATGCCCATGACGGTGGCGCCGCGCTGGGCCATGGCTTCGCTGAGGATGCCGCCGCCGCAACCGACGTCCAGCACTTTCTTGCCGGCCAGGTTGACGCGCTCGTCAATCCAATTGACCCGCAGTGGATTGATGTCGTGCAAGGGCTTGAATTCGCTCTCGCGGTCCCACCAGCGATGGGCAAGGGCTTCAAACTTGGCGATTTCGGCGTGGTCGACGTTGCTCATGGTGAATCCTCTGAATCTGATAAGTCGGTGTGTCGCGGTTGAACCCAAGGCTTCAGCCGCGTCGTTATTCGCTGTGCCCGCTGATGCGTTGGCCCCAGGCAATGGCCGTGGCGGTCAACTGTTGTTCATCCATGCGGGTCAATTGCCGGTCGTCGAGCAATGGCTTGCCGGCAACCCAAAGGTGTTTCACGCAATCGCGCCCGGTGGCATATATAAGCTGTGAGACCGGATCGTAGATCGGTTGTTGCGCCAGCCCGGAAAGATCAAAAGCGACGATGTCTGCCGCCTTGCCGACTTCCAGGGAGCCAATCTGGCTGTCCAGGCCCATCGCCCTGGCGCCGTTGAGTGTGGCCATGCGCAAGGCGCGGTGGGCATCCAGCGCAGTGGCCGAACCGGCCACGGCCTTGGCCAGCATCGCCGCCGTGCGGGTTTCGCCAAGCAGATCCAGGTCATTGTTGCTGGCGGCGCCGTCGGTGCCGATGGCCACGTTGACGCCAGCCTGCCACAAGCGCTCCACCGGGCAAAAGCCGCTGGCCAGTTTCAGGTTCGATTCCGGGCAGTGAATGACGCTGGTGTTGCTTTCTACCAGTAAAGCCAGGTCGTCTTCGCTGATTTGGGTCATGTGCACGGCCTGAAAGCGCGGGCCCAGCAAGCCAAGGCGAGCCAGGCGCGCCAATGGCCGCTCGCCGGTCTGCTCGATGGCTTGCTGCACTTCAAAGGCGGTTTCGTGAACGTGCATATGGATCGCGGCGTCCAGCTCTTCGGCGATCACCCGGATTTTTTCCAGGTTGGCATCGCACACGGTGTACGGGGCGTGGGGGCCGAAGGTGATTTTGATGCGCGGGTGGTGCTTGAGGTCGCCGAACAACTCGATACCCTGGCGAATCGCCTCGTCGGCACTGCTGGCGCCGGGGATCGGGAAGTCGAGGATCGGCAGCGCGATCTGCGCACGCATACCGCTGTTGTGCACGCAGTCACTGGCGACCTTGGGGTAGAAATACATGTCCGAGAAGCAGCTGATGCCGCCCTTGATCTGCTCGGCAATGGCCAGGTTGGTGCCGTCGCGCACGAACGCTTCATCGACCCACTTGGCTTCGGCGGGCCAGATGTGCTTTTCCAGCCAGGTCATCAGTGGCAAATCGTCGGCCAAGCCGCGGAACAGGGTCATGGCGGCATGGCCGTGGGCATTGACCAGGCCGGGGCTGAGCAGCATGCCGGGCAGTTCACGCACCTCTTGCGCCGCGAGCTTCAACGCCGCGTCCCGTGGCCCGATAAAGGCAATGCAGCCATCGCGGATACCCAGGCCGTGCTCCTTGAGCACCACGCCAGCTGGCTCGACGGGTACCAGCCAGGTCGGCAGCAGCAACAAGTCGAGCGGGGCGGCAGTGGAGGTCATCGCAGGCTTCTTCCCAGGCAGCTATAAAAGAAGGGCGAAGTATACCCGAGCGTCCTGGCTGGCGGATCGCTATAATCGGCGGCTTTTGTTCATGAGTGCGGGGTAAGGGATGCGCGACCGACTGTTGGCTGCAGACAAAGTGAAGGCCATCGAATGGCGTGATGGCGCGCTGCACCTGCTCGATCAGCGCGTTTTGCCGTCCCGGACGCAATGGGTGGCCTGCAGTACCGTTGAGTCGGTGGCCGACGCCATTCGCACCATGGTGGTGCGGGGCGCGCCGGCTATCGGCATCTGCGCCGCCTATGGCTTGGTCCTGGCCGCCCGCGAGCGTATCGCCGAGGGTGGTGACTGGCAGGCTGCATGGGAAGAAGACTACGCCTTGCTGGCCCATACCCGACCGACCGCATCGAACCTGTTCTGGGCCTTGCAGCGCATGCGCGACCGCCTCGACCGCCTCAAGCAGCACGCCGACCCGCTGGTGGCGCTGGAAGCCGAAGCCGTCGCGATCCATGAGAGCGACCGGGAGGCCAACGTGGTCATGGCCCAGTTGGGTATGGAGCGGATTCGCAAGCACCAGGGCAATGCCCAGGCGATCCTCACCCATGGCAACGCCGGCGCATTGGCCTCCGGCGGCGTTGGTACAGCCCTCGGGGTGATTCATGCCGCGTATCTGGAGGGGCTGGTCGAGCAGGTCTATGTCAATGAAACCCGCCCCTGGCTGCAAGGCTCCCGTCTTACAGCGTGGGAGTTGGCGGGCCAGGGCATCCCGGTGGCGGTGAATGCCGACTCCGCCGGGGCACATATCCTCAAGACCAAAGGCGTGACCTGGGTGGTGGTGGGGGCTGACTGTATTGCGGCCAATGGCGATGTGATCAGTAAGATCGGCACTTATCAGTTGGCCGTGTGTGCCATGCACCATGGCGTGCGCTTTATGGTGGTGGCGTCGAGTTCGACCCTGGATTTGATGATGGCTACTGGTGATGATGTCGCCCTGGAGCAGCGCGATAGTGGTGAGTTGCTGGCGGTTGATGGGCAGCGGTTGGATGTCGCGGCGTTTAACCCTGTGTTTGATGTGACGCCTGCGGATCTGATTGATGTGATCGTGACTGAAAAGGGCGTGGTGGAGCGGCCGGATGTGGCCAAGTTGGCCAAGTTGATGTGCCGTAAGCGCCTGCATTGAGGGTGTCGGTGCCTGTGGGGGCGCTATCGCAGGCAAGCCAGCTCCCACATTTAACGGTGTTCACACATCAAAGGTGGGAGCTGGCTTGCCTGCGATTGGCCCTTGAAGTCAATAAAACGTCTGCATTCCACCCTCGCAAAAAAGCACCATCGCGCCTCTGAGCCCCTCTCGTCCCCTTCAAGCCTGTCATCCGTCAAATTACTAGCCTCCATGCGCATCAGGGGGATAGGTGCGTGGCGGCGATTGTGATAACATCCGGCGGTTTCCAGGGCTGCCCCGAGGGGTGGCCTATAACGTGCAGATCCGTGTCATAACTCGTTGATTTGTCGTAAGTCGTTGTCAGGCACCGTGCCGGCAGCGGCGAGCTTCGTTCGTCCCGAATGGATGTGACGAGGTTTCACCCGAAAAAGGAATCAGGCTTCTCATGGGCGAACTGGCCAAAGAAATCCTCCCGGTCAATATCGAAGACGAGCTGAAACAGTCCTACCTCGACTACGCGATGAGCGTAATTGTCGGTCGGGCACTGCCTGATGCGCGCGATGGCTTGAAGCCCGTGCACCGGCGTGTGCTGTTCGCGATGAGCGAGCTGGGTAACGACTGGAACAAGCCGTACAAGAAATCTGCCCGTGTTGTCGGTGACGTGATCGGTAAGTATCACCCTCACGGCGACACTGCGGTGTACGACACCATCGTTCGGATGGCGCAGCCGTTTTCCCTGCGCTACCTGCTGGTAGACGGCCAGGGTAACTTCGGTTCGGTGGACGGCGACAACGCCGCGGCCATGCGATACACCGAAGTGCGCATGACCAAGCTGGCGCACGAGCTACTGGCCGACCTGCATAAAGAAACCGTGGACTGGGTGCCGAACTACGACGGCACCGAAATGATCCCGGCTGTCATGCCCACCAGGATTCCCAACCTGCTGGTCAACGGTTCCAGCGGTATCGCCGTGGGCATGGCCACCAACATCCCGCCGCACAACCTCGGTGAAGTCATCGACGGTTGCCTGGCCCTTATCGACAACCCTGAGCTGACCGTCGATGAGCTGATGCAATACATTCCCGGCCCGGACTTCCCGACCGCCGCGATCATCAACGGTCGCGCCGGCATCATCGAAGCCTACCGCACCGGCCGTGGGCGCATTTACATGCGCGCCCGCTCGATCATCGAAGACATCGACAAGGTCGGTGGCCGCCAGCAGATCGTCATCACCGAACTCCCTTACCAGTTGAACAAGGCACGCCTGATCGAGAAGATCGCCGAGCTGGTTAAAGAGAAGAAGCTGGAAGGCATCACCGAGCTGCGCGACGAGTCCGACAAAGACGGCATGCGCGTGGTCATCGAGCTGCGCCGCGGCGAAGTGCCGGAGGTGATCCTCAACAACCTCTACGCCCAGACCCAGCTGCAAAGCGTGTTTGGTATCAACGTGGTTGCCCTGATCGACGGCCGCCCGCGCATCCTGAACCTCAAGGACCTGCTGGAAGCCTTCGTGCGTCACCGTCGCGAAGTGGTCACCCGCCGTACCGTGTTCGAACTGCGCAAGGCCCGCGAGCGCGGCCATATCCTGGAAGGCCAGGCGGTTGCGTTGTCGAACATCGACCCGGTGATCGCCCTCATCAAGGCCTCGCCAACCCCGTCGGAAGCCAAGGAAGCGCTGATCAGCACACCTTGGGAATCCAGTGCCGTGGTCGCGATGGTTGAGCGCGCTGGCGCCGACTCGTGCCGCCCCGAGACCCTGGACCCGCAATACGGTCTGCGTGAAGGCAAGTACTTCCTGTCGCCAGAACAGGCCCAGGCTATCCTGGAACTGCGCCTGCACCGCCTGACTGGCCTTGAGCACGAGAAGCTGCTGGCCGAGTACCAGGAGATCCTCAACCAGATCGGCGAGTTGATCCGCATCCTCAGCAGCGCTGTGCGCCTGATGGAAGTGATCCGCGAAGAACTGGAAGTGATCCGCGCCGAATACGGCGACGTGCGCCGCACCGAAATCCTCGATGCGCGCCTGGACCTGACCCTGGGTGACATGATCCCGGAAGAAGAGCGCGTGGTGACCATCTCCCACGGTGGCTATGCCAAGACCCAACCGTTGGCGGCCTACCAGGCCCAGCGTCGTGGCGGTAAAGGTAAATCGGCTACCGGCGTGAAGGATGAGGACTACATCGCTCACCTGCTGGTCGCCAACAGCCACACCACGCTGCTGCTGTTCTCCAGCAAAGGCAAGGTGTACTGGCTCAAGACCTACGAAATCCCGGAGGCCTCCCGCGCTGCCCGTGGTCGTCCGTTGGTCAACCTGCTGCCGCTGGACAGTGACGAATACATCACCACCATGCTGCCGGTCGAGGAATACACCGAAGGTCACTTCATCTTCATGGCCACCGCCAAAGGCACCGTGAAGAAGACCCCGCTGGAATCCTTCAGCCGTCAACGCAGCGTGGGCCTGATCGCCTTGGAACTGGACGAAGGCGACGTGCTGATTTCCGCAGCCATCACCGATGGCGAGCGCGAAGTCATGCTGTTCTCCGATGGCGGCAAGGTCACACGCTTCAAGGAATCCGACGTACGAGCCATGGGCCGTACCGCCCGCGGTGTACGCGGCATGCGCCTGCCGGAAGGGCAGAAGCTGATTTCGATGCTGATCCCGGAAGAAGGCAGCCAGATCCTCACCGCTTCCGAGCGTGGTTATGGCAAGCGCACCGCCATCAGTGAGTTCCCGGAGTACAAGCGTGGCGGCCAGGGCGTGATCGCCATGGTCAGCAACGACCGCAACGGCCGTCTCGTCGGCGCGGTGCAGGTGCTCGACGGCGAGGAGATCATGCTGATTTCCGACCAGGGCACCCTGGTGCGTACCCGTGTGGCGGAAGTGTCGAGCCTGGGCCGTAACACCCAGGGCGTGACCCTGATCAAGCTGGCCAAGGACGAAAAACTGGTCGGCCTGGAGCGTGTGCAGGAGCCTTCGGAAGTCGAAGGCGAAGAGCTCGAAGGTGAGGAATTCGAAGGCGAGGTTATCGCAGCTGGCGATGACAACGTTGACGAGCCAACCCTCGACGCTGCCGCAGACGAAGAAGAACCGCAGGAATAAGCGGACACACAGGGGGCGGATGAAGATTCGCCCCCTTGTTGTTTGTCCCCTATGAAACACAGCGCCCTTTGCCTGGACGCGGTCCATGTGGGAGCTGGCTTGCCTGCGATACAGGCGCCTCGGTCATTCAGTGATACCGCGGCGCTGCTATCGCAGGCAAGCCAGCTCCCACAGATGTCCGCTCCAGAACGAGGGCGTTGCTGACATGATTGCAGCCCCACCAGATCAGAGTGAGATTGGATGTGAGCAAGAGAGCCTATAACTTCTGTGCCGGTCCCGCGGCGCTTCCTGAAGCAGTCCTGCAGCGTGCGCAGGGTGAACTCCTCGACTGGCATGGAAAAGGCCTCTCCGTGATGGAAATGAGCCATCGCAGCGATGAGTTCGTGTCTATCGCCAACAAGGCCGAGCAGGACCTGCGCGACCTGCTGGACATCCCATCCAATTACAAAGTGCTGTTCTTGCAGGGTGGTGCGAGCCAGCAGTTCGCCCAGTTACCGCTGAACCTGCTGCCCGAAGGCGGCACTGCCGACTATATCGACACCGGTATCTGGGGGCAGAAGGCCATTGAGGAGGCCTCGCGCTACGGCCATGTCAACGTGGCGGGCACCGCCAAGCCCTACGACTACTTCGCCATTCCCGGTCAGAACGAGTGGAAGCTGACCAAGGACGCGGCCTACGTTCACTACGTCGCGAACGAAACCATCGGTGGCCTGGAATTTGATTGGGTGCCGCAAGTCGGTGACGTTCCGCTGGTGTGCGACATGTCTTCGGACATCCTCTCGCGCCCGATCGACGTGTCCAAATACGGCATGATCTACGCCGGCGCGCAGAAGAACATCGGCCCGAGCGGCATCCTGGTCAATATCATCCGCGAAGACCTGCTGGGCCGTGCCCGTTCGCTGTGCCCGACCATGCTCAACTACAAGGTCGCGGCCGATAACGGCTCGATGTACAACACCCCGCCGGCGTTTGCCTGGTACCTCTCCGGCCTGGTGTTCGAATGGCTCAAGGAGCAGGGCGGCGTGGCGGTCATGGGCAAGCTCAACGAAGAGAAGAAGCGCGTCCTGTACGACTTCATCGACGCCAGCGGCCTGTACAGCAACCCGATCAACCTCACCGACCGCTCGTGGATGAACGTGCCGTTCCGCCTGGCGGACGACCGCCTGGACAAGCCGTTCCTGGCTGGCGCCGACGAACGCGGCCTGCTGAACCTCAAGGGCCACCGCTCGGTGGGTGGCATGCGCGCCTCCATTTATAACGCCGTCGACATCCACGCCATCAATGCGCTGGTTGCCTACATGGCAGAGTTCGAGAAGGAACACGGCTAATGTCTGAGCAAGAACTCAAGGCCCTGCGCGTACGCATTGACAGCCTGGACGAGAAGGTCCTGGAGCTGATCAGTGAGCGTGCGCGCTGCGCCCAGGAAGTAGCCCGGGTGAAAATGGCGTCGCTGGCGGAAGGCGAAGTGCCGGTGTTCTACCGCCCCGAGCGTGAAGCCCAGGTGCTCAAGCGCGTGATGGAGCGCAACAAGGGCCCGTTGGGCAACGAAGAGATGGCGCGGTTGTTCCGTGAAATCATGTCCTCGTGCCTGGCGCTGGAGCAGCCACTGAAAGTGGCTTACCTCGGCCCTGAGGGCACCTTCACCCAGGCAGCGGCCATGAAGCACTTCGGCCATGCGGTGATCAGCAAGCCGATGGCGGCCATCGACGAAGTTTTCCGTGAAGTCGCCGCCGGTGCGGTGAATTTTGGCGTGGTGCCGGTGGAAAACTCCACCGAAGGTGCGGTCAACCACACGCTGGACAGCTTCCTCGAACACGACATGGTGATCTGCGGTGAGGTGGAGTTGCGTATCCACCACCACCTGCTGGTGGGTGAAAACACCAAGACCGACAGCATCAGCCGTATCTATTCCCACGCCCAGTCCCTGGCCCAGTGCCGCAAGTGGCTGGACGCCCATTACCCGAATGTCGAGCGCGTGGCGGTGTCCAGCAACGCCGAAGCGGCCAAGCGGGTCAAGGGTGAGTGGAACTCGGCGGCGATTGCCGGCGATATGGCCGCGGGCCTCTACGGCCTGACGCGCCTGGCTGAGAAGATCGAAGACCGCCCGGATAACTCCACGCGCTTTTTGATGATCGGCAGCCAGGAAGTGCCGCCCACCGGCGACGACAAGACTTCAATTATCGTTTCCATGAGCAACAAACCTGGCGCGCTGCATGAGCTGCTGGTGCCGTTCCACGATAACGGGATTGACCTGACGCGCATCGAGACTCGTCCTTCGCGCAGCGGTAAGTGGACCTATGTGTTCTTTATCGACTTCATCGGCCATCACCGCGACCCGCTGGTCAAGGGCGTGCTGGAGAAGATCAGTCAGGAAGCCGTGGCACTCAAGGTGCTGGGCTCTTACCCGAAAGCGGTTTTGTGAGGCTTTGACATGAGTGGCAATTTCCTCGCCCTGGCGCAGCCGGGCGTGCAACAACTCTCGCCTTACGTTCCAGGCAAGCCTGTGGACGAGTTGGCCCGCGAGTTGAATCTGGACCCGTCCAAGATCGTCAAACTGGCGAGTAACGAAAACCCGCTGGGCCCGAGCCCCAAAGTGTTGGCGGCGATTCGTGAAGAGCTGGCCGAGCTGACCCGTTATCCCGATGGCAACGGTTTTGCCCTCAAGTCGCTACTGGCGGACAAGTGCCGGGTCGAGTTGAATCAAGTGACCTTGGGCAACGGCTCCAACGACATCCTTGAGCTGGTCGGCCGTGCCTACCTGGCGCCAGGTTTGAATGCGGTGTTCAGCGAGCACGCGTTTGCGGTCTACCCGATTGTGACCCAGGCGGTGGGGGCAGATGCCCGCGTGATTCCTGCCAAGGACTGGGGCCATGACCTGCCGGCGATGCTGGCGGCCATCGATGCCCAGACTCGCGTGGTGTTTATCGCCAACCCGAACAACCCGACCGGCACCTGGTTTGACGAGCAGGCACTGAACGAATTCCTGCAGGACGTGCCCGAGCATGTGCTGGTCGTGCTGGACGAAGCCTACATCGAGTACGCCGAAGGCAGCGACCTGCCCGACGGCCTGGATTTCCTTGCGGCCTACCCGAACCTGCTGGTGTCGCGTACGTTCTCCAAGGCTTATGGCCTGGCGTCGTTGCGGGTCGGTTATGGCTTGTCCACGCCTGTGGTGGCCGATGTGCTGAACCGCGTGCGCCAGCCGTTCAACGTCAACAGCCTGGCCCTGGCGGCCGCCTGTGCGGCGGTGAAGGATGCCGAATACCTGGAAGAAGGCCGTCGCCTCAACGAAAGCGGCATGCTGCAATTGCAGGAAGGCTTTCGTGAGCTGGGCCTGGGCTGGATTCCGTCCAAGGGCAACTTCATCTGTGTCGATCTCGGCCAAGTGGCCGCGCCGGTGTTCCAGGGCTTGCTGCGCGAGGGTGTGATCGTACGCCCGGTAGCCAACTACGGGATGCCGAACCACCTGCGTATCACCATCGGTTTGCCGGCTGAGAACAGCCGCTTCCTTGAGGCGCTGGCCAAGGTTCTGGCCCGTGGTTGATGTCACTGCATTGCAACCTGCTGTGCCTATGATCGGTCGCCTGGTGGTGGTCGGACTGGGGTTGATCGGTGGTTCCTTCGCCAAAGGCCTGCGTGAAAGCGGGCTATGTGGCGAAGTGGTGGGGGTGGACCTCGACCCGCAATCGCGCACGTTGGCGGTGGAGTTGGGGGTGGTGGACCGCTGTGAGGCGGACCTGGCCGTTGCGTGCCAGGGCGCGGATGTGATCCAGCTTGCCGTGCCGATCCTGGCCATGGAGAAGTTGCTGGCGGTACTGGCGGGCATGGACCTCGGGCAAGCGATCCTTACCGATGTGGGTAGCGCCAAAGGCAACGTGGTGCGCGCGGCACGATTGGCGTTTGGTGGCATGCCGCCGCGCTTTGTGCCGGGCCATCCCATCGCGGGTTCCGAGCAGAGCGGGGTGGAGGCCTCCAATGCGCAGTTGTTTCGTCGGCATAAGGTCATCCTGACGCCGCTTGCGCAAACCGATCCCACGGCGTTGGCGGTGGTGGATCGTCTCTGGCGCGAGCTGGGCGCGGATGTGGAGCATATGCAGGTCGAGCGTCACGACGAAGTGTTGGCAGCGACCAGCCACTTGCCGCATCTGCTGGCATTTGGCTTGGTGGATTCTTTGGCCAAGCGCAACGAGAACCTCGAGATTTTCCGTTACGCCGCCGGCGGCTTCCGCGATTTTACGCGGATTGCCGGCAGCGATCCGGTGATGTGGCACGACATCTTCCTCGCCAATCGCGAAGCGGTGTTGCGCACCCTGGACACCTTCCGCAGTGATCTCGACGCCTTGCGCGACGCGGTGGATGCGGGAGACGGCCATCAACTGCTGGGCGTGTTCACCCGGGCACGGGTGGCGCGTGAACATTTCAGCAAGATTCTCGCACGCCGGGCCTATATGGAAACCGCAGTGAACACCGATGATCTGACCTTCATCGCCAGCCCGGGTGGCCGCTTGAGCGGGCGCATCCGCGTGCCGGGTGACAAGTCGATCTCCCATCGCTCGATCATGCTGGGCTCGTTGGCCGAGGGTGTGACCGAGGTGGAAGGCTTCCTTGAGGGTGAGGACGCCCTGGCGACCTTGCAGGCCTTTCGCGACATGGGCGTGGTGATCGAGGGCCCACACCATGGGCGCGTGACCATTCACGGCGTCGGCCTGCAGGGCCTGAAGGCTGCGCCGGGGCCGATCTATGTGGGCAATTCCGGCACGTCGATGCGCCTGTTGGCCGGTGTACTGGCGGCGCAGTGCTTCGACAGCGTGCTGACCGGCGATGCCTCGCTGTCCAAGCGCCCGATGAACCGCGTGGCCAAGCCGCTGCGTGAAATGGGCGCGATCATCGAGACCGGGCCGGACGGGCGTCCGCCACTGAGCATTCGTGGCGGGCAATCGCTCAAAGGCTTGAACTATGTACTGCCCATGGCCAGTGCCCAGGTGAAATCCTGCCTGTTGTTGGCGGGGTTATACGCTGAGGGTAAAACCTCGGTGACCGAGCCCGCACCGACCCGCGACCACACCGAGCGCATGCTGCGCGGCTTTGGCTACCCGGTGGCGGTGCAGGGCGCGACGGCGTCGCTGGCGTCGGGGCATGGGTTGACCGCTACGCGTATTGAAGTGCCGGGGGATATTTCGTCTTCGGCGTTTTTCCTGGTGGCGGCCTCGATTGCCGAAGGCTCCGAGCTGTTGCTGGAGCATGTCGGTATCAACCCGACCCGCACCGGTGTGATCGACATCCTGCGGCTGATGGGGGCTGATATCACCCTCGAAAATCAGCGCGAGGTGGGCGGCGAGCCGGTTGCGGATTTGCGTGTGCGTGCTGCTGCGCTCAAGGGCATCGAAATTCCAGAGGCCCTGGTGCCGTTGGCGATTGATGAGTTTCCCGTGCTGTTTATTGCCGCAGCCTGCGCTCAGGGGCGTACTGTTTTACGCGGGGCCGAAGAGCTGCGCCTCAAGGAGTCCGATCGCATCCAGGTGATGGCCGACGGTCTGTTGGCTCTGGGCGTGAAGTGTGAACCCACGCCTGATGGGCTTATCATTGACGGTGGCCCGATGGGCGGCGGTGAAGTGCATGCCCATGGCGATCATCGGATTGCCATGGCGTTCAGTGTGGCTTCCCTGCGGGCGACGGCGCCTATTCGTATCCTTGACTGCGCCAATGTTGCTACGTCTTTTCCGAACTTTCTGACACTGTGTGCCCAAGTCGGCATCCGTGTTGCCCAAGAGGCTCAATTGTGAATATCAAAGCACCGGTGATTACCATCGACGGGCCTAGCGGCTCGGGCAAAGGCACAATCGCTGGCATTCTGGCCAAGCGCCTGGGTTGGTGCCTGCTGGATTCTGGCGCGCTGTATCGCCTGCTGGCGTTCGCTGCGCACAACCATGGTGTGGACCTGACCAACGAAGAGCTGCTGACGAAACTTGCCGCCCATCTGGATGTGCAGTTCATTGCGGCGACCGAGGGTCAGTTGCAGCGCATCATTCTGGAAGGTGATGAAGTCAGCGATGTGATTCGCACCGAAAGTATCGGCGCGGGCGCCTCCCAAGTGGCCGCGCTGCCTGCCGTGCGCGAGGCGCTGCTGCAGCGCCAGCGCGCATTCCAGGAGGCGCCGGGCCTGGTGGCCGATGGCCGCGACATGGGCACGGTGGTGTTTCCCGAGGCGCCGCTGAAGATTTTCCTGACCGCCAGCGCCGAGGAACGGGCACGCCGCCGATACTTGCAGTTGAAGGGCAAAGTCGATGGTGTTAGTCTGTCGAGTCTGCTAGATGAGATCCGTGCACGCGATGAGCGTGATACCCAGCGTGCGGTAGCCCCGCTCAAGCCGGCGGCTGACGCCATACAGCTGGATTCCACGGAGCTATCCATCGAGCAGGTGCTGGAACGCATCATGAGTGAAATCGCCATTCGCGATATCGCCGGGTGATCAAGAAGGCCGCAGGGGACCAGTCATAGTCCTGCGGTGGCTTCTTTTAACTGAAACTGACCCACACCGTCTGGGGTGTGGAGATGGGCGTATTCTTCGCCCTTATCAACAGGAATTAAAATGAGCGAAAGCTTTGCGGAACTCTTTGAAGAAAGCCTAAAAACCCTGAACCTTCAGGCAGGCTCCATCATCACCGGTGTTATCGTTGATATCGATTACCAAGCTCGCTGGGTAACCGTTCACGCTGGTCTGAAGTCTGAAGCTCTGATCCCGCTGGAACAGTTCTACAACGATGCTGGTGACCTGACTATCAATGTCGGTGACGAAGTTCACGTTGCTCTGGACTCGGTTGAAGACGGTTTCGGTGAAACCAAGCTGTCCCGTGAAAAAGCCAAGCGCGCTGAATGCTGGATTGTTCTCGAAGCAGCCTTCGCAGCTGAAGAAGTGGTCAAGGGCGTTATCAACGGTAAGGTTAAAGGCGGCTTCACTGTCGACGTTAACGGCATCCGTGCGTTCCTGCCAGGTTCTTTGGTCGACGTTCGTCCAGTGCGCGACACCACGCACCTGGAAGGCAAAGAACTGGAATTCAAAGTCATCAAGCTCGACCAGAAGCGCAACAACGTTGTCGTTTCCCGTCGCAGCGTGCTGGAAGCAGAGAACTCCGCCGAGCGTGAAGCTCTGCTGGAATCCCTGCAGGAAGGCCAACAAGTCAAAGGTATCGTCAAGAACCTCACCGATTACGGCGCATTCGTCGATCTGGGTGGCGTCGATGGCCTGCTGCACATTACCGACATGGCTTGGAAGCGTATCAAGCATCCTTCCGAAATCGTCAACGTTGGCGACGAGATCGATGTCAAGGTTCTGAAGTACGATCGTGAGCGTAACCGCGTTTCCCTGGGCTTGAAGCAGCTGGGCGAAGATCCATGGGTTGCTATCAAAGCTCGTTACCCAGAAAGCACCCGCGTAACCGCGCGTGTTACCAACCTGACCGACTACGGCTGCTTCGCAGAGCTGGAAGAAGGCGTGGAAGGCCTGGTACACGTTTCCGAAATGGACTGGACCAACAAGAACATCCACCCTTCGAAAGTCGTACAAGTCGGCGACGAAGTGGAAGTTATGGTTCTGGACATCGACGAAGAGCGTCGTCGTATCTCCCTGGGCATCAAGCAGTGCAAATCTAACCCATGGGAAGATTTCTCTGGCCAGTTCAACAAGGGCGATAAAATCTCCGGCACCATCAAGTCGATCACCGATTTCGGTATCTTCATTGGTCTGGACGGCGGCATCGACGGCCTGGTTCACCTGTCCGACATCTCCTGGAACGAAGTTGGCGAAGAAGCTGTTCGTCGTTTCAAGAAGGGCGACGAGCTGGACACCGTTATCCTGTCGGTTGACCCAGAGCGCGAGCGCATCTCCCTGGGTATCAAGCAACTGGAAAGCGATCCGTTCTCCGAGTACGTTCAAGAGAACGACAAAGGCGCCATCGTTAAAGGCACTGTGAAAGAAGTTGACGCCAAAGGCGCCATCATCGTTCTGGCCGACGATATCGAAGCGACTCTGAAAGCCTCCGAAATCAGCCGTGACCGCGTTGAAGACGCGCGCAACGTACTGAAAGAAGGCCAGGAAGTAGAAGCCAAGATCATCAGCGTTGACCGCAAGAGCCGCGTGATTCAGCTCTCCATCAAGTCGAAGGACGAAGTGGAAGAGAAAGAAGCTATCCAGAGCCTGAAAGAAGCTGCTCCGGAAGCTGCTGCTGACACCACCATGGCGGCACTGCTGCGCCAGGCAATGGCTAAGCAGAACTAAGTTCTGTAAAGCTGTAGAAAAAGGGCGACTTCGGTCGCCCTTTTTTGTGCCTGAAATTTGATGAAGCAACTGCACCGAACCAAGGCATTCAGCCCAATGTCAGAACTGACTATAGTCTTGAAAACGGCTATTTCGCGTTGCTGACTCAATAAGGGTTTGAATGAACAGAATTATCGTAATACTCGCCTTGCTGGTGCTTGCAGGCTGCTCCTCCACCAGCGCCAAGACCCACGCCAAGCGCGGCGTCAGCGGCATCGAGGTCGACTGCTCTGGCCTGGGCAACAAGTGGGAAAAGTGCGAAAAGCGCGCCGCCCGTGAGTGCAAGATGCAGGGCTACAAGGTTATTACCCGCTCCAGTGATGCGGAGGACGAAGAGGGCGACTACCTGTTCGGCTGGAACCCTGCTGGCGCGGTGACGCGGACCATGTTGGTGATCTGTAAGTAAGGGGTTGGCTGCTTGCTGAACGTGTTTATTCAGCCTCAGATAAGTTGACACATGGGCTGTTCAAATTCATCAACTCATGCTAAAACCTTCGGAGCGCTTTTCCTAGCTGCTTGAAAAAGAAGGGAAAAATATGACGAAGTCGGAGTTGATCGAACGAATTGTCACCCATCAAGGGCTGCTCTCATCCAAGGATGTGGAGCTGGCTATCAAGACCATGCTTGAGCAAATGTCCCAATGCCTCGCCACCGGAGATCGCATCGAAATCCGCGGCTTCGGCAGCTTCTCCCTGCACTACCGCGCACCGCGCGTAGGCCGCAACCCAAAAACCGGCCAGTCCGTCAGCCTCGACGGCAAATTCGTTCCCCACTTCAAACCGGGCAAGGAATTGCGCGATCGGGTGAACGAAGAAGAGGAAGAAGGCGTCTGAGTGTTTTTGGGAAAGGAGAAGGGTATGCGTGGGGTTAAGCGCGTTGTTGCGGTGTTGATTGCAGTGCTTGCGGCTTTGGTGGTTCTGGCGTTTGTGCTGGAGAACCAGCAGGGCGTGGCGCTGTCATTCCTGGGGTGGAGTACTGCGCAGATGCCGGTGGCGGTGTTTGTGGTGGTGGCTTTGATTTTGGGGATGGTGATTGGGCCGGTGTTGGCGGCATTTGTTCGTAGGCGTCCGAATAAGGCGATTGCCTAGAGGCCCTGGGAATAGAGGATTGATAGACCGTTTGTCAGAAAATTCTTTGTAATGGATCGGTTTGAGTTTTTCCCCGACTGCCCGCATGCTTAGCCTGGCTGGTTCAGACGGTTCCCCTTGAAAATCAGAATTTTCTTACATACATGTCAAGACTTGTAATATGTCGGAGAGATGGCAGAATGGAATCTGTTCTCGATAACGGGCATTTTGTGCGCTTAAAATTCGGCAGAGACGCTGTTTTTTGACGATTATCCAATTAGTATAAAAATACACAATTTTGTCTGCATAACGAGCCCGCAGTTTCTCTTGAAGGCAGGTTTTTGTTGTGAGTAGTAGTTTTCGCGCCCCCCCGGTTCCTCAGTTTGAAATCAGCTTTATGGCAGTTTCTGAGGCTGTCCTCAGGCAGAAGGTATTCATCGTTTTAGTCACTGCCGCGGTAGGCTTGGTTGCTTTGGCATACGCTTTTATCGCCACTCCTGTGTATCAGGTCAGCAGTGTGTTGAGACCTGCTGCTCTTAATGAGCTGGACGCCCTAAATCGCTCGGAGATTTACTCCCTGCCTCCTGGTGAGGCATTGACAAGAGTGGGCGCTGCGCTGGAGTCCTATGAAACTAGGCTTGGTTTCTTTCGCGAAAATCAGAAGCTCTTCAGGGCGTTTGAGCGTCCAGGTAGGACACTTGAGCAGAGCTTCGAGGAGTTCAATCGCAACTCGATCAGTTTGTCCCTCCCTGATCCAAAGAAAACAGATATTCTCAGTTCCTTCATTCGAATTGAGATGAATTACCCTAAAGATGTTGATGGCGTTTCCATCTTAAATGGATTTGTGAATTACGCTATAAATACGGAAAGAGAACATATAGCGGCAGACCTGAATGTTATTGTAAAAAATCGACTGAACGAATTGAATGGTAAACTTGATGCTGCGCGTTCTAATTATAATAATGACAAAGAAGCCAGAGTTGCCTCATTGCAAGAGTCCAATAACTTACGGCGTGCTCAACTACGCGATGAACTTAAGGCTCTTCGTGCTCAACTCAAGACAGAACGCTACGACCGAGTCGCGTATCTAAACGAGGCTATCGGCATCGCCAAGTCTTTGGGGATTCGTAAGCCAACTACACCTACCTCATTAGGTGAGGCGGATCGTGCGGGTTCGTCCACTACTATGCGAACCGAAGTCAATAATCAGCAGATCCCGCTTTATTTCATGGGGACAGAGGCTTTGGAGGCTGAGCGTAGTGTTCTGCAGCAGCGTAAATCAGACGACTTCACTGCTAAGAGGGTTGGAGAAATTGCCAAGGAATTGCAGTTGCTCGAAAATAATCGCGAAATTGAAATTTTAAATAGCCGCCAGAATGAAGATATTTTTCTTGCGGGCGTTCAGTCTTTGCGCGCCGAAGCTGTGCGGTTGCAGGGGCTCGCTATTGACATGAGTCGCTTAAAGTTGGTGACAATTGATAAGCAAGCTTTGGAGCCCATTAATCCAATCAAGCCCAATCGGAAGCTGATAATCATATTCGGTTTGTTATTAGGGGGTGTGCTCGGTATTGCAATTGTTGCCATCCGCTCTATCCTTAGCCAGCAGCGAGCTGCGAGACCTGTCTTGTTGGTAAGTAATACGGTTGTTTGAAGCTTGTGTCGGTTTGCCTGAAACTATCAGCTTGGTTTCAGGTGAACTCAATTTTTAATGCGATACATTATCCTTGAAAGCTTCGATACTTATTCATGGGTGTATATGTCAAATGGCGAGCGGTAGTGTTCCTATATTTGTCAGGCTCAGCCATGCTCGATTTTTATCGGCTTGTCTGGTTTTTCGAACGCGGCTTCAATAACTCTACTAGGCTTGTATTTGCTGTGCTGCACTTGCAATTGGCGCGAGCGCGCTCTGGCTCAGGTCCGAGGTGATGAAGGTGTGCCTTCGTACAACCGCGAAGTCTGACGTCGCCAGCATTTGCCCCCCCCCCCTGCACACTCGTTAGCAATATTCAAGGGCAGCACCGCTGCCCGATAATTTTATCGGCTTGACAAAGGAAGTTTAAAACCAATGAAAGGTATTGTTTTGGCGGGTGGTTCCGGTACGCGGCTTTATCCGATAACCAAAGGCGTCTCCAAGCAGCTGTTACCTGTATATGACAAGCCAATGATTTATTATCCATTGTCCGTCCTTTTTCTGGCGGGTATCCGCGATATCTTACTGATCAGCACACCCGTGGATATCGATGGCTTCAAGCGCTTGCTTGGCGACGGAAGTGATTTTGGCGTGAATATCAGCTATGCAGTTCAACCGCAGCCTGATGGCCTTGCTCAAGCTTTCATTATCGGCCAAGAGTTCATTGGCGATGATTCGGTGTGCCTGGTGCTAGGCGACAATATTTTTTATGGTCAAGGTTTCAGCCCGATGCTCCGTTCGGCTGCTGGGCAGGCGAGTGGCGCAAGCGTATTCGGTTATCAGGTAAAAGACCCGGAGCGTTTCGGCGTCGTAGAGTTTGACGAGCAAAAGCGTGCGATTTCGATCGAAGAAAAGCCGTCCAAACCCAAGTCCAATTTTGCCGTGACCGGACTTTATTTTTACGACAATGATGTTGTGGAAATAGCTAAGCAGGTGAAACCATCTCTTCGTGGGGAGCTGGAAATCACTAGCATCAATGAGGCCTACCTGAATCGAGGAGACCTTAGGGTGGAGCTTCTCGGACGTGGTTTTGCATGGCTCGATACAGGGACGCATGAAAGCCTGCTCGAGGCCGCCCATTTCGTTGAGACCCTGGAGAAGCGCCAAGGGTACAAGGTCGCATGCCTTGAAGAAATTGCCTTTACTAACGGCTGGCTGACGGCTAATCAGTTGGGTCAGATCGGAGAAAGTCTCAGTAAAAACGCTTACGGCCAGTATTTGCTAAGCATCGCACGAGAAAAAAAATAAGGTATACGCCGATCAACTCAGATCAGGCTTGCTGTGTGGCATAATTTTCCAGGCGCTGACTCAGCGCTTGGGATTTTTCAGAGCGTACCCTGAAAATGCTGAGTCGAGGCGCGAGCTGGTCGTATACTGGTCTGCTGAATATGGAAAAAAGCTAGACTTTTTGAGGCTTCGAACTGAGTTTTAAGAGAAAATGATGATTGCATTTAATAGACCACCCTACACTGGCAGTGAAGATCAATATGTTCTAGCTGCGATGAGAAGCGAAAAAATATCAGGTGATGGCGAGTATTCTGCCTTATGCAAAAATTGGTTTGAGGAGACGCTAGGCTGCGACAAATTCCTGCTGACGCCTTCCTGTACCCAGGCTTTGGAAATGGCGGCATTGCTGATCGATATCCAGCCCGGTGACGAAGTCATCATGCCGAGTTATACGTTTGTCAGCACCGCAAACGCTTTCGTGTTACGCGGCGCTCGTATTGTGTTCGTGGACATGCGCCCCGATACCATGAATCTTGACGAGACCCTTATTGAAGCGGCCATTACGGACAAGACCAAGGCGATTGTCCCTGTTCACTACGCCGGTGTAGCGTGCGAAATGGATACGATCATGGATATTGCTCGGCGGCACGATCTATTCGTTATTGAAGACGCGGCACAAGCGATGATGTCAACTTATAAAGGGCGTCCGTTGGGCACGATAGGTCATTTGGCTGCCTTTAGTTTTCACGAAACCAAGAACTATACAAGCGCGGGTGAGGGCGGAGGCTTAATCATCAACGATGAGCGGTTTTCCTCGCGTGCTGAAATCATTCGTGAAAAGGGTACCAATCGCAATCAATACTTCCGAGGTATGGTTGATAAATACAGCTGGGTCGATGTAGGAAGTAGTTACCTTCCATCAGATATTCAAGCTGCCTATCTTTGGGGGCAACTCGATAATAGTATTCTGATTAATGAAACGAGATTGAAAATTTGGAACTCGTACAAGGTCGGCTTACAGGGTCTGGCGGAGGCAGGCAAGTTGGTATTGCCTACCATTCCGACCGATTGTGAGCACAATGGCCATATGTTTTATATTAAAGTCAGCGATCTCAGTACGCGAGCAGCGCTGCTGGCGCACTTGAAATCGGCAGGTGTTGGTGCCGTTTTTCACTATGTTCCGCTTCACTCGGCACTTGCAGGCGAGAAGTTCAGTCGATTTGAAGGTGTAGATCGTTTCACTACGGCTGAAAGCGAAAAGCTGATTCGTCTGCCAGTATGGTATGGATTGAGCGAACAGCAGGTCCAGACGGTTATAGCTGCGGTAACAAGCTTTTACGGCTCTCTCTGAGGCGGGTCTGTGTAATTGTAGTCTTATAACGCTCGGGTGGGTTTTGTGTCTGGTTTATATAGTGCCATGTGGACGGGGTTCGCTCATTTAACAAAAATACTTGCTGGATTCATCGTGCTAAAATTAGTAGCGGTGTATTTGGGAGCTGAAGGCCTGGGTAGCTTAGGCCAGTTAATGAGTTTAATTACCATCTTGTCTCTGATTGCGGGGGGAGGAATAACCAATGGCGTCATTAAATATGTAGCTGAATACAAAATCCTGCCACCGAAGATGCTCCATTTTGTATCTGGGGCATTTTCGTATGCATCGTATTTCTCTGTCGCCTTGTTGGTTATCTGCCTATTTTTCTCAGGCCCCCTTGCCAAAGTTATTATGGGGGATGTGAAATATTTTTGGATAATTATCTTAGTTGGTTTTGCCCAATATGGCTTTGCATTAACGAATTTGATAGTTGGCGTAGTTAACGGTTTAAAGGAGACAAGGGTTTTTGCGATCATCCAAATCGTTGGTGGTTTCTTGGCCATTCCCGTTGCCTGGGCACTCATTGCAAAGTTTGGTTGGAATGGTGCAGTTATCGCGCTCTGCGTGATAGTGGTTTCTCCGTTGCTCCCGGGTATAATGGTCTTTTTCAAGTCGAGCTTTAAAGGGCAAGTAAAATTATTGGCTCTGCGTCAGTTGCCAGTAAAGTTGTTGGCACCGTTTTCGCTTATGTTGTTTACCAGTGCGGTTGCTTTTCCGGTAGTCGAGATGGTGGTAAGGAATTATCTCATTACGAGTGAGGGGTATCATCAAGCAGGTCTATGGCAAGGTGCGATAAAGCTCTCAAGTGCCTACCTTGGTTTTTTTAGTATGTTTCTTGGGTATTATTTCATGCCCATGATATCCGAGCAGCATGATAAGAAAGTTATAGCACGGTTAGTGTTTAGATATCTGGCTTTTGTGATGCTGCTGTTTATCCTTGGCGGTACCGTTTTGTATGTTGGGCGATCTTTTTTTCTGGTGCTGGCTTTGTCGTCCGATTTCAAAGAGCTTGAAGAGTTAATCATATATCAATTGGCCGGTGATTTTTTTAGGATATCCGCATATGTGATCGGTTATGTGGCTGTGGCCAAAGCTGCCACGAAGCTCTATGTAGTAGCTGAGTTTTTTCAAAGCATTGTATTTTTAGGAGCAGTGTTCGCTGCATCATTTTTGTATAATGGTGTACAGGGAGTGATGCTCGGATACATGGCTACGTATATAATTTATTTCATCGTTTGTGTTGTGGGTTTCTGGATTTATCTAGGGAAATCAGTTCGGCGTCTTGAATAATAAATTGATATTGGAGATAGTATGAAAAAGGTCTTGTTTGTACAGTCGTCACTGGGGTTAGGGGGTATTGAGACTTTTTTCGTCCGCCTAGTTAAAGAGTTGAGCGCCAAAGGCGTACGCCCACAGTTTGTGTTTCTCTATAAAAAACTCATTAATCCAAAGCTGTTGATTGAGCTTCAAAAGTTTTCCGATGTCTATTATTGGCAAGATTTGTTGAGCCTTTCTGTCGACGGGGTGGGCGAGAAAGCAAAGCTGATGCTTCCGCTGAGCTCAAATAAGGTCGAAGCGCTGTTTTCCGACTGTGAGGCTATACACGTCTCTAATGCATTGACTTATCTGTGTGCTCAACGGCTCGCTTCCTGTTTATCTCAAAATCTTAAATGCGTATTTGGGATTTATCATGCTAACGAACTTTCATGGGGTGGAGACAAACTTCCAATTTACGAGAGCTACTTTCGAAACAAGCTGTTTGGCGCGCCGCCAATGATTTTATTTTTTAATCAGTCCTCCGTAGATAAAACCGCGAAGGCTAATAATTTCCCTGCGTACCCGTTTAAGCTGTTCCCCCTCGGAGTGGATATGCCGAGCCTTCGTGGCGAATCGAAGGTGTCAGGCGATAAGCTTCGACTTGTTTCAGTGGGGCGCCTTGTAGAGTTCAAGACCTACAATTTATATATGTTGGATGTTGCCCGAGAGCTAAAAGACAATGGCATCGACTTTACTTATAGTATCTTCGGTTCCGGACCTTTAAGCGAAATTATGGCCGCCAGGATTGCGGAGTTGAATTTGCAGGATAGCGTCATCCTCGAAGGCGATCTAGAATATTCGCGGCTTGATGAGGAACTCTCAACGCACCACCTGTTTATTGGTACAGGTACAGCTTTGCTGCATGCAGCAGCAAATGGACTGGCATGCATTACAGCTATTGAAAACGAACAAGCCGCCACATCCTATGGGTACTTTTCTGAACTGCCTGGATATGATTACCATGAGCAGGGCATGGATTTCGAAAAATTTAAGTTCTACGACTTGATCGCGCAATACAGTGTGCTTGATGCCGCAGATAGAGAGACATTGTCACAGCGGCATCTTGTGAGAAGCAAAGCGTTCAATATGAATGCCTGTGCGGATAATTTTGTTGATGCTTTTGAGACGTCTCCACCCATTAAAAAGTCGTCGTTTATATTTTACTCCTTCATGTTTCGTTTTGTTGCCTGTGAGCTCAGCGCGAAAATTACTTCTGGTGAAAGATATAGCAAAAAATATGAGCATGTTCTGTGATTACTAAAGACTCTGCGCTCTGTTTTTCTTCCGTTTGCTTGAGTGTCGGAGCATGGTGATGTTGTTTATCTTTATAGCGCTCGTCATTGTAAAAGTCGGCTTTTTCTTTATGTTTATCTCCAGTCCGACGACACTGTTTTCGGGCGGCAGCGATGCAGACTTCTATGACGCTTATGCCTTGGGTGAGGAATCTCTGACATCTAGCGTCTGGCCTGACTGGTTGAGAGCGCTGAATGAGGTAGGGCTCTATTCGCGGGTGGGCGTTAGTATTTTTTTGATGGTGCTGGGTGTCTTGGTCATTCCGATTTTGTGTGGCCGTCTTGCGTTGGTTAAAGGCTACCCCTACAAAACAAAGATTTACTTGGGCATTGCCATCGCTGTCAGTATGTATCCAACACTTTTTTACTATACGCTCGATATCTATCGAGACGTGTTCATGTTGTTCGTTTTTTTGTCGGGATTACTGTTTGTGAAATGGTCAATCCACTCTGAGTCTCCGTTGAAAAAGCTGTTCTATATGGTTGTTGTATTTGGCCACGGTTACTTACTTTATCTGTTTCGAGGGTACCTCGGTTTCGCGTTTTTGATTTCCTATTTTGGCTTTTTTATGTTTCGTGTGCGGAAATTGTCATTCTTTCTGCATGTGATCCCTATGCTTCTTGCGTTGAATGTTTTTTATATTTTGGGTTTTTTTGAGCCGCTAATGGCTTATAGAGGGCTGTTCGATGGTGTGGAGGGTGGTGCAAGTTTGGGGATTCGTTTCGACTCTGCGTTAATGTTTATCCCCGATTTTACACTAAACCTGCTTTACCAGTTGTTTGGTCTCTACTTCCCAAATATTATGGCAGTGTTTGTGTTTTTATTAGAAAGTATCCCTTTTTCGATAGCGTTTGTTTATGTTGTTAGGAATCGGATATACGCAAATTCTTTTGTTAACTTCATGTTTGTATTTTCGGTTGTTTACTCGATTATATGGTTGCTAGGTAATGATAATCTTGGTACGGCTATGAGGCTGCGTATGTATGCTTATGTCAGCTTTATCATCTGTAGTGTGATTATTTATCAGCGCAAGAAACTATTTCTACAAGGGCAAACTGCCAGCTGAACGTTGCGGGTAGAGTTTTAGTTGGGCCTCACTACAGCGGAGTTGTATGCATGAACGTTTCAATAACGGGGGGAAGTGGTTTTATCGGGAAGCTGCTGTTAGCAGCGTTATCTGCGCGTGGTGACCGTATTACTCAGCTTTCTCGTCGTGATGACATGCAGGGGGGGGCTGCGCGTTGCATTAAGGGCGACCTTGTATCAGGGGGGAAAGCACTGGTCGAATTTGTCCAGGGCTGCGACGTTGTTTACCATTGTGCAGGAGAAGTCAAAAATACAGCGCTGATGTACGCTCTGCATGTTGGGGGTACCAGAAACTTGCTTCAAGCGGTGAGCGAAGAAATCATGCGTACGGGCCGAGCCATTCATTGGGTCCAGCTCAGCAGCACTGGCGCATATGGGCCGCAAGCCAAAGGTGCATCTCTTCCCACAACCGTGGACGAGAGCTTCACTCCCGCCCCGGTCGGGGAGTATGAGGTGACCAAGACAATTGCTGATGAATTGGTTGTGGCTCTAGCCTCCATACAGCCCCTATTTACCTACACGATCATCAGACCCTCGATCGTCATTGGGAAAGACATGTCTAACCAGTCTTTCTTTCAAATGGCGAGTGTCGTACGCAAGCGATTATTCTTCTATATAGGCGTCGAAGGGGCTTTGTCCACCTATGTTCACGTGGACGATGTCGTCCGAGCGCTATTGATATGCTCAATTGATCGTAGGGCTGTCGGGGAGACGTTCATACTGTCAAATGACTGCCTATTGAAGGAGGTTATTGATCAAATGGCCAGGAGTCAGGGGGTGTCGATCCCGCGCTTGAGGTTGCCCGAACGAGGAGTACGAATATTGATTCGTCTACTTTCTCCTTTCATGCGATTGCCTTTGACCCCGGAGCGTGTGGATGCGTTAACTAAGCGTGTTGGCTACAGCGCCGCGCGTATCAAGAGCACCTTGGGCTTCGATTTTGGTAGCTCTATTCCTGAAGCTGTTCCTGGCTTGATTACAGCTCGAACTGAGCAAGTTTCCTGAATTTATGGTGGTAGCGCATGGCTCATCTTAAAAAAATCTGTATCGTCGCAACAGTGCCCGTCGCCCTCCGAGCGTTCATGCTTGAGCATGTGAATAAGCTGGCAGAAACCCACAGCATTACACTTATGGCAAATGGTACGGAGGCCGACGTAGTTGGAATGTTGGGTGAGAACGTCCGGTTCTTACCGCTTCCGATTGAAAGGCAAGTGTCACTGCTCAGCGACTTGAAGTCATTGATCGCGCTGTACCGGATCTTTTCTAAAGAGAAGTTCGACTGCGTTTTGTCGATCATGCCCAAGTCGGGCCTTCTTTCTATGTTGGCAGGATTCTTTGCGCGTACGCCTGTACGTGTGCATATTTTCACAGGCCAAGTCTGGTTTACCAAGCAGGGAATTGCGCGCATTGGACTCAAAAATCTGGATAGGCTGTTATCGTTCTGCGCTACCAGCTTACTAGCCGACAGCCCTTCTCAACGGGAGTTTCTTGTTTCGCAAAGAGTCGTCAGCCCGAGCAAAATCAGCGTCCTGGGTCAGGGGTCCATCAGTGGTGTTGACGTTGCGCGTTTCAAGCCGAGCGCGCAATTGCGTCGGGATATACGTGAATCGCTTGGCATACCTGAGGCGGATGTGGTTTATCTATTCATGGCGCGCCTTACCCATGTGAAGGGTGTTCCGGAATTGGGGCAGGCTTTCAGGGCCCTAGCTGCTAATCTGCCAAACGCCCACCTGTTGGTAGTGGGTCCCGATGAGGATGGCCTTGATGGTCGCCTGAAGGAGTTGATGGTACCGTTTGGTAACCGCTATCACCGGATTGGTTACACTCAAGTGCCAGAAAGCTACATGGCGGCTGCGGATGTATTTTGTATTCCCAGTTATCGTGAAGGCTTTAGCCTGGCGACGATCCAGGCAGCCGGTGTCGGCCTGCCTGCCATTGCGTCCCGGATTTATGGGCTGACTGACGCTGTGAAAGAGGGTGTGACGGGGATCTTTCACCGCGCGGGCTCGGTTGGTGAATTGAGCGCTGCCATCTTGAAGTTTTATTCCGATGAGGCAATGCGAAAGCGGATGTCCAAGGCCGCGGAGCTCAGGGCTCATAAAGATTTTTCTCAAGCATTCATTGTTCAAGAGATGTATAGCTATATAACATCCTTATTGAACAAGGCTCGCTAAGTGGCTATGGCAAGGCTTCTGTTGAGTTAGCCTGGGGTTCGAAACTCTAGTAATTGAATGGCATGATTTAATGTGGGTAGATGGATGAAACGGTGTTTTGATTTTTTCGCTTCTTTTGCCGCGTTGTTTTTTCTGTGGCCTGTCCTCGCGCTGGTTGCCTGGCGAATCAAGAAAAACCTCGGTTCGCCAGTCTTGTTCAGACAGGTAAGACCTGGCCTCAATGGCGTCCCTTTCGAGATGATAAAGTTTCGAACCATGCGCGATGCAACGGATGAACAGGGCAATACATTGCCTGATTCGGAGCGTATGACGCCTTTTGGCTCGTTTTTGCGCTCCTCCAGCTTGGACGAGCTACCTGGCTTATGGAATGTGCTCAAGGGTGATATGAGTCTGGTGGGGCCAAGGCCACTGTTGATGGAGTATCTGCCTTTGTATTCGCCTGAGCAGTTGCGTCGTCATGAGGTCCGTCCTGGCCTTAGCGGCTGGGCCCAAGTAAATGGACGCAATGCGATCAGTTGGGAGGAAAAGTTCAAGCTGGATGTGTGGTATGTGGACAACGCCAGCTTTTTGCTCGACCTCAAGATCATTTACCTGACGGTGAAGAAGGTGATTGTCAGGGACGGTATCAGTGCTGAAGGCGAGGCTACCATGTCCAAATTCACTGGAGGTGACCCCCTATGAAATTGGCTGTACTGGGGGCTAGTGGGCATGGCAAGGTGGTGGCTGATACAGCCCAAGCCTGCGGCTGGAAACAAGTAGATTTCTTTGATGACGCCTGGCCCACTCGGCAGCAAAATGGCCATTGGGAGGTCATCGGCGGTTCAGCCCAGCTGTTAACTCGCCTGGACGATTATGACGGGGTGTTCATCGCCATCGGTAATAATAGGATACGCTATGGCAAGTTGAACGAATTGAAATCAGTCGGCGCAAAGATCGTCTCGCTAATTCATCCCCATGCGGTCATCAGTCAATACGCCTCGATCGGTATCGGTTCTCTGGTTCTGGCTGGCGTCGTCGTCAATGTAGATGCTGTGATTGGTCGTGGTGTAATACTCAACACCGGCTGCAGTGTCGATCATGATTGTGTCATACACGATGGCGTGCATATTTGCCCAGGCGCACGGCTTGCTGGCGGGATTGAGGTTGGCAAGCTGAGTTGGGTTGGTATTGGGTCCAGCGTTCGACAGTCGCTACGCATAGGTACAGAAGTAGTGATTGGCGCCGGTGCGGCGGTAGTGACTGATATCGCTGACGCTTTGACGGTTGTCGGTGTACCTGCACGTGTTCTTTTCAAGACATGAGGCTTCGTGCTGTTCTAATTGGCTGCTCCGGACGATAATGTCATTCTTGCGGCGCCCCTGATAGTTCTTATTCTTCACTTAATTGTCATCTCGACGGGTATTCACAGTGCTAAATACACCTTTTTCTCCTTGGCCATCTTTCAGTCACGAAGAGGCCGATGCTGTCCGCGATGTGATTCTTTCCAATAAAGTCAACTATTGGACTGGGCAGGAAACCCGAACCTTTGAGAAGGAGTTCGCGGCTTGGTCGGAAACGGAATACGCGGTTGCGCTGGCCAACGGCACTGTAGCTCTGGATGTGGCATTCAAGGCGCTTGGGATCGGTAGCGGTGATGAGGTCATTGTTACGTCCCGTACGTTTCTGGCATCTGTTTCGAGTATTGTCAACACAGGTGCCGTGCCTGTATTCGCTGATATTGATTTAGATTCACAGAATATTACGGTCGAAACCATCCGTGCCGTATTGACCCCCCGTACTAGGGCTATCGTTTGTGTTCACTTGGCCGGCTGGCCATGTGATATGGATCCAATCATGGATCTTGCCGCAGAAAACGGCCTCAAGGTAATTGAAGACTGCGCGCAGGCGCACGGCGCGTTCTACAAAGGGCGTCGCGTCGGCTCGATCGGCCATATTGGCGCGTGGTCGTTTTGTCAGGACAAGATTATGACCACTGGGGGAGAAGGTGGCATGGTTACCACCAATGACCGCGAGTTATGGTCGTCGATGTGGTCATACAAGGATCATGGCAAGAGTTGGGAGGCCGTTTATGAGCGCCAGCATGCTCCCGGCTTCCGTTGGCTACACGAAAGTTTCGGCACTAATTGGCGGATGCTCGAAGTGCAGGCAGTGATAGGCAGGATCCAACTACGACGCATGGCTGATTGGGCAGCGCGCCGTAGTGCCAATGCGATGCGTATCTGGGATGCAGCCGGTCAGGTTGCTGGCCTGCGCGTCCCTCAAATACCCGCACATATCACTCATGCGGCATATAAATGCTATGTCTTTGTAGAGCCATCGTCTCTGAAGGACGGGTGGAATCGCGACCGAATTCTCGAAATGCTCGTTGCTCGAGGCGTCCCGGCGTTTTCCGGTTCCTGCTCTGAGGTTTATCTGGAAAAAGCTTTCGACAATACCGGATGGCGCCCCACTATTCGCTTACCTAATGCAGTTGAGCTAGGTGAGACCAGCCTGATGTTCCTGGTTCATCCAACGCTGACGGATAAGGAAATTGAGCTGACCTGTGAGGTCTTGGCGCAGGTAATGCGCGAGGCAACGGTAATATAGGTGCTGCAGGCTCTAATCTAATCAAAGAACCTGAGGTCCGGCATGTGATGAAGAATCAAGCCGTATTCAAACGTTCAATTGTTACATATGAATCGTTTCAGTTTTAGCAAGGGTGTTTAGAGGGGTTATGGATAAGATACGTGCGTACCTGGTGGGATTGCCCCGACGACAAAAACGCGTCCTGCAACTGATAACTGACGTGTTAGTGGTCTGGTTTGCGTTATGGATGGCTTTTGTAGTACGTCTTGGCGTAGATGAGATGATCAATCCTGTCGCGATGCACTTATGGCTGTTTATCTGCGCCCCGGTGGTTGCCATTCCCTTGTTTATCCGCTTTGGTATGTATCGTGCGGTGATGCGTTACTTCGGTAATGATGCGCTGATTGCGATTATCAAGGCTGTGAGCCTTTCGTCACTCATACTTGGTGTTGTTGTCTATTGGTACAGCAACCACCAAAATGTTGTCCCGCGCTCTATCATATTCAACTATTGGTGGCTAAGCCTCATCATGGTGGGCGGTCTGCGCTTGGGGATGCGTCAATATTTTCTGGGCGATTGGTTCGCCGCTGCACAACACGTGCCTTTCACCAATCGTGAGGATGGCTTGCCCCGTGTTGCTATCTACGGTGCTGGCGCAGCGGGTAATCAGTTGGTAGCAGCCCTGCGTATGGGTAGAGTGATGCGCCCGGTAGCATTCATCGACGACGACGCCAGTATCTCTGATCGTATTATTTCCGGTCTTCAGGTTTACAAGCCCAAACATATTCAGCGGATGATCGACGCCACAGGCGCTCAGGAAATTCTTTTGGCTATACCCTCGTCTAATCGTGGGCGTCGCCGGGAAATCCTCGGGTTTCTTGAAGGTTTCCCCCTGCATGTGCG
Organism: Pseudomonas sp. DW-iso17; assembly: GCF_058725345.1. Classification (NCBI taxonomy): domain Bacteria; kingdom Pseudomonadati; phylum Pseudomonadota; class Gammaproteobacteria; order Pseudomonadales; family Pseudomonadaceae; genus Pseudomonas; species Pseudomonas sp. DW-iso17. Next base: position 19,780 of record NZ_JBZXEA010000005.1, on the reverse strand, counting down.
CAGTGTCCCTGGCTTTATGGATTTGGCGAGCGGCAGGGTGAAGGTCGACGACATCCAGGAAGTTGATATCGCTGACCTTCTGGGCCGCGATGCCGTGCCTGCTCAAGACGAACTATTGGAGCATTGCATCAAAGGGCAGTGCGTTTTAGTGACCGGCGCTGGTGGTTCAATCGGCTCTGAGCTTTGTCGACAAATACTTGCTTTGCACCCTACGACACTGCTGTTGTTCGAACATAGTGAGTTCAACCTTTACAGCATTCTTTCCGAGCTTGAGCAACGTATTATTCGTGAGTCCTTACCGGTTAAGCTGTTGCCAATCCTGGGGTCCATACGTAATCCGTCCAAGCTAATCGACGTCATGAGCACTTGGCGGGTCGATACTGTGTATCACGCCGCTGCCTATAAGCATGTTCCGATGGTAGAACATAATATAGCCGAGGGAGTGTTCAATAATGTGATAGGTACGCTCAATACGGCGCAGGCTGCTTTACAGACTGGCGTTGCCAACTTTGTATTGATTTCAACAGACAAGGCCGTACGTCCGACCAATATCATGGGTAGCACGAAACGGTTGGCTGAGTTGGTCTTGCAGGCACTGAGCCGTGAAGTCGCCCCCGTATTGTTCGGCGATAATGACTGTTTACCCAGAGTCAATAAAACGCGCTTTACCATGGTTCGTTTCGGTAACGTACTTGGTTCTTCGGGTTCTGTGATCCCGCTGTTCCATAGACAGATCAAGTCGGGTGGACCCTTGACGGTGACTCACCCGAAGATTACCCGTTACTTCATGACAATCCCCGAAGCGGCGCAGTTGGTAATCCAAGCCGGCTCCATGGGCCATGGGGGAGATGTATTTGTGCTGGATATGGGAGAGCCCGTAAGAATCATCGAGCTGGCTGAGAAGATGATTCACTTGTCTGGTCTGAGTGTGCGCTCTGAGAAGAATCCTCATGGCGACATTGCCATCGAGTTTTCCGGCTTGCGTCCCGGCGAAAAACTGTATGAAGAGTTGCTGATCGGTGACAACGTAGTGGCTACCCAGCACCCGATGATCATGAGCGCTGATGAAGATAATCTCGCTTGGGATGTGCTCAAGGTCAAGTTGACGGAGTTGCTTTCTGCTTTGGACCAGGATGATTACACGCGTGTTCGGCAATTGCTGCGCGATACTGTCAGCGGCTATGCACCAGATGGCGAAATAGTTGATTGGATCTACCAGCAGCGTCGTCTTGAGCCTTAAGGACATGACTTTTATCGTGTGCGTCGGAAATGCCTCCTAGAGGCCTGCGTTGATGAGCATTGGCGGAGAATCTGGCCGTTAGCATCTCCTTAAGACTCATGCGCATCAACGGTAACCTGATCTGGTCCCCGGTAGCCTTGGCAAGCCCATCTGTGATTTATTCGTGGTATGGCTAACTGAGAGCGTATTCTATTCGGAATATCTGATGCCAGATTTCTGGCATCAGGGTGGTGCAAAATTATTTTTCCGATTCTAAATAATGTTTTTCGAACTCCAAAAGTTCTTGGCTTCGATTTTTAAGCCTTTTCGCCGGTACGCCGAAATAAATGCCCCAAGGGTCTGTCGACTTTGTAATCATTGACATTGCCCCTACTGAACAACCTTCTGCCAGCGTTACACCTGGCAAAACAATGGAGGAGGTTCCGATGATAACGTGACGACCGATATGTACCGGTAACTTTGCTTCGTTCTTGTACTGGCTGGGTACAGTTGGATTAGTCAGGGTTTTTCCGCTGTAATCATCGGATTGAGCAAAAACATGACAACCATATGCCAGGCCTGAGAAATCCTCCATGGTGATGCCAAGCTCGCCCCCCGCCACATTATTGAAAATGGCTATATGGACATTTCGCCCTAGTGTGACGGTTCCTGAGATAACACAAAAGTCATCAATGCGTGTATTGTCGCCGATTGAAATTCGATCACAGTTATATATTGAAGCCTTGTCGCTTATCTTTACATTTTTTCCAAGGCTTTTAAAGCCCATTTCTTTTAACTTTTCTTCTGGAATAAAAGCCATTTTGATAACTCTTTTAGTTTGCTGTGGTAATTTTTATAAGATGTATGTGTATGTGTATGTGTATGGGTTTATAGAGGTGCATGCACTTCGTACAGTAATTGGACTCTTAAGACTTGTACGAGCAACGGCGTCCAAGATTATGAAATCATCTGCGGTGACGCTCCAATGGTGGGCGCAAAGAATGCTATGCCTTGCGCGCCACAGAGCTTTACTAGGTACTGTGCGATTCGATCGGCGATTTTTATCCGTTTGAAAAAAGCGTTCACACATTAGTTTTGGGCCTTGTGAGCACAGGTCTATGGCGTATTCCCATTGCGATTCTAGACCATGAGCGTTTCTATGTCCGTTGATATTCGAGGACACAATACCTAGCTTATCCGAATATTGGTCAAGGTGTACAAGAGCGAGTGTGACATGTTCACACCCTGTTACTCATCCATTTTTGACACCCTCGACCCATCGCCTAACGTGGAAAAGCAGCTTCGGAAAAGCTGCTTTTCTCTCACCGATGTCATGGAGCGTCATCAATGCAAAACCTCTACATATCCTCCCTAGTATTCGCCTTCCTCACCAGCCTCTCCGTCGCCACCAATGCTGCCCCTTCCGTCAAGCCAGAAGCCCCAACCCCAATCTCCACCCAAATGACCAAGTCTGAGCAATCCACCAAGGTCAACCTCAACGCAGCCGACGCCGAAACCCTGCGCCGCGATCTGTTCGGTATTGGTGCTTCCAAGGCGAAGGCAATCGTGGCTTATCGGGAAAGCAACGGTCCGTTCACAGCGGTGGATGAGTTACTGGAAGTGAAGGGCATCGGCAAGGCACTGCTGGAGAAGAATCGCGACAGGTTGGTTATTAATTGAGGATGTGAAATAGCTTAGAAGGCCGGTCAATGACCGGCCCTTTCTTTGTCGGAGGCGCGCGCCTTTAGACTTCCAAGCGATATTGGCATGAAACGTGATTACATCTCTCCAATGATTGTTCAACAATCCTGAGGTAGTGATGACGCTCAGCATGTCTTTAGCCGATCAAATAGCCCTGGAACTACGTGCCGACATAATCGGTGGGCGGTTATTGCGAGGTATGCCGTTAATCGAGAAGGATCTCGTCACCGCCTACAACGCCTCGCGCAACACTATCCGTGAAGCGCTGCATCGTCTGGGCCAGGAGGGCCTTACTCGCTATGTACGTATTAAGGGCGTAATGGTTCGGCGCCTGGAGCGGGAGGAAGTCCGCGATCTGTTTGTAGTCCGCCGCACCCTGGAATTGCAGGCCATAGCCCAAAGCGGCCCGCTGACGGACGCTCAATCAGGGCGTATGCAAAGCGCTATTGAGGCCACCACCCTGGCTCGTGAGCGTGAAGATTGGCGAGCGGTGGCCACCCACAGTCTGGTGTTCCATCAACAGATTGTTGCGTTGATGGCCAGCCCCCTGTTCGACGAGTTTTTCGCCCAGGTGATTGCCCAGTTACGCCTGGTGTTCTGCGCTGCACCTGACGAGCAACGTTTCCAGTCGCCCTGGCTGGAGCGCGATCAAGAGATATACGGCTTATTAGCCAGGCACAACAGACCAGCAGCCAGCGAGGCGATCAGCCTTTACCTGGATGACTCGGAACACCTTTCTCTCGCTTTGTTTGATCAACCTTGATGGAGGAGTGCCCCATGTACAAAGACTATCCCGCCGCGTACCAGGTCAGCAAAGGTTCGGCGTTGCAGGTGGATACGGCGTTCTATGAGCGCATTCGTGATCAGAAAACCCAGCGCACGTTGATCGAACAGTTCGAGGTGCCGATCCGCACGGGGAGGGCGTGGAAGGTGCCGGCGGGGCATGTGTTTCGTGTGACCACGCCGGTGGGGCCGCAGGTGGGGGATTTCAATGTCTGGAACGCTAACGACCCACGCGAACGTTTGTGGGCCGCGCGCACCCGGCAGCTTCAAGGCGCCCATGTCAGCACCCATGATCGGTTGTGGTCGAACCTGCCTTTTCTACGGCCCTTGGTCACGATTACCGATGACAGCCTGGCCAGCTACGGCATTGATGAGCACGGTGGGCGTTTGCACGATTTGTTGGGCACGCGATGCGACCCCTATGTGAACCGTATGTTGACCGGGGAGGACTTTCATCACCATTGCCACTCGAACCTGACGCGTGCGGTATTGCCCCATGGGCTAACGGAGTTCGATGTGCATGACGTGTTGAATATTTTCCAGTGCACCGGGCTCAATCAGGATGACATGTACTTCATGAAAGCCTGTCCGGCGAAGAAGGGCGATTACCTGGAGTTTTTTGCCGAGATTGATCTGCTCTGTGCGTTGTCGACGTGCCCTGGCGGGGATTTGTCGCTACCGATGTGGGGGCCGGATGCGCAGGATCCGCTGACGGTGTGCCGTCCGTTGGGGGTGGAGATCTACCGGTTGGAGGATGAGTTGCTCAATGGCTGGAGCCAACCGGAACGTGCTGCCTACAAGGGGCAGCACGGCTTGCATATTGCCAAGGCGGATTGGGAGTAACGCAATATTCAGCGATCCTGCGCATCCTTGGCATCTGCCTGCGCATTGCGCTCGGCTACGCGTTTACGTTGTTCGTCGGTGAGTTCCACCTTGTTGGCGCTGTCACGCAGCATCATCAGGCCACCGACGATCGACCCGATCGCTACTACCATAATCAACCATGCATACCACGGCATAAGACGCTCCTTGAGGCAGAGGTTCGTGGGAGAATTTTCCCACGGTAATCACTGCTTTGAGTGACGGGCTTTCTGAGTAGTTCAGTGTAGGCCCGTTCTGCCTCATAGGCGCTACTGTCCGGTCAACATTGCATCCGCCGGCGCATCGATGCGGTCTTGTGCGGTCATCTGGAAGTAGATAAAGCCCACCGCCATAAAGCCCAGGAAGATCAGCCCGATCAAGGCATTGAACCAGGCCATCGCCACCAGGCATACCACCGCTAGCGCCAGCGCAATGCCCGGCACGATGGGGTAGCCCGGCGCGCGGAAGGTGCGTTCCAGTAGTGGCTCGGTCTTACGCAGTTTGAACAGGCTGAGCATGCTCATGATGTACATGACGATGGCACCGAACACCGCCATGGTGATCATCGCGGCGGTCAGGGTCATGCCGCCCAGGTTGATCAGGCCGTCGCTGTAGATGGCGGCGATGCCCACCACGCCGCCGGCGAGGATGGCCCGGTGCGGTGTCTGGAAACGTGAGAGTTTGGCCAGGAAAGACGGCAGGTAACCGGCACGGGCCAGGGCGAAGAACTGGCGCGAGTAGCCGAGGATGATGCCGTGGAAGCTTGCCACCAGGCCGAACAGGCCAATCCATACCAGCATGTGCAACCAGCCGGAGCTGTCACCCACCACGGTTTTCATCGCCTGGGGCAGTGGGTCGTTGATGTTCGAGAGGGTGCGCCAGTCACCCACCCCGCCAGCGAAGAACATCACGCCCATGGCCAGGATCACCAGGGTGAGGATGCCGCTGATGTAGGCCTTCGGAATGGTGCGCTTGGGGTCCTTGGCTTCTTCGGCGGCCATGGCCGCGCCTTCGATGGCGAGGAAGAACCAGATCGCGAAGGGGATGGCGGCAAACATACCGGCAATCGCCGGGGCACTGAAGGTGTCGGAACCGGCCCAGCCATTGAGGGCAAAATTGCTGAAGCTGAACGCCGGGGCGACTACGCCCATGAATACCAGCAGTTCGGCGACGGCCAGCACGCAGACCACCAACTCAAAGGTGGCGGCAAGTTTCACCCCGAGGATATTCAGGCCCATGAACACGATATATGCACCGACGGCGGCGTGCTTGGGGTCGAGTGCCGGGAATTGCACGTTCAGGTACGCGCCAATGGCCAGGGCAATCGCGGGCGGGGCGAAGACGAATTCGATCAAAGTGGCCAGGCCGGCAATCAAGCCGCCTTTCTCACCGAAGGCGCGACGGCTGTAGGCAAAGGGGCCTCCGGCGTGGGGAATCGCAGTGGTCAGTTCGGTGAAGCTGAAGATAAAGCAGGTGTACATCGCGGCGACCATTAATGATGTCACCAGAAACCCTAAGGTCCCGGCGACGCCCCAGCCATAGCTCCAGCCGAAATATTCGCCGGAGATCACCAGCCCGACGGCGATGCCCCATAGGTGCAGGGTGCCCAAGGTGGGTTTGAGTTGTGTGTTCATTGTGGGGTGCTCCCTGAACCGTTTGGAATGATTCAAGGTGTTGCAGTGGTTATGCCAAGCCTCAGAACTATGTCGTAAAGCAGTGCCTATGTCGCCGGGGGGACGGTTTGGCGTTTGAATGTGGCATGAGTTGCACCACATAAGTGCGGTGGTGACTTGGCGGGCGCTTTCGCGGGCAAGCCCGCTCCCACACTTGACCGAGTGTTAACTGAAAGAACGCAGTCGAATGTGGGAGCCGGGCTTGCCCGCGAAGAGGCCCTCCCAGCCACTGCAAATCCCGCTGTAAACCCCGCGTAAACCCACTCTTTACGCCATCTTTACGCCCCACCCACCACCTCGCTCTCGTTCCTTTACACCCCTCCTGCGGACAATGCCCCCACACGCGGCAATCGCCGCAAGACGGGGAGACTTCCATGAGTGTTCTGGACGGGGTGTCACTGCTATTGGCCGTGGCGCTGTTCATTTATCTGCTGGTTGCGCTGTTACGCGCGGATCGGAACTAGGAGCGGCTATGCACAGTTATGACTATTGGCTGATCATCGCCTTCTTTGCCGTGGTACTGGTGCCGGCTCCGTTCCTGGGGCGGTTCTACTACAAGGTGATGGAGGGCCAGCGCACCTGGCTCAGCCCGGTGCTGGGGCCGGTGGAAAGCGCCTGTTATCGCCTGTCGGGTGTGGACGCACAGCAGGAACAAAGCTGGCAGAAGTACATGCTGGCCTTGCTCGCATTCAACCTCGCCGGCTTCCTGCTGCTGTTCTCTATTCTGTTATTTCAAGGCTCCCTCCCGCTGAACCCGCAAAACCTGCCGGGCCAGGAATGGACCTTGGCGTTTAATACCGCCGTCAGTTTCATGACCAATACCAACTGGCAGAACTACAGCGGTGAGGCGTCCCTAAGTTATCTAAGTCAGATGGCCGGCCTCACGGTGCAGAACTTCGTCAGCGCCGCGACCGGCCTGGCCGTGCTGGTCGCACTTTGCCGTGGGATCGGGCGCAAATCTGCCCAGACCCTGGGTAACTTCTGGGTCGACATGACCCGCGCCACCCTCTACGGCCTGCTCCCGTTGTGCCTGGTGCTCGCACTGTTTCTGGTATGGCAGGGCGTGCCGCAAACCTTCGCCCACTATGTTGATGCCGTCACGCTGCAGGGCGTGGACCAAGTGATTCCCCTGGGCCCGGCCGCCAGCCAGATTGCGATCAAGCAATTGGGCACCAACGGCGGTGGCTTCTTCGGCGTGAACTCGGCGCATCCGTTCGAAGACCCGACCGCCTGGGCCAACCTGTTTGAAGTGGCCTCGATCATTCTGATCCCGGTGGCACTGGTGTTTACCTTCGGCCATTACGTCAAGGACCTGCGCCAGAGCCGGGCGATCCTCGCGTGCATGCTGGCGCTGTTCTTGATCGGCGGCGCGACGTCGCTGTGGTCCGAATACCAGCCCAACCCAACCCTGAACAACCCGGCCGTAGAGCAAACCGCCCCGCTGGAGGGCAAGGAAACACGCTTCGGCACCACCGGTACCGTGCTGTGGTCGGTGACCACTACCGCGGCGTCCAACGGCTCGGTCAATGGTATGCAAGACAGCCTCAGCCCTCTGAGTGGGATGGTGGCGCTGGTCAACATGATGGTCGGCGAAGTGATCTTCGGCGGTGTCGGTGCCGGTATGTACGGCATGTTGCTTAACGTGTTGATCGCGGTGTTCCTTGCCGGCTTGATGATCGGCCGCACCCCGGAATACCTGGGCAAGAAACTCCAGGCCAGGGAAGTGCAATTGTTGGTGGTGACCCTGCTGGTGATGCCGGTTGGTGTGCTGGTGCTGAGTTCTATCGCTGCCAGCCTCCCGGGCCCGGCGGGCGCTATCAGTAACCCTGGCCCCCACGGCTTCAGCCAATTGCTGTACGCCTACACCTCGGCCAGTGCCAACAACGGTTCGGCGTTTGCTGGCCTCGGCGCTAACACCCCGTTCCATAACCTGATGCTGGGCCTGGGCATGTTGATCGGCCGCTTCGGCTACATCCTCCCGGTACTGGCCCTGGCCGGCAGCCTGGCGATGAAGAAAGCCGCACCGATTGGCCAGAACAGCTTCCCCACCCATGGCGCGCTGTTTGTGACCCTGTTGACCGTGACCATTTTGCTGGTGGGCGGCCTGACTTTCCTGCCGACGCTGGCGTTGGGTCCCATCGCTGAACACTTGAGCATGGGCTTCTAGTTAAGGGATATGAAAATGAATATGCCTGCAAAAAACGCGGCCCCGGTCAAACCCCAGGAGCCTGCCAAAACCGCCATCTCGGCGCTGTGGCGTCCGGCGCTGGTCCAGGCGTTCGTCAAGCTCGACCCACGCCAACTGCAACGCTCGCCAGTGATGCTGGTGGTCGAACTGACCGCCATCCTCACCACCGTGTTGTGCTTCGTGCCCGATACCACCGTGCCCACCTTTGTTGCGGTGCAAATCGCGGTGTGGCTGTGGTTCACCGTGCTGTTCGCCAACTTCGCCGAAGCCCTGGCCGAAGGCCGCGGCAAGGCCCGCGCCGACAGCCTCAAGGCTGGCAGCGAAGGCTTGAGCGCCCGACGCCAGGAAGCCGATGGCAGCTTCAAGGTGGTGCCGGCCACCAGCCTGCGCAAGGGCGATGTGGTACGTGTTGCCGCCGGGGAAATGATCCCCGGTGACGGCGAGGTCGTCGAAGGGATTGCGGCGGTCAACGAAGCGGCGATTACCGGCGAATCCGCCCCGGTGATCCGCGAGTCTGGCGGCGACCGTTCGGCCGTCACCGGCAACACGCGGCTGGTGTCGGACTGGCTGCTCATCCGCATCACCGCTAACCCGGGCGAGTCCACCCTGGACCGTATGATCGCGCTGGTGGAAGGCGCCAAACGCCAGAAAACCCCCAACGAAGTCGCGCTGGATATTCTGCTGATCGGCCTGACCCTGATCTTTCTGCTGGTGGTGGTGACCCTGCAGCCGTTCGCCCACTTTGCCAATGGCAGCTTGCCGCTGGTGTTCCTGGTCGCACTGCTGGTGACGCTGATTCCCACCACCATTGGCGGCTTGTTGTCGGCCATCGGGATTGCCGGCATGGACCGCCTGGTGCGTCTCAACGTGATCGCCAAGTCTGGCCGCGCGGTGGAAGCGGCGGGGGATGTGCATGTGTTGCTGCTAGACAAGACCGGCACCATCACCTTTGGTAACCGTCGTTGCTCGGCCGTGGTGTCCGCGCCTGGCGTCAGTGGCCGCGAATTGGCCGAAGGCGCGCTGCTGGCGTCCCTGGCGGATGACACGGCGGAAGGCAAGTCCATCGTTGAATACCTGCGCGCCTTGCACCCCCAGGCCGAGCCGAGCCTGGAGGCGTTGACCGCCGTGCCCTTCAGCGCCGAGACCCGTTTGTCCGGTGTCGACTATCAGGGCCGTGTGTTCCGTAAAGGCGCGGTGGACTCGCTGCTGGCGTTTATCGGCCAGCAACGCAGCGACCTGCTGCCTGCGCTGTCGCGGGAAATCGACAAGATCGCCCAGAGCGGCGGCACGCCCTTGCTGGTGTGCGCCGATGGCAAGTTGCTGGGGGCGATCCATCTCAAGGACGTGGTCAAGCCCGGTATCCGCGAACGGTTTGCCGAGTTGCGCAAGCTGGGGATTCGTACCGTGATGGTCACAGGCGACAACCCGCTGACCGCCGCCGCGATTGCCGCTGAAGCGGGGGTGGACGATGTGCTGGCCGAAGCCACGCCAGAGAAGAAACTCGCGCGTATTCGCCATGAGCAGAACGATGGACGCCTGGTTGCCATGTGTGGCGATGGCGCCAACGATGCCCCGGCGCTGGCCCAGGCTGACGTCGGCATGGCGATGAACGACGGCACCCAGGCCGCGCGCGAAGCCGCCAACATGGTCGACCTCGACAGCGACCCGACCAAGCTGCTGGACGTGGTGCAGATCGGCAAGGAACTGCTGGTGACCCGTGGCGCGCTGACGACCTTTTCCATCGCCAACGACGTGGCCAAGTACTTCGCGATCCTGCCGGCGCTGTTCGCCTCGATCTACCCGCAACTGGGCGTGCTCAACATCATGCACTTGCAGAGCCCACAGAGCGCGATCCTCTCGGCCATCGTGTTCAACGCGCTGATTATCGTGGTGCTGATCCCATTGGCCCTGCGCGGTGTGCGCGTGCAGGCGGCGAGTGCGGCGGCGTTGTTGCGGCGCAATCTGCTGATCTACGGGCTGGGCGGGCTGTTGGTACCGTTCGTGGGCATCAAGGCCATCGACATGCTACTGACCGCGCTGCACCTGGTTTGACCTGGCCGCTGATCGTTCCCACGCTCCGCGTGGGAATGCCGCCGCCCCGGACGCTCCGCGTCCCACCGCACCACTGAATTGAGGAGTCTGAAATGTCCAACATCATCCGCCCGGCCCTGAGCTTGCTGGTACTCATGACCCTGATCACCGGCGTGGCCTACCCGCTGGTAGTCACCGGCGTGGCCCAAGTGGCCTTCCCCGATCAAGCCAATGGCAGCCTGGTGCGCGACGCCAGCGGCAAGGTGCGTGGCTCCAGCCTGATCGCCCAGGACTTCACTGGTGACCGCTGGTTTCACCCACGCCCGTCAGCCGGTGCTTTTGCCACCGTGTCCAGCAGTGCCAGTAACCTGGGCCCCAGCAATCCGGCCTTGGCGACTCGCATATTCGAGGACGCCAGCAAGCAGTCAGTGCCTGGCCAGGGCCCGGTGCCACTGGCCTCGCTGACCACCTCCGGCAGCGGCCTTGATCCACACTTGCCACCGCAGGCGATTGCCTATCAACTGGCGCGAGTGGCGGCGGCGCGAAATGTGCCGGTGTCGACCTTGCAGCGGTTGCTGGATGAGCACATCGAAAGCCCGTTGGTTGGCCCGCCCGTCGTAAATGTCCTGGCCCTGAACATGGCTTTGGAAACGTTGTAAGCCTTGCGACCGCCATCGCGGGCAAGCCCGGCTCCCACATTTGGAATGCATTCCACTGTGTGAGCCGGGCTTGCCCGCGATGGCGGCCTTGAAGACTCTCCATCAATACCTGAAGGAACCCCCGAGCATGAGCGACGCCGGCCGCGCCGATGCCCTGTTAGCCGATCTGCCCCGGGACGGCCGTGGCCGGCTTAAAGTCTTCCTCGGCGCCGCGCCCGGTGTGGGTAAGACCTACGCCATGCTCCAGGCGGCCCATACCCAACTGCGCCAGGGCGTGCGCCTGCTCGCTGGGGTGGTCGAAACCCACGGCCGCGCCGAGACCGAAGCCTTGCTCAGCGGCCTGCCGCAACAACCGCTGTTGCGCAGCGAATACCGTGGCGTGATGCTCGAAGAAATGGACCTCGACGGCCTACTCGCCGCCAAGCCAAAGCTGGTGCTGGTGGATGAACTGGCCCACAGCAACGCCCCCGGCAGCCGTCATGAAAAACGCTGGCAAGACATCCAGGAACTGCTCGCCGCCGGCATCAACGTGTTCACCACGGTCAACGTCCAGCATCTGGAAAGTCTCAACGACCAAGTGCGTGGTATCACCGGCGTGCAAGTGCGCGAAACCCTGCCGGACTGGGTGCTGCAAGAGGCCGACGAACTGTTGCTGATCGACCTGCCGTCTCGCGAGCTGCTCGAGCGCCTGCGTGACGGCAAGGTGTATGTGCCCGAACAGGCGCGTGCGGCCATCGATGCGTTTTTCACCCAGACCAACCTCATGGCCCTGCGCGAACTGGCCATGCAAACCGCCGCCGCCCACGTCGACGATGACCTGGCCCAGGGCTACCGCCAACTCGGCCAGGCCGCGCCGGCAGTGCGTGGGCGCCTGTTGGTCGGTGTGGATGGCGATGCGCAAGCCGAACGACTGGTGCGCCATGCCAGCCGCGTGGCCCAGCGTCGGCATTTGCCCTGGAGCCTGGTGCACATCGACAACGGCCGTGCTCGGGATGAGCAATCGCGCCTGCGCCTGCAAAACGCTCAGCAACTGGCAGAGCGGCTGGGCGGGGAAGTGGTGTTGCTGCGCGCTGGGGAAGTGGCCAAGACCCTGATCCAGCACGCCGTTGAACGCCGTGCCAGTTTAGTGCTGGTGGGGCAGTCACGGATGCGCTGGCGGCGGCGCCTGTTCGGTGGCGGCTTGGCGGCACGCCTGTTGCGCAATGCCCGCGGCTTGGAAATCAACGTCCTCGACAGCGATGACATGCCTGCACCGCCACGTCTGCCGGAGGTACGCGGGTTGGTGTGGTTCGATTACGCCCTGGCGGTGGTGGCCACCTTTGTCGCTGCCGCAGTGGCCTGGGCCGTGTCCAGTGCGTTGGCGCTGCCGAACATCTCTTTGGTATTTCTCGCCGCCGTGCTGCTGGTGGCGGTGCGCAGCAGTCTGGGGCCGTCCCTGGTGTGTGCGGCACTGTCGTTTTTGACTTACGATTTTCTGTTTATTCCGCCGAATTTTTCCTTCGCCATCCAGCGCGAAGAAGACGTGCTGACCCTGTTGTTCTTCCTGTTGATGGCAGCGTTGACCGGCAACCTCGCCGCACGCCAGCGCCGCCAGTTGCAGGCGTTGCGCGATACCCAGGAAGAAACCAGCGAGCTGCTCGACCTGTCGCGCAAGCTCACCGCTGCCACCGACCGCCAAGCTGTCATCAGTGCCGCCGCCCACCATCTGCAAGGTTGGAACGACCTCGACCTGTGCCTGGTCAATCGCGACGGGCAGGGCGGCTGGAAGGTCGAGACCGGTGGCCCGTTGACCCTCACCGAAGCAGAACGCGCCGCCGCCGACTGGGCCTGGCAGCATGATCAGCCGGCCGGCATGGGCACCGGCACCTTGCCGTTTGGGCGTTGGTGGTGGTGGCCGTTGTCGGGTGAAGAGGGGCCCTTGGGGTTGCTGGGTGTCAGTGCCAAGCCTGGCCTGGAATTGAGCGGGCAACGTCGACGTTTACTCACCGCGTTGAGCCAACCGCTGGCCCAGGCGCTGGCGCGGGCACAACTGGGGCAGGAGCTGGAATCGGCGCGCCTGCACGGCGAAACCGAACAACTGCGCAGCGCTTTGCTCGCGTCGGTGTCTCACGATTTGCGCACGCCATTGACGTCCATGCGCGGCAGCATCGACAGCCTGCTGGCCCTGGGTGAAGCCATCCCGCTGGAGGATCGCCGCGAATTGCTCGAAGGCACCCGTGATGAAGCCGAGCGCCTGGACCGCTATATCCAGAACCTGCTGGACATGACACGCCTGGGTCATGGTGCGCTGAAACTGGCACGCGATTGGGTGTCGCCCGGCGATATTGTCGGCAGTGCCCTTGGGCGACTGCGCGCCGTGCTGGCGCCGTTGCAGGTGAGCACCGATGTGCCGCCGGAGCTGCCTTTGTTGTATGTGCATGCGGCGTTGATTGAGCAGGCCTTGGTCAACGTGTTGGAAAACGCCGCACGGTTTTCGCCCCCCCAGGGCCGCTTGCAGTTGCGCGCTGGGGTGCAGGATGAGCAGTTGTTTTTTGCCGTGGCGGATGAAGGACCGGGGATTCCCGAGGAGGAGCGGGCGAAGATTTTCGACATGTTCTACACCGCTGCCCGCGGGGATCGAGGCGGACAGGGCACCGGCCTCGGCTTGGCGATCTGCCAGGGCATGGTCGGCGCGCACGGCGGGCATATCAGCGTGGCCGATGGCATTGACGGGCGAGGCACCTGCATCACTTTGTTTCTGCCGTTGCCGACACCACCTGTCCTGGAACACAACCTGTAGGAGCGAGCTTGCTCGCGAAGGTCGTTAACGATAATGATGACGTCCTGAATGCACGCGGTGCCTAGAGGTTTTTCGCGAGCAAGCTCGCTCCTACAGGGGGGGGATTTTTTAATGGGTTTTGATGAGACACCATGAGCCAGACCGCGACGATTCTTGTCATTGATGACGAACCGCAGATCCGCAAATTTCTGCGCATCAGCCTGGCTTCCCAAGGCTATAAGGTCATCGAAGCCGGCACCGGCAACGAAGGCCTGGCCCAGGCGGCCTTGAGCAAACCGGATTTGCTGGTGCTCGACCTGGGCCTGCCCGACATGGACGGTCAGCAGGTGCTGCGCGAGTTTCGCGAGTGGTCCACGGTGCCGGTGCTGGTGCTGTCGGTGCGGGCCAGTGAAGGTCAGAAGGTCGAGGCCCTCGACGGTGGCGCCAATGACTACGTGACCAAACCGTTCGGCATCCAGGAGTTTCTTGCCCGTGTGCGTGCGCTGTTGCGCCAGGCACCGGCCGGAGAGGCCCAGGAAGCCGCCTTGAGTTTTGGCCCGCTGACCGTAGACCTAGCCTACCGCCGCGTTTTGCTGGACGGTGCCGAGGTGGCGCTGACCCGCAAGGAATACGCAGTGCTGGCGCAGTTGGCACGCCACCCTGGGCGGGTGATTACCCAACAGCAATTGCTCAAGGACATCTGGGGGCCAACCCATACCGAGGACAGCCACTACCTGCGGATCGTGGTGGGGCACCTGCGCCAGAAGCTGGCGGATGACCCGACCCGGCCACGGTTTATCGTGACTGAGGCGGGGGTGGGGTATCGGTTGCTAGGTGCCTGAATCTGTGGTGCCTGCGCTGGCGCCATCGCAGGCAAGCCAGCTCCCACAGTTGAAATACATGCCCCTGTGGGAGCCGGGCTTGCCCGCGATGAGGCCATCTGCAACACCCACACGCTCAACTCTGTTCGCTTTCATACCGATCCAACGTATCACTGGCAATCTCCCGCCCCAAAGCGATCAACTCCGGCGCTTTATAGAACTCGAAAAACCGGCACACCCGCTTTGGCACGTTGATCAGCACATCGGGCGGATACCCAGCGATCTTGTATTGCGCCAAGGAGGTTTGCATCACCTCGAAACTCTGGTTGATCAGGTCCAACAGCGATGCAGGACCGACGTTGTCGATGATGAACGAGCCGGTCGCCGACTTCGGTGCGCCAGCTTTCTCCGGCGCCGCGGCGGGTTGCTGGGCTTCGGGTTCGGCAGACTCCAGCCACGGGTTGATTTCGGCGGCCTGGGCCTGCAAGGCTTCTTGTTCCAGTTTCATCAACTGCTCGGCCTGTTTGCGGCGAAACGGCAGGTGCGAACCCAGTGACTTGGCCAGGCTGTTGAAGCGGCTCTTGAACGCTGGCGGGCGCTGGATCACCGGCAATTGATAGTGCTTCTGGTTGGTGGCGTTGAGGTTGACCGCAATGATCAAGTCACAGTGGCTCGACACCACCGGCACGATGGGCAGCGGGTTGAGCAGGCCGCCGTCCACCAGCATGCGGTTGCCTTGCATCACCGGGGTGAACAGGCTGGGGATGGCCGCCGAGGCGCGCATGGCCTGGTGCAGGCAGCCTTCCTGGAACCAGATCTCCTGTTGGTTGGTGAGGTCGGTGGCGACGGCGGTGTAGGGGATGCGCAGCTCCTCGATATTGATATCGCCGACGATCTTGCGGATTTGCCCGAACACCTTCTCACCGCGAATCGCTCCCAGGCGAAAGCTCACGTCCACCAGGCGCAAGACGTCGAGGTAGTCCAGGCTTTCGATCCAGTTGCGGTACTCGTCGAGCTTGCCGGCAGCGTAGATCCCACCCACCACGGCGCCCATGGAACAGCCGGCGATACAGGCGATGTCATAGCCGCGTCGTTCGATTTCCTCGATCACCCCTATATGGGCGTAGCCCCTGGCGCCACCGGAGCCCAGCACTAAGGCAACACGTTTCTTCATGGCCAGATCCTTCGCAAAACAGGGGCCCACAATGCACCCATCAAGGGGCCTGCTTCAATCCTTGCTGACAGCGCGCAAGATTTTTCCAGGCTGGCGATCAGGCTCGGGTATGCTCTGGCAATAGGTACTACCGATTTCAGGCTAAGGACAAGGCACTTTTCCCTGTAGGCAACGTCTACAGGCTACGACTGAATTTGTATATTTGAGGTGTCATCAATGAAAGCCTGGATCTGTGTGCCTGTGATCGTGCTGGCCTTGGCTGGTTGTGCCGGGAAAACCGCGTATCGCGACAGCTGTGGCTCGCAATTGGACGCCGCCTGGAAAGAACTGGACCTGGCCAAGGCCGAAGGTTTTGCCGGCACTGTCAGCTACTCCAAGGCGTTGTCGCTGTTGACTGGCGCCAAGACTCAGCAGCAGTTTGAAGCGTTCGAGGGCTGCTCCAACAAGGCCGAGAAAGCGCGGTTCTACATTCGTGAGTCTCGCGCCGGGCGATGACCCCGCAGCGGGCAGGATTTTTCATCGGAAAGTGAGGGCAGGATGTCAGCGTTGGTCAATCAGTTAGTCGCTCAGGTCATTGGCCTGGAAGTAGGGTTACTGAGCTGCCAGGCTCGCCTCGCCGCCGTCACTGACGATGAAGCCTTGCATGATTTGCGCACCACGGTACGCCGCCTGCGCAGCCTGTTGCGCCCTTTGCGCGGGCTGCCCGGTGTCGAACAGCTTGAATTGGCCGCCAGCACGGTTGGCCAACTGACTACGCCGCTACGCGACCGAGAGGTGCTGGCGGCGTATTTGCATCAGCACGGTCATCACGACGCGGCTGATCGGCGCCTGCGTCTGCAGCCCGAGGCTTACCGCCAAGTGGCGCAAACCCCGGAGCTGGCGCACTTGCTGCTGATCCTGGATGCATTCCCACGGTTTATCCGCGCATCCCAGCACCAGAAACTGCTCAAGGGCTTGCGCCCGCGTATCCAGAAACGCCTGGCCAAGCAATGGCAGGCACTCGATGGCGCCTTGAAGGACCCCGATCATGACCGCCACCGGCTACGGTTGCTGATCAAGCGTGTGCGCTATGCCGCCGAGGCGTATCCCGAGCTGGACAAATTACCCACCAAGGCCCTGTCGCACTTGAAGAAGGCCCAGAGTGCGCTGGGTAACTGGCATGACTGTTGGCAGTGGCTGGCCCAGGCCGGCCATGAGCCAGACCTGCAACCCTGCGTAGCAGTGTGGCAGCGCACCATGCTCAAGGCGCAAGGCAAGGCCGACCGTGTGCTGGACACGCTCAGCGCCGAGTGTTTTTAAACCGGTCCGGTTTTTGGCCGGAATAGGCGCTGTGCCTGTGCAATTCGATGGTTAAGATTCCTCCAGGATTTTCTTGATGTGAGGTCGCCATGCGCTTTAGTGATTTGCTCGACGCTGCCCGTAGCAATCCGCTGGATGTCACCATCCCTGCCGAATGGGCCCAGGGCCGGGCCACCTTTGGCGGGCTGGTCGCTGCCTTGCAGTACGAGGCGCTGCGCGCCCAGGTGCCGGCGGACCGACCGCTGCGCTCGCTGGCCATCACCTTTGTCGGCCCGGTAGCGCCGGATGTATCCGCCAGTTATCAGGTCGAAGTGCTACGCGAAGGCAAGGCGGTCAGCCAGTTGCTCGGGCGCGTGGTGCAGAACGGTGAAGTGGCGACCCTGGTCCAGGCCAGTTTTGGCGCCTCTCGCCCCTCCGAAATTGACGTGGCAAGTGAGCCGCCACCGGTATTCAAACATTGGGATGAGTGCCAGGAACTGCCCTATATCAAGGGCGTTACCCCCGAATTCATGCGTCATTTGGCAATGCGCTGGAGTGTCGGTGGCCTGCCGTTTACCGGCAATAAATCCCGCGACATGGGCGGCTGGGTACGGTTGCGGGGGGATGTGAAAGAGGAGCCACTGACCGAGGCGCATATCCTCGCCCTGGTCGACGCCTGGCCACCGGCGTTGCTGCCACACCTGAAAAAGCCCGCGCCGGGCAGCACCCTGACCTGGACCATCGAGTTCATCCAGCCGTTGCAAGACCTGACTACGCTCGACTGGTGCCAGTACCACGTCAACATCGAACACGCCCGCGACGGCTATGGCCACGCGGCCGCTGCGTTGTGGAGCCCGACCGGCGAGTTGATCGCCCTCAGCCGCCAGACCGTGGTGGTGTTCGCCTGAACCCGCCGGTCAGTGGTGGTGCCGCTGCCGCCAGGCGCGCCACCAGCCACCGCTGAGCACAAAGCGCGGGAAGGTCACGAACTGCTCAACCACCAGGCGCTGCACCGCATCTTTACGATCACTGAACGGCTCACTGGCCTGGGCTTCCAGGCTATGGCCGTGACGCTGCAACGCCAGGCCCGCGACAATGCCAATCACACCGACCGCGAAGCTGGCCAGGCTGAGGCTGAACACGCCCGACACGATCAGTAGGAAACCGACGATAAACAGCGGCACGGCAATCAGGTGCAACGCCAGGTTGGTTGGGTGCTGATGGTTCTGTGGGTACTGACGCCATTGCCAGGCGGGGAGATTGGGGTGACGTTTGCCCATGGTGGTGAATCCTCTGTCCGTTGAAACAACTTGGACAGAGTTTAGGTGGGGTGGGGCGGGTCGGCGAATTGACGTTCGCTATAGCATTCATAGGAACGAACGGTCGAGTAAATCACGTTTTTGATTTTTATAGAGTATTGTCTGTCCAGTTATAGTCTCCTGGTTCGGGGCTATTTATATAAACTGTCGGCCCTTCCATGGAAAGCCACTTGGCTTTGAGTTCAATAGACGCGTTTTTTGAGTTTGCGGTAAGAAAAAAGTACCCGTTTTCTCGCTTTATATTTATTGTGAAAATATCCCTGCGCGGGAGGTTTACTATTTTTAAGTTGCTAATTTCAGAACAGCTTAGTGCAATTCTGCACGTGTTATATCCTTTGTTTTTCCATTTTTCAGGCAACACATCAGGGAAATCTGGTATGTCAAAACCTATTCCAAAAGAGGGCTGGTCATTTTCTATGCCCAGTGAATGAATGTAAGCTTTGCCGATTTCAATCGGTTGGCTAAAGACTTTGTTAAAAAATATAGTCCCGTCAAGTTCGTTCCAGTATTTCATTTTTTATCCTTGAATACGTAATGGTCTTTTGTCCCCGGAACGCTGCCGGTTCGCGGTGTATCAAATGGACGCAGATTGAAGTGAGCGCCTTGATTGCCAACTCCGTTTGGAGCGCCGAATTTATGCCCGGCTGAATGGTCTTGTATTAATACTTTTGATCCATCAGCCCTCGTATATTGATAAACCCTTGTGTGAATAGGTTTTCCCGAGCTATCTAAAATTGCTTTTCCGTTTATATCTGACATTTTCACAATGCTGTATTGTTTTTTTGTGCCAGACCTCGGGGCGGTAATTACATCAGGTTGTTGTGCCATCGGTATATTGGCGTCTCTTTTTGCCTCGCGGAACGCTCCTTTACGAGATATATCAGGTACTTCAGGTTCAGCAGGTATAGCGCAGGTTGGGTTTTTCTTTACTGAGCCAGTGCAGTTAGCATTTAGTCCAAGGGGATCCACCCATCCCGTAGGATTGGGCACATACCGGTACCCATTGATCCCCCCCGCCAACTTCACCGGATCTGGCGTCAGGTAACGACCAATATCCGGATTGTAGTAGCGATGGCGATTGTAGTGCAGCCCGCTTTCCTGGTCGAAATACTGCCCTTGGAAACGCAGCGGGTTGTCGATTTTGTCCACATCTAACCGAGCGATCTGGCCGTAGGCGCGGTAGTGGGCGGACCAGACGATTTCGCCCTCGGGGCTGGTCAGTTCCTGCGGGGTGCCGAGGTGGTCGAGTTGGTAGTGGTAGGGCTTGGTTTCTTTTGGGCCGAAACCGTCCAACAGTGCCAATGGGCGGAAGCTG